>CAYVAS010000090.1:0-8849 GCA_964449375.1 uncultured Iamiaceae bacterium | reverse complement strand
ACTGGTCGAGGCGGGATGCGTCTACATCGCCCAGCCCCCGCTGTACTCCACCGAGGTGGGCAAGGAGAAGGTCTATCTCAAGGACGACGCCGCCAAGGAGGCCTTCCTGGCCGAGCGTCCGAACCACTCCAAGGACTTCGCCCGCCTCAAGGGGCTCGGCGAGATGGACTACGACGAGCTGCGGGTCACCACCATGGACCCGGAGCACCGCACGCTGTTGCAGGTCACCGTCGAGCAGGCCGCGATCGCCGACGAGGTGATGTCGATCCTGATGGGCGACGACGTGGCCAGCCGCAAGCACTTCATCCAGACCAACGCCAGGGACGTGCGCTTCCTCGACATCTGAACCGAACCGCGGCCCAAGCGCCGCGGCACGGCCCGGAGCCCGAGCGCCGTCACCTGAACCGAGGCAACCAGAGGATTCCCACCGACCATGACCGACACCCCAGCGCCAGAATCGCCCTCGTCGATCGAGGAGATCGAGATCCAGGAGGAGATGGAGCGTTCCTTCCTGGACTACGCGATGTCGGTCATCGTGTCGCGCGCGCTGCCCGACGCCCGCGACGGGCTCAAGCCGGTGCACCGGCGGATCCTGTGGGGCATGTACGACATCGGGGCGCGTCCGGACCGGGGCCACATGAAGAGCGCCCGGGTCACCGGTCACGTGATGGGCTACTTCCACCCTCACGGCGACTCGGCGATCTACGACGCGCTGGTGCGCATGGCCCAGAACTTCAGCCTGCGTCACCCCCTGGTGGACGGCCACGGCAACTTCGGCTCGCCCGACTTCGGCCCGGCCGCGGCCCGCTACACCGAGTGCCGCCTGGAGCCACTGGCCATGCAGATGCTGGCCGACATCGACGAGAACACCGTCGACTTCGTCGACAACTACTCCGGTGAGGTCACCGAACCCTCGGTCCTGCCCGCCCGTTTTCCGAACCTGCTGGTCAACGGTTCCCAGGGCATCGCGGTGGGGATGGCCACCAACATTCCGCCCCACAACCTGGGCGAGGTCATCGACGCGGCCATCCACCTCATCGACCATCCCGACGCCGGCCCCGACGATCTCATGGCCTTCGTCAAGGGGCCCGACTTCCCGACGGACGCGCTGATCCTGGGCCGCTCCGGGATCATGGACGCCTACCGCACCGGCAAGGGGTCGATCCGCCTTCGGGCCCGCACCGAGATCATCGAGGGCTCCGGCCGCCAACGCGACCGCATCGAGGTCACCGGGCTGCCCTACCAGGTCGGGATCGCGGCGACCGCCGCCAAGATCAAGGAACTGGTCGAGACCAAGGTCATCGACGGCATCGCGGACGTCAACGACGCCTCCGCCGGCGAGGACACCAAGCTGGTCATCGAGCTCAAGCGTGACGCGCCGGCGCTGGTCATCCTCAACAACCTCTACAAGCACACCCAGCTCCAGACGAACTTCGCGGTCAACTTCGTGGCGCTGGTCGACGGGGTGCCCCGCACCCTGGATCTGGCCCAGGCACTCGGCGCCTACGTCGACCACCAGATCGAGGTGGTGCGCCGCCGGTCGGAGTTCCGCCTGGACAAGGCCCGTGCCCGGGCCCACATCGTGGAGGGCCTGCTCAAGGCGATCAACGTCATCGACGAGGTCATCGCCACGATCCGGGCCTCCGAGGACCGCGGCGCGGCCCTGGCCGCGCTGATGGCCGAACCCTTCGAGTTCTCCGAGACCCAGGCCGAACACATTCTCCAGATGCAGCTCGGCCGCCTCACCCGCCTGGCCCGCATCGATCTGGAGACCGAGATGGACCAGCTCCGTGAGACCATCGCCGACCTCGAGGCGATCCTGGCCGACGAGGCCCGCCTGCGCGGCGTGATCAAGGACGAGCTGATCGAGGTGCGCGACAAGTTCGCCACCCCGCGGCGCTCCGAGATCACCTACGACCCGGGCGACCTGGACATCGAGGACCTCATCGACGACGAGGACCTGGTGGTCACCTTGTCGGCCAAGGGCTACATCAAGACGATGCTGCCCGACGCCTTCAAGACCCAGGGGCGCGGTGGGCGCGGCGTGGCCGGCACCAAGCTGCGCGACGAGGACTACGTCATCCGTCTGCTGACCACGACCGCCCACGCCTACCTGCTGTTCTTCTCGAACCTGGGGCGGGTCTACCGCCTCAAGGCCCACGAGATCCCCCGCAAGGAACGCACCGCCCGGGGCACGGCGATCGTCAACCTGTTGCCGTTGCAACCCGACGAGCGCATCGAGGCGGTCATCGACACCCGTGACTACGAGACCAACCAGTACCTGTTCTTCGCCACCCGCAAGGGTCAGGTCAAGAAGACCCGCTTCACCGAGTACGACTCGTCGCTGCGGGCCGGGATCATCGCGATCAAGCTGCACGACGGCGACGAGCTGGCCAAGGTGCTGCCGGTGAACGAGGGCGACGACATCTTCATGGTGTCGCGCCAGGGCATGACCGTGCGCTTCGCCCAGGACCAGGTCCGGGCCATGGGTCGCTCCACCGCCGGGGTGCGGGGCATCCGCCTCAAGGAGGGCGACGAGGTGGTGTCCTGCGACGTGGCCCGCGACGACGCCACGATCCTGATCGTCACCGACACCGGCTACGGCAAGCGCACCAAGCTGGAGCACTTCACCGCCAAGAACCGGGGCATCCAGGGGGTCCGTGGCATCCGTCTGACCGCCAGTCGAGGCCAGGTCGCCGCGGCGTTCATGGTGTCGCTGGAAGACGAGATCTTCGTGATCGCCTCGGGTGGCACGGTGATCCGCATGCCGGTCCGGGAGATCTCCTCCCAGGGCAGGGACGCCACCGGGGTGCGGGTCATGAACCTGGATGCAGGCCAGAAGGTCGCCGCGGTGGCGCCGGTGCTCACCGTCGACGACGAAACCACCTGAGCCTCACCGAGCGCTGCGCGCGCGCCGGGTGGTCTCCGGCCCGGGGATACGTTCCTGTCCGGTGGCACGTTCCGGCCGGGTTTGACGCTCCGGCGGCCCGGGCATTCCACCGGTCATGCACCAGCACCGCCGTGCCAGCAGGGACCGGCAGGCAACCGTCCGGTCCCGGCCCGAGCCGCCCCGGGGCCAAGTGGTGCCGCTCATGGCGGGATGCGTCGTGGTCGTCGCGCTCCTCGGGCTCGGCGTGGCGCACGTCGCCGTGGAGGCCACCCAGCGTGCCCGGGCCCAGAACGCCGCCGACGCCGCGGCGTTGGCCGCGGCGCTGCGCCTGGACCCGGCCGAGGCTCGACGGGTTGCCGGGGAGGTCGCCGCCCACAACGGCGCGACCGTGACCGAGGTGCAACGGGTCGGTACCACCACCGTGGTGCGGGTGACGATCGACGGTCACCGTGCCGTTGCGGCGGCGCGACCGGTGACCGCCTCGTCGGCGGCGGCTCCGTAGACTGAACGGGTGGCATCGTCGGAGTCAGCGTCCATCGGAAGCACCCCGCCTGCGGGCGTCGGATCCGAGCGGGCCGATTCGACCGGCGACCTGCTGGCCCCAACCGACGTACCTCCCTCGACCCGGACCACCCGCGGGACGCGCCGCCGCCGCAAGCGGGGACGCGCCGAGGTCGCCGACGACACCAGGGCACCCGCCGGGTCCGAAGAGCCGCTGTTCGCGCCCGCGCACCGGCCCGGCCGGCGGGTGGTGCGGATCGTCCGACACGTCCAGCTCTGGTCGGTGTTCAAGGTCACCCTGCTGGGCGGCCTGGTGCTCTATGTGGTGTTCCTCATCGCCACGGCACTGGGCTGGTCGCTACTGAACGCCACCGGTCAGGTCCACAGCATCGAGCAGTTCATGCGCCAGATCGGCTTCGAGAACTGGTCCTTCGACGGGCCCCGGCTCTTCCAGGGCGCCGCCCTGGCCGGTGCGGTCCTGCTCACCGCGGGCAGCGTGCTGATCACCCTGTGGGCGGCGATCGTGAACCTGATCTCGGAAGCCACCGGCGGAATCCGCTTCACGGTCATCGAGACCGACGAGACCGACGAGGACGACGCCGCGGATGCCGAGGACGGGGACCCGCGCCGAACGACCGCGGACCGGGATCGTGCCGGACGCGGGGAACCGGCCACCCGGGGCCGGGACCGGGACTGAGCCGGGTCGGGGTCGCGCCGGAACATCCCCTCGGGCTGGCCCGTTCCGCGAACCAGCCACTAGCGTTGTCTGTTCGAGTGAGCGGGGCTATAGCTCAGTTGGTTAGAGCGCACCCCTGATAAGGGTGAGGTCGCAGGTTCGACTCCTGCTAGCCCCACGACAGCGATCACCGGCCGGACCCGTTCCTCCCCGGTGCCACGACCGTTTCCGAAGACTCCAGATCAGGCGACCACCATGGCCCAGTCCCGTTTCGCGATCATGACCCTGGTGCGCCGGGCGTTGGTGGCTCTCGGTGCCGCGGCGATCGTGGCGGCGGTGCTCCGCCTGCGGGGTTCCGGCGGGGTTCCGCCCCGCGCCGGTGGATGGCGGGAACTGTCCGGACCCGACCTCCGCTGATGCGTATCGGCGTCGTGGGACTGGGGGCGGTGGGCGCGCGCGCGGCCCGTCAGTTGGCATCGACGCCTGGCGTGACCGAGATCGTCCTGGGCGAACCCGACGCGGCCCGCCGTGAAGCCGTCGCTGAGGTGCTGGGACCGATCGCCGTGGCGGACCAGTGGTCGCCCGACGACGTCCTGCCGGCGGGGATCGCGGACTGTGACGCCACGCTGCTCGCGGGGCCCTCGGCCGCCCATCCCGATCAGGCTCGGCGCCTGCTCGCGCTGCGCCAGCCGTTCGTGTCGACCGCCGACGGTCGCGACGCGGTGGTCGCGCTGCTCGGACTGCACGACGAGGCCGTGGCCGCCGGCGTGGCCGGGGTGCTGGGTGCCGCGTTCTCACCGGGGCTCAGTTGTGCCCTGGCACACCACGGGGCGTCCTGGTTCGACGCCGTCGACGAGGTGCACGTGGCCTGGCTCGGCACCGGCGGTCCGGCCTGTGCCCACCAGCACCACCGCAACTTCTCGGGGCCTGCCGAGGAGTGGTTCGACGGCGAGTGGGTCACCCGACCCGGTGGGTCGGGTCGTGAGCTGTGCTGGTTTCCCGACCCGGTGGGTGCCGCGGACTGTTACCGGGGCGCGCTGGTCGAGCCGCTGCTGTTGCAGCCCACCCTGGCGGGCGTGCGCCGGATCACGGCCCGCATGGCCGGGACCCGTCGAGACCGGCTCCTCGCCCGCCTGCCGATGCTGCGCCCGCCCCATCCGGAAGGCGCGGTGGGGGCGCTGCGGGTGGAGATCCGGGCTCGTCACGCGTCCGGCGCGACCCAAACCGAGGTGCTCGGCGCGATGGACCGACCCGCGGTCGCCGGAGCGGCCGTCGCCGCGGTGGCCACGGTGTGGGCGGCCCAGGGTCAGGTGCGCGGTCCCGGGGTCGGTGGGGTCGCTGCGCAACTCGAGGCCCTGGAGTTCCTGCACGAACTGGCGCGTCGGGGTGTGCGGGCCGCGATCTTCGAGGGTTCTGCACCGACCTCCTGAACCGACCTGCCCGTCGGTCGACCCACGAATCACGTGACGGACGTGTAACGATTGGCACGTCTTGTCGATTATTTTCAGCCCTCTCCATGATATTTCATTTGATTTCGTGTTTGTCTTCGTCTCTCCGGAGGGACTATTCGGTAAGGGCTTTCTGGCCGCCATTCACGCCGGCGCCGGGCAGGGGTTCAAGTCCTCGGCACACCGTGCCGAGGTAAGGGAACGACTCGGAGTGAAGGATTCTCGATGGGCAGCATCACGGATTCAGAACGACGGAGCCTGATCGAAGCGCACCTGCCACTGGTGCGGCACGTCGTGTTCCAGGTGGCGGTGCACTTCCCCCGCCACGTCGACCGCGAAGAACTGGCCACGGCCGGTTCGCTGGGCCTGGTCGAGGCCGCTCGCCGCTTCGACCCGGACCGGGGTGTCCCCTTCGACCGGTTCGCCGCCCGTCGCATCCGCGGCGCCATCCTCGACGCGGTCCGCGCGGCCGACTGGGCTCCCCGTTCGGTCCGCAACAGTGCCCGCCGGCTCGAAGGAATCGAGCAGCGCCTGGCGTCCGAGCTGGGCCGGAGCCCCACCTCCGACGAGGTCGCCCAGGCCCTGGGCATCACCCGTGACGAGCTGCACCGGCTCCGGGACCGGCTGTTCCGCTCGGTGGTCCTGGCGCTGGAGTACGAGGTCAACGAGGCCGACGAGGAACTCACCCTGGTCGAGATCCTCGAAGACGACGCCTCGGTGGAACCCTCCGCCGAACTGGAACACCGTGAACTGCTCGCCTACATGCGTGACGCGGTGGAATTGCTGCCCGACCGGCACCGCACGGTGATCGCCGGCTACTTCCTCCACGGTCGCAAGTCCCAGGCACTGGCCGACGAGCTGGGCGTGACCGAGTCCCGCATCTCCCAGTTGCGCTCCGAAGCGCTCGTCATGCTCCGCGAAGGCATCCAGGCCCAGTACGCGACGCGCCAGGCGGATGCACCCGAGCCCACGGGCCGCGTCGCCAAGCGCAAGGCCCGCTACGCCGGGGCGATCGCGACCCACCGCGCCTGGGCCGAACGCCTGTCGAGCTGACCCGGCCGGGTCCGCCCGCCACCGGCCCGCGGCCAGGTCCGGCTCCCGGGAGCGTGTACCGGGCCCCCGGGTAGGCTCGGTGACCATGCGATCCGACCGCGAGTCGGTAGACGCGCGGGCCGGCATCGAACCGGTCGACGACGTCGACGACCTCGTCCGGTCGGTGATCGACGCCGCGCCCGACGCGATCGTGGTCACCGACCACACCGGACAGATCGTCCTCGCGAACCGACGGGCCCACGAGCTGTTCGGCTACGACCCCGCCGGCGGGCCCGACGCCACCCTGGTGGGCCGCGGCGTGGACGATCTGTTGCCCGAGAGTCTGCGGGCCGCGCACGCCCAGCACCGGGAGCGCTACGCCGAACGGCCCCGGGCCCGGCAGATGGGGTCGGGCCTGGAACTGCTGGGCCGCCGCGCGGACGGCACCGATCTGCCCGTGGAGGTGAGCCTGTCACCGGTGAGGACGGGCGGTGCCCACCATGTGGTGGCCGCCATCCGGGACCTCTCCGAGCGGCGTGCCGCCCAGGCGTCGCTGTACGCGACCCGGGAGCGTCTGGCCCTGACCGCCGAACGCGAACGCATCGGCCGTGACCTGCACGACTCGGTGATCCAACGGCTCTACGGCGCGGGTCTGGCCCTGCAGGCCGCCGGCGACGCCGACCCTGCGCGGCTGCGCGAGGTGGTCGCCGGCGCCGTGGACGAGATCGACGACACGATCGCCGAGATCCGCACGGTGATCCACGACCTGCGCCACGAACCCGACGGAACCCTGCGCCTCACCGACCGCGTGCGGAACGTGACCGATGCCCAGGCCGAAGCCCTCGGCATCGACGTGAACCTGCAGGTCCGGGGCCGGGTGGCGTCCTCGGTGCCACCGGCGATCGCCGATGCGGTGCTGGCGGTGGTGCGCGAATGCATCGCGAACGCGCACCGCCACGGCGCCGCCGCGACCGTGGAGGTCTCCCTCGACCTGGACGCAGACGGCGGCCTCGAGGTGGTCGTCGCCGACGACGGTTCCGGTTTCGATCCCTCGGTGGACACCGGGGGCTACGGCCACAAGAACCTGCGGGCCCGGGCCACCGAACTGGGTGGCACCTTCAACGTGGATGCCGAGCCCGGCGCAGGCACCCGGGTGCGCTGGTGGGTACCGCTGGCCTCCGAGGCGATCCCGTGAGGCCCGCGACCCGCCGCCGAGGGCCGACGTGACCGGAGTCGCAGCTCGACAGGGACCTTGTACCCTGTGCCTTCCCGGGGACTCAGGCCACGATGGCAGTGCACGAGAAAAGTTTCACAAGGAGCCGAGGACATGACCGAACCCAACGACACAAGCAACATCGACCTGGACACCACCGGCGAAGCCGAGGCCCGCTCGGCCCAGCGCCGCAAGTTCCGGGACCGCATGAGCGACGTGGGCCTCATCGCCACGATGGCCTTCGCCACGATCGTGGCCGTCGGCGCCATCCTGGCGTGGGCCCTGTTCACCGGCGACGACGACGGCGGTGATCTGGGCAGCGGTTCGTCGCCGCCGACCACCCAGGAACTGGACGTGTCACTGGGCGAGTTCTGGGTCAAGCCGGCCTCGATCGAGGTCGCGCCCAACACCACCCTGGTGCTCAACGTCACCAACGACGGGGCCCAGACCCACGACCTGAAGATCGGCTCGAAGGCGACGCCGATCCTGAACCCCGGTGAATCGGCGGTGCTCACCACCACCGCGATCGAAGCGACCATCCAGGGATACTGCACCCTGCCGGGCCACGAGGCCGCCGGCATGGTCATGGACATCATCGTGGTCGGCGACCAGGGCGGCGAGACCCAGCAGGTGTCGCAGTCGACCGGAGGAGGTGGCATCGGAGCCGGCATCGGTGACGACAACGCAACCATCGACAAGTCGGCCGAACCCGGAGACGACTTCGAGCGTTTCGACCCCTACGTGGACCCGGCACCCGAAGCCACGACCCACACGCTGACCATCGAGGCCACCGACGTGGTCATGGAGGTCGCCCCGGGGGTCACCCAGCTCATGTGGACCTTCAACGACACCGTGCCGGGCCCGACCCTGCGCGGCAAGGTCGGCGACATCTTCGAGATCACCCTGGTCAACAAGGGCGCCATCGGTCACTCGATCGACTTCCACGCCTCACAGACCTCGATGGACGAGGACATGCGCACGATCCAGCCCGGTGAGTCGCTGGTCTACACCTTCGAGGCCCACCTGGCCGGCGCGTGGATGTACCACTGCGGAACCCCGCCGGTGCTGCACCACATCGCCAACGGCATG
>CAYVAS010000089.1:0-9031 GCA_964449375.1 uncultured Iamiaceae bacterium | reverse complement strand
AACCCGACTGGTCGCTACTCGCCACCATCAAACCCCGCTGAAATCCGAAGACCCTGGTTGGGCGAGAATTCACCATTGCGACGCTTGGGCCGTTGGAGTGTCGGGAGTGTGCCGATAGGGCGAGGATTCATGCTCTTCATGCCCGTCTATTTCGGCGCATTTGGTTTGATCTATCGATCCTCCACCACACTGCGCGCGGTTCATGTCGCTGCGGTGGTGGGATGCGCAGTACTGGCGCTGGCAGCCCTGTCGTCGGCAAAGAGAGTGGACGGCCGCGACCTATGACCATCCACTTAGTGACGCGCCGCGGGTGGGTCAGCCGATCAGGTCGGTGAGTTCGGTCCGTTGGTGTAGGTCGAGCTTGCGGTAGACCGCGGCGAGGTGGTTGTCGACGGTTCGCCGTGACAGGAACACCTCGTCCGCGATCTGTGACGACGTGCGGCCCGCTGCGGCGAGCCGGGCGACCTCGAGTTCACGGTCGGTGACCGCGTCGGTGACCGCGTCGGTCGGGATCACCCGTGCGGCCCGTTCGGAAAGGACCCGACCCGACAGGTCGGCCCGGCGGGCCGCGACCGGCGCCCCGGCCTCGGCGAGCAGCCCGGCCCGTTGCAGGTGCGCCTCGGCGGCCAGGCCCGTCGCCCCCGCCCGTGTGAAGTCCACTGAACATGCTTCCAGTGCCTCGACATCGGCGTGTGCCACGGCGGTCGCATGGCGGGCGAGCAGTTCCAGCATCGGCGCACCGCTGGTCGCCTGCGCCGTATCGGCCAGGTGCCCGGCAACGGCGTCGGCCTTGCCGTAGCGGACGGCGTCGTGCAGGGTGATCGCCGCATAGGAACGGTGCCCCGAATCGAGCGCGGCCTGCCCGGCGGCCACGCACCGCTCGGTCGCCTCGGCCGCATCACCGGTGTCGAACACGCAGCGGGCCCGGGCCCGCCCCACCCAGATCGCCGTCCAAGGGTGTGCATCGAACGACTCGTCGTCGAAGCCGTCGATGTGGCCGACCGCCTCGTCGTGTCGCCCCTGCCGTGACGCGGTGATCGCCGCCACCGCCGCGGCGATCGGCGCGGAACCGAACGGGTCGGTCCAGGCATGTTGGGCCACCGACTCGGCAGCCGCGGCCGAGGCACGGTCGTCGTCGACCAGGTTCAACAGCAACGCGAGCACCGCGGCGGTGATCCCCCGGAACTGGTCACCTGAGCGTTGCACGGCGAGCGCATCGTCCAACTCGGCGATCCCCGCCGCGAGGGCGCCCTGTTGGATCCGTGCCGCGCCCAGCACCGCGAGGAGCAGATCCAGCTCGTGGGGTCGGGCATCGGCGATCTCGGAGGCGTCGGCCGACACCGCGTCGATGAGCGGGTCGATCCCCTCGATCCGTCCCGTCATGGCCAGCGCATACACCTCGTTCAGCCCCAGCGTCCACCGGGTCACGGCGTTCGCAGTGCGTTTGGCCTCGGGGTCGGCCGCCGTCACCAGCATGACGTCGTCGAAGCGTCCGAGCAGGGTGCCGAACACCGCCGCTTCGGACCGCAACGACATCGCCCGGGACGGATCGTCGACCTGGTCGACCGCGGCGAGCAGGATCTGCATCGCCCGGTCGGGTTCGCCACGCTGGAACCCGTGCAGCGCGGCTCGGTCGAGGGCCACCGCGGCGATGTCGGCCTCGGCCTGCGCCGTCGCCGCCGCATCGGCCAGCGCGGCCGCAGCAGCCGGAAGATCCCCACGCAACCGCAGCACGTTGCCCAGGGTGCGGTGCGCGCCGTGGTGGCTGCGGTCGGCCGAGATCGCCGACTGCGCCCAGATGCCGGCGTGGACGAGGTCGAACCCGGCGATCGCCTCACGTGCCGCGACGACCCAGGCGCCGGGGTCGAGGGGATGGCCCACCTGGGTCGCCCAGGTCGCGAGTCGGCTCGCGTCGCCGGGGTCGAGCGGCGCCGAGGCGAACAGGTCGACCAGGGACCACGTGGTCGACCAGCGACGCGCGTCGTCCATCGAATCGAGCACGACCTCGCCGACCAACGGATGATCCACCGAGATGTGGCCGTGATCGTCGGATGCCGCGCGGTGCGCCAGACGACGCTCTTCGAGCAACGCCAGATCGGTATCGCAACCGGCCGGAAGCTGGTCGACACGAACCTCACCGGCCAGTGCGAGCAGTTCGAGCAGACGCCGGGCACCGTCGGTGAGACGGCCGATCCGACGGTCGATACACCGCACGGTGCGCGGACCCGGGCCCGGCGTGTCGGTGCCGGTGACCACCGCCCAGCCGTCGTCGCCGGGCACGAGGTCACCGCGGTCACTCGCATCGAGCAGTAGCTCCCGGATCAACAACGCGTTCCCCTGGGCGGCGACCACCAGCCACTCGGTCAACGCCGGTGTGGCCGGACCACCCAGCACCCACGCAGCAAACCGAGCGGTGCTGGGTGAGTCGAACGGACCGACCGGCACGGGCATCGCTTCCAGTGCATCCCACAGTCCGGGGAGTGTGGCGTGCGCCGGGGCGCCGTCACGGACCGTGGCCACGACCTTGCAGTCGTTGCTGGCACCGAGCTGGGCCAACAACTCGATCGACTCGCCGTCGAGGTGCTGGGCGTCGTCGACGGCGACCAGGGTGGGCGCGTCACCCTCGAACCGGGTGCGCAACGCATCGAGCACCGCGGACGGCTCGCCGGTGTCGTCGGTGGGCAGCAGCGGGTGGAACGGCCACAGCGGCAGGTGGCGGGTCGCCGGTGACGGATTGGCCTCCACCACGTTCCACCCCAGGCGGCGGCATCGGCGGACGACCTCGCGCAGCAGCACCGTCTTGCCCGCCCCGGCCTCCCCGGTGATCACCGCGGCACTGACCTTCCGCAGGCCGTTGAGCAGCGCGGCCAACTCGTCGTCGCGCCCGATCAGCTCCCGCATGCCCGGTCATCGTACTGGCCGTCCGAAACACCATCGGACGGAGCCGGTGGAGCTGGGGAGCCCCGGCCCCGCCTCAGCCGTGGTCGGCAAGCGTGACGAGTTGCTCGCGGCCTTCGAGGTCGAGCTTCCGGTACAGCCGGTGCAGGTGGTTGTCGACCGTGCGGACCGACCGCTGAAGGGTCGTGGCGATCTCGGCAGAGGTGAGGCCCCCCAGCGCGAGTGCCGCGACCTCGCGTTCACGGGCCGACGGGGCATCGGGCACCGCCGGCGCCGGAGGTGCGATGAACGGCTGGAGCCGGTCGAACGCCAGCAGGCCCACGGTCGACGCGCGACGCGCCCCGGCTTCGTCGCCGTCGGCGAGCAGGAACTCGGCACGTTGCAGGTGACACGACGCGGCCATCCAGCGTGCACCCTGGTCGTCGAAATCGGCCGCGGTGTGCGTGAGCGTGGCGACGTCGCCACGGGCCACGGCGTGCGCATGACGGGTCATCGTTTCCACGAACGTGCAACCCTCGGTGCGTGCGAGGGCGTCGTCGAGCAGTTCGGCGGCGAGTGCGGCGTCGCCGTAGGTGACCAGCCCGTGGGCGGTCATCGCCGCGTAACTCACGTGCGAG
Organism: uncultured Iamiaceae bacterium; assembly: GCA_964449375.1. GTDB lineage: Bacteria > Actinomycetota > Acidimicrobiia > Acidimicrobiales > Iamiaceae > JAFDWI01. Next base: position 5,516 of record CAYVAS010000089.1, on the reverse strand, counting down.
GTCGCCAATGCCCGCCGGGCCGCGTCGGCACAGCGTCGCTGTGCGCCGGCCAGGTCGCCCCGGAGGTAGTCGACCTGGGCGCGTGCCCGTCCGATCCAGATCGAACGCCACGGTTCCGAACCGGATTCACCGCGCGCGGTGATTGACTCGGCGGTGTCGATGTCTCCGGTCGCGCCTGCCACGAGCGACGCGATCCCGAGCGCGATTCCCACGGAGCCCAATGGGTCGAACCACTCGTGTTGTTCGACGCCGTCGATCGCCGTGGCGACCGCCCGAGGGTCACACGCGATCCCCTGGAGCAACGCCAGGATCATCGCGCTGATCCCGCGGTAGGCACCGGCCTCTCGGCGGGCCTCGACGATCGGTTCGAGTTCGGCGAGACCCTGGTGCACCTCACCGCGCAGCAACCGCGCCGCTCCGCGGAGACCGAAGACGTAGTCGAGTTCCTGGGGACGTTGCGCCTCGACCGCGGCGAAACAGTGGAAGGTGCCGCCCACCAGGTCGTCGATCTGGGAGATCTGGCCGATCATCGTGCGCGAATACAGCTCGTTCAGACCGGTGCGCCAACGGATCGCCGCGCCCGCCGCGGCACCGTCGAGGTCACCCGGCCGGTCGAACAGGACGGGATCGAACGTGCCGCCCAGGGTCGCGAACACCGCTGCCTCCGAGCGCAAGGCCCAGGTGAGCTCCTCGCTGTCGATGCGGCCGATCACGGCGTGCAGTGCGGCGACCGCGTCTTGGGGCCGCCGCAGGGGAAGGGCCAGCAGGGCGGCGTGTTCGAGTGCGGCGGTGGTGACCTGTTCGTCGGTGACCGCGCAGCGTTCGGCCTCTCCGAAGGCAGCGAGTGCCTCGTCGGGGCGGCCCTGCTGCCGCAGGATGGTGCCGAGCGCCAGGTGGGCCGCGTGGCTGGTGGGATCGGCGTCGACGGCACGGCGGGCCCAGCGGGCGGCGGCGTCGTGGTCGAACGCGGCCACCGCCTCGGCGGTCGCCCGCAACCATTCGGAGCCGGAGAGGTCGTCGTCGTTGGTCTCGGCCCACGACGCCATCCGGGTCGCCGCCCCGGGGTGGTCCGGCCCCAGCCGACGGGTCAACTCGACGAGTCGCGCCAGCGCCGCGCGGCGTTCGCTCCCGGTCATGTCCTGGTGCAGCACCTCGGCGAGGAGGGGATGGTCGAGCCCGGCACGCCACACACCGGGTCGGTCGGCGGCCACCCGGGCCAGCCGCCGTGACTCGAGCTGCACCAACGCCTCGCCCAGCTCGTCTGGCACGATCTCGGGTGGGATGTCGCCCGCCACCGCGAGCAGGCGTAGCAGCTCCTGTTCGGTCCCGCTGAGCCGCGCGACGCGACGGCGGATGCACAGCCGGGTCCGGTCACCGATCGCCTGGGTGGCGAGCTGTTCGCCGGAGAGCAACCGCCACCCGTCGTCGCCGGCCACCAGCGTGCCGTTCTCGGTGGCGTCGAGCACGAGCTCGCGCAACAGCAGCGGATTGCCCTGGGCGATGTCCGCCAGGCGGGTCACCGACTCGGGCAGTACCGGCCCGCCGAGCAGGTGTTCGACGAGCACCGCGCAGTCGTCGACCGCCAAGGCGTCGAGGCGCAGCTCGCGGACGTCGAAGTGGGTCCACAGCGTGTCGAGGTCGGCGAGGTGGGGTTCGCCGGTGCGGATCGTCGCGGCGAGGCGGACGTGCCCACCGCGCAGCAGGTGGTCGAGCATCCCGATGGACACGGCGTCGAGGTGGTGGACGTCGTCGATGAACAACGTGACGCGTGCTGGGCCGCTCAACTCGACAAGGTGGCTCCGCACGTGCCGGGCGAGGTCGAGCAGGTCCGACGGCGGAACCTGGGGGAGCAGGTGGTGGAACGGCCACATCGACAACGACGACGTCGCTTCGGACGTGGGGAGCCGGACGGTGTGACCGTCGGCCTGGTTCAACCGGTTCTCGACCGCGGCGAGCAGCAGCGACTTGCCGATACCGGCCTCGCCGCTGACCAGCACACCGTCGACCCCGGGGTCGGTGAGGTCACCCAGGGCGCGTTCGAGTTCGGCCTGGCGGCCGATGAGGTTGCTCACTGGGCGCCACGGTAGGGGTTCGGGCATTCGGCGTGGCCCGGGGCTGGTACTCATCGTGTCGGCGACGGTCACTCAGGCGCCACGATGGCGCGGTCACTGAGCAGGTGCGCCTCTACCAATGAGTAGTCCCGGGCCTTGCCTGGGACCCATGCGGTGAGGCCATGTGGGCAGCATGATCTCCGACGAAGTTTCCGACAACGTGACCGAACGCGCCACCGTCCGAACGGCACCGGCCACGAGTCGCCGCACCCGTCGCCTGAGCCTACTGGGGGTGGCGGTGTGCATCGCGCTGGTGTCGGCGTGTTCGTCGGGTTCGGACTCCGACGGTGGCCAGACGGCAACGGACGATCAGGTGACCGCCCCGGCCGATGGAGCCGACGGTGCCGACGACGACCAGGGTGGCGACCCGGGAGGTGACGGTGAGGTGGTGCCGGTGTGCGACCTCGTCGAGCCGGTGGTCGACGACCTGGTCGCTGCCTTCGGGGTGGGCATTCCGGTCACCGACGAGGGCGCGTACGCCCGGGGTGAGGGTGAGTGCTTCATCGACTTCTCCGACGAGTCGGTGCCCGCCGGGGAACTGAGCGAGGCCCACATCTGGGTGAAACGCCTCCCGGCGATCCACTCCGACGCCGATGCCGCGGCCGACACCGTGGGCATCGGTGAGCCGTCGCCAGCACCCGAAGTTGCCGATGACGCACTGGTCTTCGATGACGGGTCGATGGGGATCGTGCTGTTCGCCGTGGGCGACCGGGTGTACGAGGTGTCGGCCTCGTACCCCTACGACGACACCGGAGCCGGGGCCACGCCCATCGCCGACGCCGTGGTCGCTGTCGCCCAGGTGGTCCACCCGGCGATCAGCGGCTGATCCGCCCCGTGCCGGGCAGTGAGTAGCGACACCGGAACGTTGAGTACCCGTCCCCCTGGCATTGGGGGACACCCGCCTTCACACTTGCCACGAGCGCAACGGCTCGCCAGACCCATCGACCACCCGGAGGACCCGACGGTGACCACCCACCACCGACCACGGAAACCGCTCGCCGCCACCTTGTTCAGCGCGACCCTGCTCGCCGTGGCGTCGCTCGTCGGCTGCAGCGATTCGGGCTCCGACGGTGCGTCGCCGTCGGCAGACGACCAGACCGAGGTGGAGACGACCGACGGCGCCGAGGCCTCCGGCAACGGTGCGAAGCCGCCCTCCGGCGGGCACCTGATCGACGAGCAGTGGCCCGACGAGGTGTGGGTACCCGAGCACATCACCATCACCGGCGAGAACCTCAACGTCGTCGACGACGGGTACATGGGCCAGGCCTTCGGGGTCGTACAGGTGACCGTCGACGACATGCGAAGCGAGATCATCGCCGCCAACGGGAACCCGACCGATGAACGGGAACGTCCCGACGGGTCGATCGTCCTCGAATACGAGGGCCACATGGAGGGCCACAGCTTCTCCTACACCATTGCGGGTGAGGACGCCGTGGACACCGGACTCATCATCGGCGTGGGGCCGGCGTGACCATGCCCGCATCCGTCGCCCCGTCTCGCCACATGCCGTCACCCCCAACGGAGGAACCTGTCATGCAAAGTGAACGCTCACCCATCGTTGCCGCGCTGCTCGCGCTCCTGCTCGTCGTCGCCTTCATCGCGGGATGTTCGAGCGACTCCGACGGCACGTCGGATGCGGACGCGTCGGTGCCCGCAGCCCAGGACGGCCCCGACGCCGGGGACGACGGTGATGAGGAAGGCGGTGACGACGACTCGGGCGACGCTGGTGACGCCGACGCCACCTTCGAAGGCGAACCGCGGGGCACCATCGAGATCGACGGGGTGTCCGCCGAACTCAGCCTGGTCGACCCTGGTGCGATGACCTCGTACTGCCGCGTCGACGAGAAGATGGTGTCGGTCGCCGGCATGGCCACCCCGGACGGTGTCGAGGTGATCGTGGCGGGTGGTGATGTCTGGAGCGCCGCGGTGACTTCAGGAGGCGACGAGTGGGTCGCGGCGAGCCACGATCCCGAGGTCGGGTCGGATGCGACCAGGCAGATCGAACCGGGCAAGGCCGTGATCGAAGGCACCTGGGGTGCCGACAGCGGCTCCGGTGAAACGGCGGAGATCCGCCTCGAGCTGCTCTGCCCACCGTCCGATTAAAGGGGGGGCGTTGAGCCCGCGGGTGCGCAATCGAGCACGCCGACCATTACCGCGATGTCGAACGGACACCGTCCCACGGCAGCCCCTATTTCTATCTTGGAATAGTCTATTTGGCACCCCTCGGCTGACCGGCGGATTGAATTTCCAAGCTTACGATGGCATCTGGGGAAGCCGGGATCGGTCGGCTGTCATCAATCGTATTAGATGCAATGATGGCAGCGGTCCCCGGCAACAGGTTGAGGGGCACAGTTATGGTGGTATGAAATTCACCGCGTTGATCGGCATCAAGGCGAGTCAGGAGCCGGACATCTTGGTCCTGCACGATGTAGATTGCAATATTTTGCGTACGGTTTGCTTGGCGGTTCATCAGGTACGTTATCGGTCCGAGAGTCATTGCAGCCGTCGCGCCATGCGCCGCCGTTGATCGTGACTCGATCTCCAATTTCGGCGACCACCTTGTCCAGGGAAATTGCCGGAGCTGGGCAAATCGGGGCGGCCGCATCTGATGTGGAGTTTGACGATGGTCCGCAGCTGGTCAGAGTCGTGAGGACAGATGCAATGATGCAGAGAAAGATAGGGCGCAACGAGATGAAGCGTCTTGGAGCGACATAAAGAGGTGCTCGTGGTTCGCGATGGTCCCGGATTAGACCATATTCGCGTGGTTGGCGATTGGAGGTTGGCGATAGTCTTCGGTTGCGCGCCAAGGTCGGTCTTCTGCCGACCGGTTCCTTCACTGCGCTTGGCACGTCGAAGATGTTAGAGGCTGTTCGCAAAATAATACCTGGTCAGAGCATGTTTTGGCTTGTTTTGGGTGTCGGACTCGTTTAGAATCAAATGCATGGAAACGCATTTGGTGGAACGGGTTTCTACATGGCGAACAACGCACGGCGACATGACCGACGCCGAATGGGAAATCATTGCCCCTCTTTTGGGTCCTGAACCGAAACCCGGGAGCCTGGGGCGACCGCGGACCGTGTCCCGTCGCCGGATCCTCGACGCGATCTTCTTCGTAGCAGGGCGAGTTCAATCGGTCATCGCGACAGCGGCATGGTAGCGGTCATGGGCGGTGTCCCAGTCGAGGACGCGTCGGGGGATGGTGTTGATTCGGTGTTCGATGGCGCGGAGGTCGTCTGGGGTGTAGGTGGCGAGGTTGGTGCCTTTGCCGACGTAGCGGCGGATGAGTCCGTTGCCGTTCTCGTTGGTGGGTTGGAGTTGCCCCGCTTCGGTGGACACGGGGTTTCGGTATATCAGGCTGCCGGGCTGGCAGCGTAGGCCTCGGCGGGGGTGCGGTGGTCGAGGCTG
>CAYVAS010000088.1:0-9132 GCA_964449375.1 uncultured Iamiaceae bacterium | reverse complement strand
GCGCCCGGGCCCCGCCCCCCCCACCCGGGGGGGGGGCGCCCCACGGCGGGGCCGCCCCGGGGGCACCCCCCCGCGGCGCCCCGGCGATCGGCATCGAAGGGCCCGGAGCCGCCGAAACGGCCCCGTCGCAGCGTGGATTCAGCTCAGCGGCACGTTCTGGCCGACGTCACTGGTGAAGTTCATGGAGTCCTCGGCGTACAGGCTGAGCCCACCGTTGGTCTCCAGAGTGTCCGGCGTGACCTTGAACAGCGTCGACTCACGCTGGGGCTCGCGGTCCTCGGGGGCGCCGTAGGCCTGATCCGACAGCGAACCCTCGAACGTCAGCTCACCGATGTTGTTCATGGCGTTCATGATGCCCTCGCGGGACATGTCGCCGTCTTCGATCGCCTTGGTCAGGATCTGGGCCATGGCGTTGGCCTGCAGGTAGCCGAAGGCGAAGTAGAAGTTCGGTTCCACGTCGGGCGCGTGGTTCTCGACCGCGTCGAGCAGCTTTTCCATTCCGGGGACCGACTCGTCGCCCCATTCGGGACCTTCGGCCACGACCAGGTAGTTCTCGGCGGAGTACTCACCCAGCGCGTCCTGCGCGAGCAGGTTGATCCAGGTGGGGCTGGTGCCGATCCAGGTGGGCGCGAAGTTCTTGGAGATGGCCGCGTTGAAGATCCCCAGGGTGTCCGAGGGCAACGAGGTGAGGAACACCGCGTCGCACTGGCTCTGCTGGAGCGACTGCACCTGCGCGTCGTAGGACCCGCCGGTGAGGGCGCTCTTGAACTTCTGGGTGTCGGTGAGCTCGATGTCGAGCTCGGAGGCGGCGAACTCCACACCGCTCAACCCGGCGTTGCCGTAGCCGTCGTCGGCGGTGAGGGTGCAGATGTTGGCGTCGGCCCCGTCCATGTTCTCGACGTAGTACCACAGCGCGTTGGCGACCTCGACCTGGTAGGGCCCACCGATGGGCATCAGGTTCGGCTCCTGATACCACTCGGCGTCGAGGGTGGCCGGCGCGGCGATGATGTTGTCGTCGCGCAGGTCCGACAGGATCGAGTTCACCGGGTCGGTGCCGAGTACCTGCTGGAAGGCCGCCACGTCGCCCTTGATCTGGCCGTACGCGGTGGCCGTCGCGGTGTTGTCGCCGCTGCCGTACTTGTTGTCGCGGACCTCCAGGGAGACCTTGTACTCACCGGCGATCCCACCCTCGGCGTTGAGCTGGTCCCAGTACGCCTGGTTGCCTGCGGTGAGCGGGTCACTGATCAGCTTGGCGGTGGTGGAGGTGGGGGTGAGCACGCCCAGGGTGATGGTCTTGGCGACCGGGTCGAAGCCGGGGGCCGCGGTCAGCTCGCCCGGCGTGCCGTTGGAGGTTCCCTCGGAGTCGTCGGCCGAGTCGTCACGGCCGCACGCGGCCAGGGTGACCGTGAGGGCCAGGGCGAGCCCTCCGGCGAGCAGCCTGCGGTGCATGGGCGCAGGTCGGCGTTTGGTGAGAGTCATCGGAGTTGCTCCTTGGTCGGGGGGTGGTTCATGGTCGGGACGGCCAGGCGACGACCCTCGCCTTGAGTCTTCGCCACACTGCGGCGATGCCTTGAGGTTCGAAGAGCAGGAACACCACGATCAGCACGCCGAAGAGCAGGTTGTTGAACGAGGTGAGGGCGATGGCCTTGTCGTCGCCGACGAAGGGAAGCAGGCCGGGTTGGGTCGACAGTGCCTGGGGCAGGCCCTGCACGATCAGCGCGCCCACGATCGAGCCCCAGACCGAGCCCATCCCCCCCGCGATGATGATCGCAACGAAGGTGATCGACAAGACGAACCCCTGAATACCGCTGATCGACGAGACTGAGATGTTGCGCTGGACGATGCCCAGGTACAGGGCCCCGCCCACCGCGGCAAAAGCCGACGATACCGCGAATGCGCCGAGCTTGTACCGGAACATCGACACGCCGATCACCTCGGCGGCGAGGTCACGGTCTCGCACCGCCTGCATGGCCCGACCCGCGCGGCTGCGTACCAGGTTGCGGGCCAGCAGCGCAGCGAGTGCCACCAGCAGCCAGATCAGCCAGAACACCCCCTGCCACCGCGAGGTGAAGCCGACCGCGCCGAGGTCCGCGAAGTCGATCGGTCCGATGCTGATGGGCACCTCGACCGACAGGTTGCCGCCGCCGCCGGTGATGTTGGTCCACTTGTTGAACAGGTACTCGGACAGGAACAACAACGCGATGGTGACGATGGCCAGGTAGTTGCCCTGCAGCCGCAACGCGAAGGGGCCGATGAGTGCTCCGATCGCCGCGCCGATCACCGCCGCGGCGAGGATCCACACGACGAAGGGCAGCCCCGCCTTGTCGCCGATGTTGGCCGCGACGTAGCCACCAACGGCCAGAAAGAACGCGTGGCCGAGTGAAACCTGTCCGGTGAAGCCGCTGAGCAGGTTCAGTCCGATCGCGGCGATCGCGAAGCATCCGCACACCGCGAGCACCTGCAACCAGTTGTCGGTGAGCTGGTAGGGCGTGGCCACCACGACCAACGCGAGGATCACCAGACCCAGGCGGGTCCACCTCGAGGGGAAGGCACGGAGTTGGGCGCCCGTCCGCGTGAGCAGCCCGGATGCCCGGGTGGGGCTGGAGAGTCGGCCGCGGTCGGGCGCGGTCGCCAGGGTGCTCAAATCCGTCTCACCTCCTTGGTGCCGAAGAGTCCGTAGGGCCGGACCAGCAGCACCGCGATCATGATCACGAAGGGGAACACCCCGGCGAAGGACTGGCCCAGCCAGGGCATCCAGTCACCGAAGTACCGGGCGGCGATGTTGTTGCCGATCCCGATGACGAGTCCGCCCACGATCGCGCCGGCCGGCGAATCCAGACCACCGAGGATGATCGCCGGGAACGCGATGAGCGCGGAAAGCTGCAGCGCCGGGGTCAACGAGTTGGGCGCCGCGGCGGCCATCACCGCGGCCAGCGCCGCCACCGCTCCGGCGATCGCCCAGGAGGCCTGGTAGACGGTGCGCGGGTTGATGCCCTGAGCGGCTGCGGCTTCGAAGTCGAGAGCGGTGGCCCGCATGGAAAGGCCGATGCGCGAGTAGCGGAAGAAGACGAAGAAGGCCGTGACCAGCACCGCGGCCAGGGCGATGGTCCACAGGCCGTCGACCCGGATCGGTGCGCCCAGGATCTCCACGGTGTCGTTGCCCCAGGGCGACTGCAGGTCGAGCTGGTCCAGACCCCAGATGTTCGCGGCGACCTCCTGGAGCACGAACAGCAGCCCCAAGGTCACCATGAGTTGGGAGAAGGGAGGTTTACCGATCATGTGCCGCAGCACCAGGAACTCGAGCAGCATGCCCACCAGCGCGCCCACGATCACCGCTCCGGGCACCGAGATCCAGAAGGGCCAGCCCCAGGTGACGTGCATGTTGTAGGCGACGTACGCGCCGACGAGCATCAATCCGCCCTGGGCGAAGTTGATCACCCCGGTGGACTTGTAGATGATCACGAACCCGAGTCCGACCAGCGCCCAGACGGCTCCGGCCCCCGCTCCGTTGATCACCATGTCGGCGAAAGCGCTCATGAGGCTCCCTCCAGATCGTCGTTGCGCGGGGTTTCGCCGGGATCGGCGGCTGCACCGCCGGCGCCTTCCGCCGTCGAGTCGCCCAGGCTGGTGGGACGCGCCAGGTCCTCGCCCAGTTCGATGCCCAGCCCGGCGAGCACCGCGGCGGTCGGCGCGGCCACCGGACCGAGCGACCGGGCCTCACGGATCCGGCTCAGGCCGAGCCGGCGGGTCAAGATCCGGCGGGCCAGGCCCACACCGACGCCGCCGCGGCCTTCGATGAGAGCCCGCATGGCGCCCTTGGCCAGGGGCGCGGGTTCCGCGGCGACCATGCGCACCCGGCCGGCGACCGAGTCCCACCATTCGGAGGGCGCGTGGATCACCGTGGGTTGCACGGCCCGGAACTCGCCCAGGGTCGCGGCGCCCCGACTCCCCCAGTTCACCACCGCCGCGGCGATGGGGTGCGCGGCGAGCAGCATCACCGCCTCGCCGGTCCAGGTGGGCGGCAGGAACGCAAGGTACTCGTCGCCTTCGTGCATGCCCAGGTGCTGGGAGCGTCCGGCCGCGAACACTTCGGCGTGGGTCAGCGCCTGGCCACTCTCTTCGGGGACGGTCAACGCTTCGGTCGCGGGATCGACGGCCGCGACCGCCTCGGCCAGGCGGTTCAGGCGGGTGTCGTCGTCGGCGGGGTCCGCCTCGACGACGTCGGTGGACCAGGTCCAGCGCGGCGGGTTGTCGCCGTCCACCTCGTCGATGGTCAGGACCGTGTCGCGGTCCGGTGCGCGCCCCATCAAGTCCAGGCGGGCGATGGGTTCGGCGCCTTCGACGATCCAGGCGACCGGGGACTGGTCCAGCAGCTCGGTCAGGGTCGCCTCGTCGGCCTGGGTGGTGACCGCCACCGCGCGGGCGCCCAGCGCGTTGACCGCCCAGATGCTGAGCGACCATTCGGCCCGCGACCCGCAGGCCACCGCGACGGTCGATCCCGGGGTGACCCCCATCGACTCGAGCAGCCCGGCGACCCGGGCGACGGTGCGGGTCACGTCTGCCCAGCCGTACTCGCGCCAGATCCCGGATTCCAGCACCCGCATGGCCACCTGCCGGGGCACGGCCCTGCCGCGGTCCAGCACCAGCGCGGTCACCGTGCGGGCCTCGGTGGCTGTGTCGGTCGTGGCGCTCAATGGCTCGGCCTTCCCAGGTAGGCCTCGATCACGGCAGGGTTGTTCTGGACCTCGGAGGGCGTCCCGAGCACGAGCGGTTGCCCGAAGTCGATGGCCAGGACCCGGTCGGCCAGGTCCATCACCAGATGCATGTCGTGTTCCACCAGGATCATCGAAAGGTCCAGCGCCCGTCGGATCTCGAGGAGGTACCGGGCCATGGCACGGGTCTCGTCGTGGTTCATGCCGGCGACCGGTTCGTCCAGCAGCAGCAGGCGCGGTTCCATGGCCAGGGCCCGACCCAGTTCGATCCGCTTCTGGATCCCGTAGGGCAGCATGCCCACCGGGGCCGCCGCGTAGGGGCCGAGCTCGAGCAGTTCGACGATGTCGGCGACCCGGGCACGGTGGCGCAGTTCTTCGTTCTTGGCCTTGCCCCACCAGATCATCCCGGACAGAAAGCCGCTGCGCATCCGGTGGTGGCGGCCCAGCATCAGGTTGTCCACGAGGGTCAGGTTGGTGAACAGCCCCAGGTTCTGGAAGGTCCGACCGATGCCGAGTTGCGCGGTGCGCACCGGCGAAGCGGTCGACAGATCCACACCGTCGAAGTGGATCTTGCCGGTCGTGGGCCGGTACACCGAGTTCAGGCAGTTGAAGATCGAGGTCTTGCCCGCCCCGTTGGGGCCGATGATCGCGAACAGCTCACCGTGGCGGACGTCGAAGGACACGCCGTCGAGCGCGGTGACCCCGCCGAAGCGCAACACCACGTCGTCGACGACCAGCAGCGGATCGGTGGCCACCCTCACAACCTCCACGACTTGGCCGGGGGGAACGTCGCCAACTCACGGAACGAACTGCGACCCTCCGAGGACACGCCCAGGTAGTACTCCTGGATCTCGGTGTCGTCCCGGAGCTCCGCGGCCGGGCCTTCGCGGACGATCCGGCCGGTCTCGACCACATAGGCGTGATCCGCGATGCTCAGCGCCATCATCGCGTTCTGTTCCACCAGCAACACCGAGGTGCCCCGTGCGTTGATGTCGGCGATGATCCTGCCGATCTGTTCCACGATGAGGGGCGCCAGTCCCAGGGACGGTTCATCCAGCACCAGAAGCCGGGGCTTGGCCATCAGCGCGCGCCCGATGGCGACCATCTGCTGTTCACCTCCGGACAGGTAGCCCGCGGTATCGCCGCGCCGCTCCGCCAGCGGCGGGAACAGTTCCAGGATCTCCTCGAAGGTGGAGGTGATGCCCTTGGTGTCGCGGCGGGTGACCGCTCCGGTACGCAGGTTCTCCTCGACGGTCAGCTCGGCGAAGATGCGGCGACCCTCCATGACCTGGGCGAGTCCGGCCCGCACGATCGCCGCGGGTGGCTTGTTGGTGATGTCGACGCCGTCGAGCTGCACGGTGCCGGCGGTGATCCGCCCACGGTTGATGCGCATCAGCCCGGTGATGGCTCGCAACAGGGTGGTCTTGCCCGCTCCGTTGGCTCCGAGGAGTGCGACGATCCCGCCCGCGGGTACCGCGATGTCGACCGAGTCCAGCACCGAGATCGCGTCGCCGTAGCCGGCGTCCAGGCCCGTGACGGTCAGCGACGCGCCCTGGGTCTCCCGCGCCCCGACCTCGTTCCGAGCATCAACCTCGTCGTCGTTCTGCTCGTGTTCAGGCATCGTTCACTCGAACTGGGTTGCGGATTGGCAGAGTGTAGGCCGACGAAGATCGCCGTCGGTGACATCTGACCGATCGGCCACCGGCGGCGGCGAAGGACGGCTCAGTCCGGGGGTGGGGGCCGGTAGAACGTCCTGAGCTGCAGTGCAGCCCCTCCCAGTCCGAGGATCAACGCGATGCCCAGCCCGGTGACGCCGTTGAGTCGGTACGACAGGCCCAGGGCGTAGTCGAGTGAGTAGCGTCCGGCGCCGACGGTGGCCACGGCGACCGCCGCGAGCGCGAACACGAAGTTCAGTTCCCAGCCGTCCTTGGCACTGAAGAAGCCGTTGGGCCGGTGCACGGTCCATCCGGCGACGAACATCACCGCGACCATTCCGGCGGCGGCGAACGGGGTGAGCAGCCCCAGGGCGATCAGGACACCGCACCCCAGCTCGGTCGTGGCCGCCATGTACGCGTTGATTCGACCGGTGCCCTCGCGCATGCCGATCGACTCGAACCAGCGGGCGGTCCCCGGGATCCGTCCGCCACCGAAGAACTTGTTGTAGCCGTGAGCGGCGAGCGCGATGCCGATGCCCATCCGGAGCACCAGGATGCCCACGCTGGCGGCGGTGACGTCGTCGATCGTGAAGTTCCTTGGCAGGGTCTCGGCGAGCAGTACCGGGTCGGCGAAGGGCACGTTGCAACCCTAGTGAGAGCGCCGGGGCGGTCACGCCGGCAGGGTCCCCGCCGCTGCGGGGCGACACGGACCGTGGTGGACCATCGCCGTAGGATCCACACCATGGTTGATCGACCGGTACCGAGCGAGCGACGGCTTCGGCGACTCACCGAGGAGTTGGCCGACGTCGGCCTGGACCTGGACGGCTCGGAGGCCTGGCACCGGGTCGCCGCCGTCGAGCTGGACTACGCGTTGCGTCCGTCGATCCACGAGCGTCGGATCCCGACCTTCGGTGCCCTGATCCATCCAGGAACCGCTCCGGAAACCTGGCACCAGGGCACCCAGCTCGACATCGAGCTGTGGCCGGTGGACGCGGCCCAGGCCGAGGTGACGCGTCGGTACGCGGACGGCCGGGCGAGCTGGTTCGTGCGCGGCCGTGACCACAGCGACGCCCTGGCCGTGTTCGACCGACCCGCCGGTTCCGAACGTGATCTGGTGGTGCTGGCCGAGACGATGGAGGCCGTGGTGGTCCAGCGGCACGCCACCGGACCGGTCCGGATCGTCGGCGACTTCGGGGTCTACCGCTGGGATTCGCTGCGGTGGCACCACGAGCCGACCCTCGGCGCTTGGATCTCGGAGCTGTGTTCGGCAGGACCGGGGCAGGCCCACACGGTGATCGAGACGCTGCTGGAGTTCGCGGTCCACGATCTGGGCGCCAGGGGGATCGGTGCGACCCTGGTGCACCGCCCCGACGAGTCCCAGACGTCGAGCTTCGACGTGCGGGTGGCACCGCCGCCGCCGCTGCGGATCACCCACCAGGCCGACCTTGCTCCGCTGCGTCACGTGCTGGCCCAGGTCGACGGCGCGGCGCTGTTCACCTCCGACGGCACCCTGCTGCGGATCGGGGTGCGCCTGGTGCCCTCACCCGACGCCGAAGCCAAGGTGGACGGGCTGCGGGGCACCCGCCACACCTCGGGGCGCCGATTCAGCTTCGACCATCCGGACGCGACGGTGATCGTGGTGTCCGAGGACGGCCCGGTCACCGTGCTCCGGGGCGGCGAGATCCTCGGCACGACCGCGACGCTTCCGGCGCTCACCCCGGGCGCGGCGGCGACGATCACCGAGCCGCTGGCCGAGACCGAGGCCTGACGGGCCAGGGTCGAAGCGTTCCACACCGAAGCGTCGGTCGGGCGCAGGTAGGCTCCGCGGCGTCATGAGCGACACCACCCCATCTTCAGATCTCGACCTCGAGGTCCAGGTCCGCCACTCGGTCACCGAATCGGGCGTGGCCTGGATCACCCTGGATCGCCCCGACGTGGCCAATGCGATCTCACCGGATCAACGCGACCGGATCATCGAGCTGCTCGACGACGCCGCTCGGCTGGTGGGGGTGCGCTGCGTGGTCATCACCGCGACCGGCGATGCGTTCTGCACCGGCGCGGACCTGCGGGCCCGGCGCGATCCGGATCCCCGACCCGAGGGCGCGCCCGAGCGGCCCGTGGGCACGGTCGCCCGCATGATCTCCACCGGTGCCCAGGCTCTGATCGGCGCGGTGCTGGACTGTCCCAAGCCGGTGGTCGCCGCGGTCAACGGCACCGCCGCGGGGATCGGCGCGCACCTGGCGTTCGCCTGTGACCTGGTGGTCGCGGCCGAGAAGGCCCGGTTCATCGAGGTGTTCGTGCGGCGCGGCCTGGTGCCCGACGGGGGCGGGGCGTACCTGCTGCCGCGGCTGATCGGGTTGCAGCGGGCCAAGGAGTTGCTGTTCCTGGGCGACGACGTGACCGCGGCGCGGGCCCAGGAGCTGGGACTGGTCAACCGGGTCGTCCCCGGGGCAGACCTGGTCGAGGCGACCTCGGAGCTGGCCGAGCGTCTGGCCACCGGGCCGACCCAGGCGCTGGCACTCACCAAGATGCTGTGCAACCGCTCCTTCGAGTCGGACCGGGCCACCGCGTTCCACGAGGAGGCCTGGGCCCAGGAGGCGAACATGGCCACCCACGACGCTCAGGAGGGTGTGCGCTCGTTCGTGGAACGGCGCCCCGCGGCGTACCGCGGCTGGTGAGGGGTCCTGGCGGCCCGCAAAGGCCGCCGGGGACGCCTGGCACTCGACACTGCGAACCGTCCGTGCCAACGGGTTCGAGGCAGGTGG
>CAYVAS010000087.1:0-9212 GCA_964449375.1 uncultured Iamiaceae bacterium | reverse complement strand
GGGCCGGTGGGCGCCGAACCCGGCGGGGACGAACCGCGCCGGGCGTCGCTGGGCCGTGCGGCCACGTTGATCACGGTGGGCAACCTGGTGTCGCGCATCACCGGGTTCATCCGGGTCATCGCGGTGGCCGGGGCGCTGGGGATCGCCTACCTGGGCGACTCCTACCAGCGGGCGAACGAGGTCTCCAACGTCCTGTTCGAACTGCTCGCCGGCGGCGTGCTGTTCTCGGTGCTGGTCCCCTCCTTCGTCGAACTGCTCGGCGGGTCCACCCCGGGTCGCCGCGACAAGGGCACCACCACCGGACCCGACACCGCCGCGGCCCGGCATCTGGGCTCGGTGCTGGCGACCCGGGGCGTGGTCGTCATCGGCGTCATCGCGCTTCTCGGCATGTTCGGGGGGACCTGGATCATGCAGATCCTGACCATCGGCACCCCCGAGGCGGTGCGCGCCGAGCAGGTCCGCATCGGCGCGTTCCTGTTGTGGTTCATCATGCCCCAACTGGTGTTCTACGCCGCCGGTGCGGTCGCCAGCGCCCTGTTGCAGGCCGACCACCGCTTTCTGGCCACCTCGATCGCTCCGGTGTTCAACAACATCGTGGTGACCGTCACCATGGTCTGGTTCGCGGCGATCCACGACCCGGCCGCCGGGCTGTCGCTGACCGTGGGCGAGAAGGTGCTGCTGGGTGCGGGCACCCTGGCGGGGACGGTGGTGATGACGATCGTGCCCTTCGTTGCGCTGTGGAACGCCGGGCTCGGGCTGCGTCCCCGCTGGAAGACCCGGGGGCTGGCGCTGGGCAGGCTGTGGCGGGCGGGGGCCTGGGCGGCCGGCCACGTGGGCCTCAACGAGGTGCTCATCGGGGCCACGATCATCCTCGCCGGACGGGTCGACGGTGGGGTCATCGCGTACCAGACCGCGTTCATGTTCTTCCTGTTGCCGCACGCGCTGATCGCGTATCCGATCTTCACCGCGCTGTTTCCCCGGCTGTCGCGCATGGCCGCGGGTGAGGACCGCGACGGGTTCGCCTCCGAGATGACCCGCGGGTTGCGGCTGAACCTGCTGTTGTTGATCCCGGCCAGTGGCCTGCTGGCGGTGCTGGCCGCACCGGGCCTGTCGGTGGTGCGCATCGGCCAGCTCGACGCCGACGGGGTGCAGCTCGTCTCGGCGACCCTGGCCGGGTTCCTCACCGGATTGACCGCGTTCAGCGTGTACTTTCTGCTCACCCGTGCCTCCTACGCGCTGGGCGACGCCCGCGCCCCGACCCTGGTCAATCTGGGGTCCACCGCCGCGGCGGTGGTCGCCATGGTCGTGGCGACCCGGTTCGCGCACGGCACCGCGCTGCTGGTGAGCTTCGGGCTGATCCAGGCGGTCGCGCTCGGTCTGGGGTGTGTGGCGCTGTACTGGATCGTGCACCAGAAGGTCGACCGGCCCCTGCCTGCGCTGGGCGCGCTGGCCCGGTCGCTCACCGCGGGCGTGCCGGCGATCGCCGCAGCCGCCTGGGTGGCGGCGGTCATCGGCTGGTCGACCCGGGGCGATGCGATCCTCGCCGGGACGGCGGCGCTGATCACCGGCGGGGTGCTACTGGCGGGCATCCACGGTCTGCTGGGCACGCCAGAACTGGCGTTGGTGACCAACCGGTTGCGGCGCGTCCCGCGGAGGCCACGATGACCCGGGGGGCGCGGCTGTTGCTGATCGCGTTGCTGGTGATCGCCGGCATCGCCTCGTTCTGGACCGCCGATCTGGGCCGGACCGTCGGGGCGGAGCCCCTGCCCGAGGCCGACAAGGTGCTGATCTTCGGCATCCCCCGGCTGAGCCTCGACGACATCGACGCCGACACCATGCCCCACCTGCACCGGTTGTCCCGGGAAGGGGTCATCGGGGCGATGCGGGTCAAGACCGCGGGGCTGCGCCCCGACCCCTCCGAGGCCTATGCGTCGCTGGGCGCGGGAGTGATCGTGGGCACCGGCTCGAGTGGGTCCACCGCGCTGGACGCGCACGAGCCGGTCAACGGCATGCGGGCCGCGGACGCCCAGGCGCTCAGGGTCGGCGGCGAGGTCGCCGGCAACGTGGTGGTTCCCGGGGTGCCCGCCATGCGCACCGACGCCCAGGGCACCACCATCGAGGTGGGCGCGCTCGGCGAGGCGCTCGCCGAACAGGGCCACGGCGTGGCGGTGGTGGCCAACTCGTCGATCCGCACCGAGGACGGTCGGGTGGTGCGCCGCGCCCCCGCGGCCCTGGCGGTCACCGACCCCACCGGTGTGGTTCCGGAGGGCACCGTGTCGATGGACCTGGTGCGCCAGACCCCTGAGGCGCCCTTCGGGTTGGGCGTGGACCGGGCGGTCTTCGCCGACGCGGTGCTCGACGCGCTCGACCGGGCCGACGTGGTGGTGGCCGACCCGGGCGAGACCGAACGGGCCCTCGACTACCGGGCCGAACAGTCCAAGGACCGCCACACCGACACCCAGCAGGCCGCGTTGGGGCGCACCGATTCGATCATCGGCAACCTCGTTCTGCGCCTGGACCCCGGCACGATGGTGCTGGTCGTGGGCGTCACCCCGTCGGCCAGCACCTACGGGATGAGCCCGCTGGTGGCGATCGGCGCGGGGCTGGAACGGGGCGAGCTGGCCTCGCCCTCGACCCACCGGTCCGGCATCGTGACCCTGACCGACCTGGCGCCCAGCGTGCTGCACATGCTGGGCGAGGACGTGCCCGATTCGATGCACGGCACCGCGCTGCGGGTCACGCCGGGCGCATCCAGTTGGGAATCGCTGACCGTGCTCGACGAGATGCTCACCGCACGGTCCGAGTCGCTGCCGGCGTTGCGCATGGCCTTCGTGGTGATCAGCGTCGTGGTGTTCCTGGGCGCGCTGTTCGCGCTGCGCCTCCACCGGCCCGGACCGCGGGGCCTGCGCATCATCGAGGTCGCCGCGCTGAGCTGCGCGGCCTGGCCCCTGGTCACCTTCCTGTTGCGGTTCTCCACGACCACCTCGTCGCTGGGCATCTGGACCCTGCCGGTGTCGTGGGCCGCGGCGGTGGGGATCGGCCTGGCCACCCAACCGCTGCGACGGTCCGCGCTGGACCCGCTGATGGTGATCTGCGGGCTGACCTTCACCCTCATCACCGTGGACCTGGCCCTCGGCGGTCACCTGGTGCTGGGCAGCTTCTTCGGCAGCGCACCCAACGTGGGGTTCCGCTACTTCGGCACCGACAACGCGGTGTTCGCAATCCTGGCGACCTGTTCGATCATCCTGTGCGCGGGCCTGATCGACCGCCAAGGCGACGACCGCTTCGACGAACGGGACCGCCGTGAACAGCTCTGGTTGGTCATCACCGTCGCCGCGATCGCCGTGCTGGTCGACGGCGCGCCGTGGTTGGGTGCCGACGTGGGCGGGGTCCTGACCCTGGTGCCGGTGCTCGGAGTGCTGGTGTGGGTGCTGTCGGGTCGACAGCTGCGCTGGCGCTACCTGGTGGTGGCGGTGGCCGCCGCGCTGGCGGTGCTGGTCGCCGCGGTGGGGGTCGACGCGTTGCGGGCGCCCGACCAGCGCACCCACATCGGCCGGTTCTTCATCGAGATCGCCCAGGGCAACTTCGAGCTGTTGTCGTCCACGATCGTGGACAAGTGGAACAACTCCATGGCGGTGCTCTGGGCGAGCAACTGGACCTGGGCCGTGCCCATCGTCGCCGTCTATTCTCTCTACGTCCTGGTCGTCGCGAAAGGCTGGACCGAGTTGCTTCCGATCAGGTCGCCGCGCCGCGCTGCGGTCGTCGCCGCGCTGGTGCTCGGAGTGGTGGGATGGCTGCTCAACGATTCGGGGATCCTGGTCACGGCCCTGGTGCTGGTCTATCTGGGCCCGTTCCTGATCCTCATCGAGGTGCGCGACGGTCCCCGCTCGGGCGCCGCTCCGGTGACGTCGAGGGCCGACCCGGCGGCTGGCCCGGCGGGGGGTCCGACGCCCGCGGTGGCCACGCTGGCAGGGTCGGGGTCCGCTGGTGAGGGGGCCCGGTGAGCCGCGTCGTCGCGATCGTCCCGGCCAAGGACCGCGCTGACACGATCGCGGCCACGGTCACCGCGTTGGGCCGGGTCGCGGGCATCGACCAGGTGCTGGTCGTGGACGACGGCTCGACCGATGCGACCACCGACGCAGCCCGGGCCGCGGGGGCGACGGTGCTGCGCCTGGCCCGGAACCGGGGCAAGGGCGGGGCGGTGACCGCCGCGGTGGAGGCTACCCCCGACGCCGAGATCTACGTGCTCATCGACGCGGACGTCGGCGAAGGTGCCGCCGAAGCCGAGGTGCTGCTTGCTCCGGTGCTCGACGACGACGCCGACCTGGTCATCGGGGTGCTGCCCGCGGCGGGACGTCGGGGCGGGTTCGGCACGATCCGCCGGTTGGCCACCGCGGGCATCCGCCGGGCCACGGGTCTGGAGATGCGCGCCGCGCTGTCGGGCCAGCGGGCGATCCGGGCCGAGTACCTGCGTGGCCTGCCCGCCGCGGGTCGTTTCGGCCTCGAGGTGGCCATGACCATCGACACCGCCCGGGCCGGGGGCCGGGTGCGCGAAGTCGACGTCGACATGGACCACCGCCACACCGGTCGGACCGTGGCGGGATTCGGCCACCGGGGGCGCCAGGGTCTGGACATCGCCGAGTCGTTGTGGCCCCGTCTGGTGCCCGGATGGGCCCGACGCGCGCTTCTCGTCGCGCTGGTCGTGGGGATCCTGGGGCTGTCGGTGGTCACCACCCGCAGCGTGGCGGTGTCCAGCGTGCCTGCCACGGCGACCGCGGAGCGGGTGGTCGTGGTCGGCATCCCCAGCCTGGGCATCGAACACCTCGACGCCGAGCTCATGCCCAACCTGATGGCGCTGTCGTCCGAGGGCGCCACCGGCATGATGACCGTGCGCACCGGCGGCGGCTACGAACCCGAGGACGCCTACGCGAGCCTGGGCGCCGGCGCCCGGGTGTCGGCGACCGCGGCGACCGGACGCGCCGCGGGACGCGACGACGACGTGGAGGGCAGCCGGGCGATCGACGTGCTCGAACGCCGGACCGGCGCCCGACCCGACGGTGAGGTGCTCGTTCCCAACCTGGTGCGGCTGCTGCGTGGAGCGGGCGCGCATGTGGATTCGCGGCCCGGGGCGCTGGGGTTCGCGCTGCACCGGGCAGGACTGCAGACCGCGGTGGTCGCCAACTCCGACATCGTCGACGCCGAAGGCGAACCCAGTCCTCAGGCCCCGGCCGCGTTGGCGGTCGTGTCTTCCACCGGGGCGATCGACCTGGGTGACGTGTCCGCCGGTCTGCTCGTCGACGCCGCCGAGTTGCCCTTCGGGATCACCATGGACGCCGACGCGCTGGCCGCCGCGGTGGGCCGGGTGGTCGACCAGGCGGCGGTCACCGTGGTCGACTTCGGCGAGACCGACCGCACCAACTGGTACCGGCCCTCGATGAGCGCGGACGTGGCCGATTCCGCCCTGGAGGACGCGCTGGCCCGCAGCGACGCCCTGTTGGGCACCGTGGTGGACCAGCTGCCCGAGGACACGTTGTTGCTGGTCGCGTCGATGACCCCGCCGGGAAGGTCGGCTGAGCTGGTGCCCGTGGTCGCCCACGGCGCCGGCGTCGTGCCGGGCCGGCTCGAGTCGCCTTCGACGGGCCGTCCCGGTCTGGTCACCCTCACCGATCTGGCTCCCACGGTGCTGGCCGGGCTGGGCGTCGAGGTGCCCCCGGCCATGGTCGGCCAGCCGTTGCGCTACCACCCCGGCGAGGTCGACCTGGGAGCGATGCAGGACCAGAACGATCGGATCGAGGACCGCGCCGCGGCCTATCCAACGTTCCAGACCTCGTTCGTGATCGTCGCGATCGTCGTCTATGCGCTCGCACTGGTCGCTCTGTTGCGCCGCGACACCCCTGGGTGGGTGCGGCGGCTGCTGCGTTGGGCGGTGGTGGCGCTGCCCACGATGCTGGTGGCGACCTTCGTGCTGCGGATGCTGCCGCCGGTGGGTGGGTTGGGGGTCGCCTCGGTGTTGCTGCTCTATGCGGTGGCGGGTCTGGTGGCCTGGGCGTTGTTGGGGCGGGGGCGTACGCCGTTGTCGCCGTTGGTGGCGGTGGCCTGGTTCGGGTTCGTGCTGGTGTGTGTGGATCTGGCGACCGGCGCACACCTGCAGGTGTCGAGCCTGCTGGGCTACACGCCGACCGTGGCGGCGCGCTTCGGCGGATTGGGTAACGCGTCCTACGGGGTGCTTGCGGCCTCGACGGTGATCGTGGTGACCTGGATCGTGGCCCGTTCGAGTCGACCCCGGGACGCGCTGTGGGTGGCGCTGGGGGTGTCGGTCGTCGCGATCGCGTTCGACGCGGCGCCGTGGTTGGGTTCCGACGTGGGTGGGATCCTGAGTCTGGTTCCGGCGTTGGGTCTGGTGCTGATCCTGGTGGCGGGCCGCCAGTTGTCGTGGCGGAGCGTCGGGTTGGCGTTGGCCGCGGCGGTCGCGATTCTGGGGGTGGTGGTCGGCTACGAGGCGCTGCAGCCGGAGAACGAACGGGACCACATCGGACGGTTCTTCCTCGGCGGGGGTGGGGACGGCGCGTTCTGGACGACGATCGGCCGCAAACTCGCGACCAACATCGACGTGCTGACCGCGTCGACGTGGTCGTATCTGATTCCGGCGATCGCCGGGTTCGTGATCGCGGTGCTTGCCACCGGCAATCGGATGCAGCGGCTGATGCCCCGACGCTCCTTCGTGCGGATCGGTTTCGTGGGGCTGATCACCGTGGCGCTGCTGGGGTATGCGATGAACGATTCGGGCGCGGTGGTGGCCGCGCTGGTCAGTGTCTACGTGGGCGCCCACGTGGCCCTGCTGGCACTGTCGGACGAGGCGGTGGGCGAGGTGCCCGACGTCGAGCTGTTGGAACCGTCGACAGGGAGGGGCGCGCCATGATCGAGGTGGACACCACCGCCACGTTGATCCGGTGGGTCGTCGGGTTCGTCGCCGGCGCCGTGGTGTCGGCCGGTATCTGGGTGGCGTTGCGGGACACCTTCGATCAGCCGCTGTTCGCCCGCACCAACCACCGTGGTGCTCCGGTGCCCGTGGGGGCGGGGATCGCCGCGGTGCTGGCGGCGATCGCCGTGACCGGGGTGTGGCGGTTCGTCGAGGTGACCCTGGATTGGGTCGACCCGGGGGCCGGTGCCCGGGCACTGGTGTTGGTGCTGGCCACGGGTTTTGGCCTGCTGGGCCTGTTCGACGACGTGGCCGCCTCGGGTGACGAGCGGGGGTTCCGCGGGCATCTGGCCGCGCTGGCCCGGGGGCGGCTCACCACCGGCGGGGTCAAGCTCTTGGTCGGCGGGCTGCTGGCTCTGGCGGTCACCCCGGTGACGTTGGTGGGGGACGCCGCGTGGTGGCGGTTGCTGCTGGGCGCCGCGGTGATCGCGCTGGCGGCGAACACCGCCAACCTGTTCGACCGGGCACCCGCGCGGTGCACCAAGGTCGTGCTGGTGGCCACGGTCCTGTTGTGTGTGACCGCCGGAACGGTGGATCGCCCGTTGCTGACCGGGGTGCTGGTGTGCATCGGGGCGGTGACCGGCCTGGTGGTCTTCGATGCCCGTGAGCAGCTCATGTTGGGAGACGCGGGATCCAACGTGGCGGGCGCGGTGCTGGGTTGGGGTCTGGTGCTGACCACCGACTGGGTGGCCCAGGCGGTGGTGCTGGTGGTGCTGGTGGGACTGAATCTGGCGAGTGAGAAGGTCTCGTTCTCCAAGGTGATCGACTCGGTCGGCGTGCTCCGGGCGATCGACCGCCTCGGCCGCCGCTGACCCCCGGCGCCGCACCGGGACCCACGTCGGCGCCCCACCCCACCCCAACGCGCCCACCTCCTCAGCGCGCCCGCCCCGCCGCAACGCCCCCACCCGCCATCGCGCCCGCCCTGCCGCAACGCCCCCACCCCGCCGCAACGCGCCCGCCTCCTCATCGCAACGTCCTCATCGCAACTTCGGGAGGTTGCTTCGCCTATGGCGACGCAACCTCCCGAAGTTGCGCTTTTCGGCGTGGGTGGGGCGGGGTCAGTAGCCCAGGTCGGGGTCGACCAGGCCAAGCAGGGACTTCCCGGCACTGAAGCGCCGCACGTTCTCGGTCACCCGTCCGCCCAGCAGCGGCACCGCCATGGCGGGGGTGTTGCCCACGTGCGGGGTGATGATCGCATTGGGCAGGCTCCACAACGGGTGATCGTCGGGCAGCGGTTCGGGGTCGGTGACGTCGAGTCCGGCACCCCCGATCCGGCCGTCGGTCAAGGCTGCGACCAGCGCGTCGGTGTCGATGTGGGGACCGCGGGCGACGTTCACCAGCCAGGCGTGGTCGGCCATGGCCTCCAGCGCGGCGGCATCGATGACGCCTTCGGTCTCCGGTGTCAACGACAGCGCCAGCACGACCGCGTCGGCGTCACCGAGCGCGGTGTGCAGCCGGTCCATGCCCAGGGTGCGCGCCGCGCCGGGCACGGCGTCGTCGGCGTCGCGGCGCACCACGGTGATGGTCGTGTCGAAGCCCGCGAGCATCCCGATCAGGGATCGGGCGATGCCTCCGGCACCCAGGATCGTGACCCGGGCGCCGACCAGGTTGTGGCCCAGAGCGTTGGCATCGTCGGTGATCCAGGTGGCGCGTCGCGCGTAGGTGCCCACGCCCCGCATCCCGGCGAGCAGCAGGGTCAGGGCCAACTCGGCGACCGGGTCGGCGTACACGCCTTTGCCGCACGTCCACACCCGGCCGTCGCGCACCAGGTGCACGAAGTTCTCGATGCCCGCGAAGGGAAGCTGCACCCAGGTGATCTGTGGATGGTCGGCCAACAGGGCTTCGAGCTGCTCGGGGCGTCGGGGTGTGGCCCACACCAGGCCGGTGGCCTCGGCGGGGTCGGTGACGGTCCCGCCTCCGGCGCGCACGGCGTCGGCGAGCCACGAGTCGCGGGCGCCGCCGGGCTCCACGGCGATCGCCGGTGTGGCGCTCACGGGTGTCCCTCGGGCCGGCCCTGCAGGATCGGGGTGGAGTGGTCCCAGTCGGCCAGCAGCGCGCGGATCGCGGTGACCAGCAGCAGGGGCTGGTCGAGCATGGCGTGGTGGCCGGTCTCGGGGATGCGCACCACCGGGGTGACCCGGCCCATCCGGTCGTACATGAACTGGCTGATGTCCTCGGTGACCAGGCCTTTTTCGAATCGCAGCAGCGCCAGGCGACAGTGGATGTCGCCCAG
>CAYVAS010000086.1:0-9241 GCA_964449375.1 uncultured Iamiaceae bacterium | reverse complement strand
CCCCGGGGGCACCGGCCACCCAGCCCGCCGGACCGGGCACCCCCACGACCCGGCCCGCCGCACCCCCGCCGCCGTCCGGTGGTCCGGGTCCGACGTCACCCCCGGCGACCGCACCGCCGCCCCCGCCGCCGCCGGTCGCGCCTCCCACCACCGGCCGTGGCGCGACGGCCGCGAACGCGGCGATCTCCCAGCTCGGGGTGCGCTACTCCTGGGGTGGGGGCAACGCCTCGGGGCCCTCGGAAGGGTTCGGTCCCGGTGCGGGCATCGTGGGCTTCGACTGTTCCGGGCTGACCCTGTACGCGTGGGCCCGGGCGGGGGTGTCGCTGCCCCACTCCGCCCAGATGCAGTACAACCTGTCGGCCAAGGTCGGGCTGGGCAGCCTGGCGCTTGGTGACCTGGTGTTCTACGGCACGTCGTCGTCGAACATCACCCACGTGGCGATCTACGTGGGCGGCGGACAGGTCGTGCACGCTCCCAACTCGCGGTCGGTGGTCCAGTACGGCGCCGTGAACCTGTGGAACGGCTACTACTCCTGGATTGGAGCGGGCCGTCCGGGTTGACGCACCCGCCCGGATCGTCCGTCGACGTCGAGGTCGGTGACGCCGGTCGGGTGAGCGGCGGTGGCGTCGACGGTCGGCTGCACGACAAGATGCTCCACGTGACTGCGCCTTCCCCCCGCCGTGGAGGACTCCTGGCCTGCCTGGCCGCGGTGGTGCTGGTCGTCGGCGCGTGTTCGGGCGACTCGGGCGACCGGGAGAGCGCGTCGACCACGAGCTTTCCGTACCTGGTCGACCCGGTGGAGCCCGGCGCCGGCTTCATCGAACTGGACGGAAACCGGTACCCCTTCGAGGGCGTGATCTGCGCGTCGGGTCCGGTGGCCAGCGACCCGGAGGGCAGCACCCGACGGTTCGGGGTCTACGCCAACTTCGAGGTCGACGGCACGCTCGCCGCGGTGTCGCTGACCCGCTACCGCAATCAGGAGTCCGGACTCATCGAGACCGTGCCGACCCTCACCGACACCGCCCTGATCCGGATGCAGGGAGATGGTGAGGTCCGGGGGCTGTCCGCGACCCGGTTCCAGATCGAGGGAGAGAAGAACTGGCAGGACCGCAACGACCCGCAGGCAACCGAGCCGTTGATCACCCGGGACGGCGACCGCTATGAAGCCGAGGGCCAGTTCGCAGCGGTCAACCCGCCGAGCCCGGCGACCACCGAAGCCGGCGGTGAGTCCGGCTCCGCCGAGGCCGTCGAGGACCCGCCGGTGCCCGGCAGGGTGGTGGCCCGGTGCCCGGACCCGTCCACGACCACCACGGCGGCGGACCAAGCGAATCCGGACGCCGAGGCCCCGGGCGCCCCGGCCCCGGTGCCGCCGACGTCCGGGGCGGCGCCGCCCGACGACGGCGGTGCGACCGTGCCGGAACCGGGCACCGAGCCCGAATCCTGAGATCCGGCCAGCTCCGCTCCCATTAGTCGCGTTGGTTGGAGGGGTGACGGCTGAAGGCTTCGGCGGCAAGTTCCTGGAGCCGTTCTCGCCGTGAGGCCTTGCGATCCGAGCCGGGCCAGATCTTGAGCGACAGGTACGCCGCCGCGCCCAGGGGCACCGGCAACCAGAACTGGGCGACCCGGTAGGCCACCACGCTCACGGTCACCACCTGGAAGGGGACCCCGAAGCCCACCAGTGCCGAACCCAGCCCGACCTCCACGAACCCGAGCCCGCCCGGGGTGATCGGGATCGCCGCCAGCACGTTCGCGATCCCGAAGGCCACCAGCAGCGAGTCCAGTGGCAGGTTCTCGCCGAAGGCCGCCAGACAGATCCACAACGCCGCCGCCTCCAGCAGCCACTTGGCGATCGCCCAGACGATGCCGCGGCGGATCACGTCGGGTCGGGACGCCAGCACCCGGAGCTGGCGCACCACCCGTTCGAGGACTCCCGATGCGTCGTCGGGATCCACCCGTGGAAGGCGGCGGGCCGCCGCCCGGACCATCCGGTCCAGGGGGCCGTGCCCCTTCATGAGCAGCACGACCAACGCGGCCACCAGCGCGATCGCCACGACCCCGACGATCGCCACCGTGGCGTAGACCGGTTGCAGACCCGAGCGGGGGATCGCCACGAGCAGGCCCAGCCACAGCAACAGGTTCAGGATCACCGCGGAGCCCAGCCCCACCGTGGCCAGCGCGAACCCCGTGTCGGTGCCACTGACCCCCGCCGAGGTCATCAGGCGGTAGCCCACCGCGGAACCCGTCGCCGTGCCGCCGGGCACCACGTTGGTGACCGCCTTCATCGACAACTGGATGCGGAACAGGGTCGAGAAGCGGATGGGCCGGTGGTCCCTGTCTCCGGGCAGCGCCACCATCGTGAGCTGGGTGTAGGCGACCAGGGACAACAGCACGCAGCCCACGGCGAGCACGAGCATCCACCAGTTCACCGACGACACGGTGTCGACATCGCGGCGGGCGTCCGCGACCAGGGGGATGACCAGGTAGATGAACACCACCACCGTGACCAGACCCAGGAACCCCTTGCGGAGGCCTCGCCGGGTCCGCTTCCTGCGGGCGTTCTCGTCGTCGGTGGGCTGGTCGTGATGCGCGGCCCCGGCCGGAGATTCGTCGGAGTCCGGGGATGCGTCGACGGCCTCGGGCAGATCCCCGGAGCGGTCGTGGAGCGGCGCCGATGACTGGCCGGTGTCCGTTGGTTCCGACGGCAGCACGCCTCAAGTCTGCCCGCTGGGCGCCTCGGCAGAGCACACCTGGACGTCCTCGGCGAGCGTCCCGGGGTTGTCGTCCCACGTCGGTAGCCTGTGATCCGTGTCCGTTCCCCGTCCACGTTTCGACGACGTCGCGGCAGCCCGCCCTCCTGCGGACGACGTCGCCACGACCTCCGGCGCCGAAGATGCGGACCGGTCCGGGTCGCCGACGACGGACCCGGTCGTCGCGGCCGCCGAGGGCCTCAATCCGGTCCAGGAGGCCGCGGTCACCCACGGCGACGGACCGGTGCTGGTCATCGCCGGTGCCGGCTCGGGCAAAACCCGGGTGCTCACCCGACGGATCGCGTACCTGATCCAGGCCCGGGGTGTGTCGCCCTTCGAGATCCTGGCGATCACCTTCACCAACAAGGCCGCGCAGGAGATGAAGGACCGGGTCGGAGCCCTGGTCGGGCCGGTGGCCGAGAAGATGTGGGTGTCCACGTTCCACTCGGCCTGTGTGCGCATCCTGCGCCGGGACGCCTCCCGGATCGGTTACCCCTCGAGCTTCACGATCTACGACCAGGCCGACGCCCAACGCCTGGTCGGGTACATCCTGCGCGAGATGAACGTGGACTCCAAGCGGATGCCCGCCCGCGGGGTGTACGCCCAGATCTCGGCGGCCAAGAACGACGGGCTCGACCCGGACGCCTACGCGGCCCGGGCCAGTGAGTACTTCGCCGAACGGACCGCCGAGGTCTACCGGGAGTACCAGGCCCGGCTGGTGACGGCCGGGGCGATGGACTTCGACGATCTGCTCACCCAGACGCTGCGGCTGCTCAAAGAGCATCCCGACGTGCTCGAGCACTACCAGCGGCGGTTCCGTCATGTGCTGGTCGACGAGTACCAGGACACCAACCAGGTGCAGAACGAGCTGGTGTGCCTGTTGGGCGAGCAGCACCGCAACGTGTTCGTGGTGGGCGACAGCGACCAGTCGATCTACCGCTTCCGCGGTGCCGACGTGCGCAACATCCTGGAGTTCGACAAGGCGCATCCGGAGCGGGAACTGATCGTGCTGGACCAGAACTACCGGTCCACCCAGACGATTCTGGACGCCGCCAACGCCGTGATCGCCCAGAACCCGTCCCGGGCGCCCAAGCACCTGTGGACCGACTCGGGCGGCGGCGAGGCGATCCGCCGCTACCACGCCGACACCGAGGACGACGAGGCGAGCTGGGTCGCGGGTCAGATCGCGCACCTGCACGCCGAGTACGGCTACCGCTGGGGCGACATGGCGGTCTTCTACCGCACCAACTCCCAGAGCCGGGTGCTCGAGGAGGCCATGTTCCGTGCCGGGGTGCCCTACCGGGTGATCGGCGGTACCCGTTTCTACGACCGTCGTGAGGTCAAGGACGCCCTCGCCTATGTGAAGGCCGTGGTCAACCCGGCCGACGAGGTGTCGATCAAACGGATCCTGAACGTGCCCAAGCGGGGGATCGGCGACACCAGCGTGGGCCGAATCGAGGCCTGGTGCCGGTTGCACGGGGTGGGCTTCGCCGAGGGCCTGCGCCGGGTTGACGAGATCGGCCTGTCGGGCCGGGCGCCCAAGGCGATCGCCGCCTTCGTGGCCCTGCTGGATGACCTGGCCGAGGTGGCCGAGCGGGGACCGGCGCCGCTGCTGGAGGAGGCCCTGGAGCGAAGCGGCTACTCCGCGGAGTTGGTCGCCGAACACACCGTGGAGGCCGACGGCCGGTTGGAGAACCTGGCCGAGCTGGTGGGCACGGCCCAGGGCTTCGACGACGTGGACGCGTTTCTCGAACAGGTCAGCCTGGTGGCGGACACCGACCAGCTCCCCGACACCGTGGTGGACGCCGATTCGTCCCAGGCGTTGTTGATGACGCTGCACGCCGCCAAGGGACTGGAGTTCCCGGTGGTGTTCCTGGTGGGCATGGAGGACGGGGTGTTTCCGCACCTGCGGGCCCTGGGGGACCCTGGCGAACTCGAGGAGGAACGCCGCCTCGCCTACGTGGGTATCACCCGGGCCCGGGAACGGCTGTACGTGACCCACGCCTGGGCCCGCACCCTGTGGGGCGCCACCCAGTACAACCCGCCGAGTCGCTTTCTGGACGAGATCCCCTCCGAGCTGGTCCAGCTCGTCGAGGGGGCGTCGACCACCCGGACCTCGGCCTGGGGTGACTACCGCCGGCTGGGCTCGGACCGCGGGTTCGAACGGCGGCGCGAGCGCGGCGCGCGGGGGGTCACCGGCATCGGCGCGGGCGCCGGGTCGGGTTCGGGAGTTCCCGCGCCCGCCGGCCCGGTGCGCAGCGGGTCCGAACACCTGGCACTCGCGGTCGGCGACGACGTGGTCCACCCCACCTTCGGAGAGGGTGTGGTGATCGCGGTGCAGGGGGCGGGCGACAAGGCCGAGGCCCGCGTGAACTTCGCGGGCCGGGGCGAGAAGCAGCTCCTGCTCGCCTGGGCGCCTCTCGAGAAGCGATGAGGCCACGCGGCGTGGGCCTGGCCGCGGTGCTGACCGCGGTGCTGGTCGTCGCGGCGTGCGGGTTGGAGGCGAAGCGGGGCGTGGAGATCGGGCACCTGCGCGACCTGGCCGAACGGGTGCAGGGGGGTGGCGCGGAGTGCCCCCTGGCGATCGCGCCGGAGCACCTGCGGTTCTCCACGGTCGACGACGACACCCCGATCGTGCCCCTGCGGCTCGGCGGGCCCGGTTCCATGGGTGTCATCGGTGACGGGCTGCCCACCGACGACAGCGTCCGCATCACGTGCCGTTACCGGGTGGCGGACCTGGCGGTCACCGTGGACGTGGCGGCGGTGACCGAGGGCAACGCGATCGCCGTGTTCAGCGACCGGCTGGGCCGGCGGGGTGAAGGGGCGGTGGTGCTGCCCTTCATCGACGAGCACGAACGCCTCGCCGTGGGCCGCGCCGCGGTCCTGCCCGGCGATCCGCCCGGTGCCTTCGCGCGTGTCCAGGCGGCCACCGGGGACGTGGCGGTGGTGCTCAGTGTGGATCGCCTCGACGAGAAGGCGACCCTGCCCGATGCCGACGAGGTCCGCTCCGACGCCGTGGCGATTGCGGCCCGCCTGGCCGACTGAGCCCGCTGCTCGATCCGGCCCGGTTCGTCGACGGGCCGCGTCAGCCCGCGACCCCCTCGACCCCGGGGCGGATCCGGGGCCGGTGGATCGACCAGGCCGGTTGGCCGTCGGTCACCGTCGCCGCGAAGGCCGCTGCGGTCGCCGGGTCGGGGAGCACCACGGTGGTCGACCCGCCGTTTCCGCCGGCCCCGTTGACCTTCCATCCCCGCGCCTCGTGCGCGACGGCGTGGTCGATGACGCGCTGGTGGTCGGGTCCGATCAGGCCCGGGTGCAGCCGCCGTTGGGTCTCGGTCGCCTCGGTCAACACCGCCGCCCAGCGGGCCGGGTCCGCCGCGCGCAGTGCGTCGGCGGCGTCGTGGGCCAGCGCGGCCAGTGCGGCCAGCGCCGCGGCGGCGTGCTGGTCGGCGCCGTCGGTGAGGTGCGTGATCACCTGCTGATGCACCGCCGAGGAGTCGTGGGGGCCGAGCACGACGGTCACCGTGCACTCCTCGAGCGCCCGGCCGAACGCATCGTCCAGGTCGATGCCGACGCGTCGGGTGGTCGGGTAGGTGGGGATCTCCACGAGCTGGGCGCCGCCGAAAGCCGCGGCCCACTGATCCTGCACCCCCGATTCGCGGCCCACCGCTTCGGTCTCGACCCGGTGCGCGTGCCGGGCCAGCCGGGACCGGTCGGCGTCGTCGAAGCCGGGTCCGGTCCGACCGCTCGGGCCGACGTCTCGCTCCAGCAGGGTCTCCAGGGCCGCCACGACCGCGACGACCACCGACGCGGAGGTCCCCAACGAAGCACCAGGGGGCACCGCGGAGTGGATCGAAACCGTCACCGGGCCGGTGGGAGGTCGCCGCGCGTACACCGAGGCCACCGCGTGTTCGAGCAGCGGCTGGCGTCCCGGTCGCGGACGGGACCAGTCCCCGCCCGCGGAGGGGCCGGTGAGGAAGTCCTCGCCGAGGTCGGGCGCGACGATGCGCACCGGATCGGCCGGGGCCGGGCCCTCGTCGAGGGTGGCGCGCACCTCGATGCCCGGGTCCACCCCGAGGTGGCACACCGCGCCGGAGCCGGCGAACCAGGTGTCGGACCATCCGCCCACGTCCGCGATGCGCACCGGCGCGGTCACCGTCACCGTGGCCGGAGGTGGGCCCGGGCCCGGTGGACCTTCGGTCATGGCCCGGTGGTCGTCGACGCCGACGGGGAGCGGCGCAGGTCGACGGTCAATGACCCGTCGCGCACCCGAACCGGGTAGCGCTCCAGGCCGGTGCCCTCGGCGTCGGCGTGGCGGTCCGGATCACACGACGCGTCGAAGCGGTCCGTGGCGTCGTTCCATTCCCACTGACAGTCCGGTTCCTCGCCGGGCACCTGGGCGCGGAACGCCGTCCAACCCCGGTCCGACGGCCCGCCGTCGTGGGTCAGGTACACCGCCCGCTGGGCGTCACCGGACAGGTCGGGGAAGTACAGCGGCTCGGACCCGCCCCGTTCGAAGGTCGCAGCCAGACGGGCCGCGTCGCCCAGATCGACCTGGCCGCCGACCGCGTCGGAGCGCACCTGGCGGTTGTGCCGGGCGGTGAGCGCGGCGCTGGCCGCCCACATCAGCACCACCCCGACGACGATGACCACCACGGCCACCACCAGGGTGCGGCCGCTGAAGGGAGGGGGTTTGCCGAGGGGAGCCATTCAGCACCGATGTCCGGAGGTCACGGGCACCTGCGTAGTATCGCCAATGTGGAGCGCCAGTACCGAGTCGTGGTGGCCAAAGCCGGCCTCGACGGTCACGATCGAGGGATCAAGGTGATCGCCCGGGCCCTGCGCGACGCCGGCCTCGAGGTGATCTACACCGGTCTGTTCTCGACTCCCGACCAGATCGCCGAGGTCGTCCTGCAGGAGGACGCCGACGCGGTGGGCCTGTCGGTGCTCTCGGGTGCCCACGAGGTGCTCTTCGCCCAGCTCGTGACCGGGCTCGTCGAACGCGGCCTCGACGACGTGCTGGTCTTCGGCGGGGGCATCATCCCCGACGACGACGTGGCCCGCCTGTCGGGTCTGGGCGTGGCCAGGATCTTCACCCCGGGGTCGGCGATGTCGGACATCACGTCGTGGTTGGCCGACGAGCTGGACCGCCGCCACCGGGCCGACGACGAGCGTTCCGAGGTGGGCGGCGTCGCCGACGAGTGAGGACCCGAACGGGACCGGACCCGGACGTCCCGTCTACCCTCGGAGCGGCCGCGAACCGCCCGTGCCCCGACACAGCTTTCCAATCCAGAGAGGATCCCCAACGCAATGGACTTGTTCGAATACCAGGGCAAACAGTTCTTCGGAACCTTCGGCATCCCGGTGTCGCCGGGCGAGGTGGCCGACAGCGTGGACGATGCGGTGGCCGTGGCGGACCGGATCGGCTACCCCGTGGTCGTCAAGGCCCAGGTGCAGGTCGGCGGCCGGGGCAAGGCCGGCGGCGTGAAGCTGGCCGCGAACACCGACGAGGCCCGTGAGCACGCCGGGAACATCCTCGGCCTGGACATCAAGGGCCACGTGGTCGAGCGCCTCTGGATCGAGAAGGCCTCCGACATCGCCGAGGAGTACTACGCCAGCTTCACCCTGGACCGGTCGGCCAAGAAGCACCTGGGGATGCTCAGCGCCGAGGGCGGGGTCGACATCGAGTCGGTCGCCGATTCGAACCCCGACGCGATCGCCAAGATCTGGGTGGATCCCTCCGTCGGGCTCGACGAGGCCACGATCCGGGACTGGGTCGCCGCGGCCCGTCTGAACCCCCAGGCCACCGAAGGCGCCGTGGAACTGCTGGGCAAGCTCTACACCGCGTTCGTCGAGGGCGACGCGGATCTGTGCGAGGTCAACCCGCTGATCCTCACCCCCGAGGGTCGGGTCCACGCCCTGGACGCCAAGGTCACCCTCGACGACAACGCCGCGTACCGCCACGACTGGGCCGAGTACGAGGCCACCCAGACCCGCGACGAGCGCGAGGAGGCCGCCCACGCCAAGGGGCTGCAGTACGTGGGCCTGGACGGCGAGGTCGGGGTGATCGCCAACGGCGCCGGACTGGCCATGTCGACCGTCGACATCGTCAACCAGGTCGGCGGATCACCCGCGAACTTCCTGGACATCGGCGGCGGCGCGAACGCCGAGGTCATGGCCGGCGCGCTCGAGGTGATCAACAACGACCCGAAGGTGCGGGCCATCTTCATCAACATCTTCGGCGGCATCACCAAGGGCGAGGAGGTCGCCAACGGCATCGTCACCGCGTTGGGCCGGGTCCAGATCGATGCACCGATCGTGATCCGCCTGGACGGCACCAACGCCGAGGAGGGCCGGGCCATCCTTGCCGAGCACGAATCGGAGAGCCTGATCAGCCGCCCCACGATGCTGGACGCCGCCCGCACGGTCGTCGAGCTGGCCGGACGCTGAGCCGACCGAGGAACGAGAGGAAACCATGAGCATTTTCGTCGACG
>CAYVAS010000085.1:7522-9695 GCA_964449375.1 uncultured Iamiaceae bacterium | reverse complement strand
CTTTCGTGCACGTCTCTCGTCCGCGTCGCCATTCGGTCGCCGCGCCCACCAGCGGCCGGGTTCTCGCCATCGCCGCGTTGGTGGTGCTGCTGGGCGCGTCCGCGGCAACGGCCGCGCCCCCGACGCCCCTGGCACCTCCGGCGCCCCGCGCCACCGCAGGCGGCTGGCAGACCGCGCCGGCGGCGTCGATGGGCATGGACGCCACCGCGCTGGCCGAGGCCTGCGAGTGGGCCCTGGAGCCCGAGCGACACACCCAGGGAGTGGTCGTGATCCGCGAAGGCACCCTGGTCGAGGAGTGCTACGGGCCCGCGGAGGGACCCCGGTCGTGGGCGGCGAGCTGGTCGGTGGGCAAGAGCTTCGCCAGCACCCTGATCGGGATCGCCATCGACCGCGGGGAGATCCCGCACCTGGACGTGTCGATGGCCGACTACTTCGACGACTGGGTGGGCACCCCCAAGGCCGCCATGACCCTGCGGGACGTGGTCACGATGTCGTCCGGGTTGGAATGGAACGAGAACTACACCCCCACCGACGCCATGGAGTCGGACGTGATCAAGATGGGACTGGAGGCCGACCAACTCGCCTACGCAAAGTCTCGGCCCCTCGTCAACACGCCGGGCACGGTGTGGAAGTACTCCAGCGGTGACGCGATGCTGCTGTCCGGGGTGATCGCCGAGGCCACGGGCCGGTCCGCGGGCGACTACGCCCAGGAGGTCCTCTTCGGTCCTCTCGGCATGAAACAGGTCGAGTGGTGGACCGACGCGGTGGGTCACACCCTGACCTACTGCTGTGTGGACACGACGACCCGCGACTTCGCCCGGCTCGGCCACCTGTTCCTGAACGACGGCAACTGGAACGGCAACCAGATCGTGTCGGCGTCGTGGGTCGCCCAGGCCTGGTCCACGGTTCCCGCCTCGGACGGGGCGTACGGCTACATGTGGTGGTTCTCCCACCTGCCCGGCCTCGACGAACCCATCCCGACCGCCCGCGGGTTCGACGGTCAGTTCGTCTTCGTCATCCCCAGCCTCGACCTGGTCATCGCCCGCAACGGCGACTACGTCAAGAGCGCGTGTCCCGCGGTCGGCGACCCCAACCTGTTCACCCGCTACCCGCCGAGCAATCTCATTCCCGGCCAGGGGACCCGTCCGCCCGAGTCCTGGAGCCAGACCGAGTTCCTCACCCGGATCGTGGACGCGGTGACCGGAGACGCCCCCGGCACCATGGCCTTTCCCGACCCCGAACCGGACCCGGGTGAGCGCTTTCCCGACGGACAGGCCACCGCGCCCTGCGACGACCACGGCTCCACCACGACCACCACGGTCGCCGTCGACCCCGACGATCCACCCCTGAGGCCGACCCCGACGGGCACGGCGCCACCGGCAGCTCCGGTGGTCGCCCATCCGACCTACACCGGCTGACCCTTCCACCCTGGTGGCCGGTCACGGCGCGCGTCCCCACCCGGGCACCGCTGCGCCCTGCGGCGGGTTCAGCCGCGGCGGGCCCGGGCCACCTCGTAACAGGC
Organism: uncultured Iamiaceae bacterium; assembly: GCA_964449375.1. GTDB lineage: Bacteria > Actinomycetota > Acidimicrobiia > Acidimicrobiales > Iamiaceae > JAFDWI01. The sequence goes on along the minus strand of CAYVAS010000085.1, from coordinate 8,173 downwards.
CAGCGCCCCCGCCACCGAGGCGTTGAGCGATTCGATCCGGCCCTCCAGGGGGATGCGCGCCACCTCGGCACAGCGCTTGCGGGTCAGCCGTGACAGGCCCTTGCCCTCTGCGCCGACCACGATCGCCACGGGCGCGTCGAGGCCCTCGAGTTCCCAGAGCGTGCGCGGCCCGGTCATGTCCAGGCCCACGGTGTGCACACCCCGGTCGTCCAGCGACCCGATCGTGCTGGGCATCCCGCCGACGAGCGCGAAGGCCAGATGTTCGACCGCGCCGGCGGCGGCCTTGGTCACCGTCGGGGTCACATGCACCGCACGGTGCCGGGGAAGCACCACCCCGGTGACCCCGGCACACTCCGCCGAGCGCAGCAGGGCGCCCAGGTTCTGGGGGTCGGTGACCCCGTCGACCGCCAGCAGAAACGGCACGCGCCCGTCAGCCGGGGCCACCAGATCGTCCAGGTCGACGGGCCGGATCGGTTCGGCCCGGGCGATGATCCCCTGGGGTGCGTCGGTGCGGGCCTTGGCCTCCAGACTGCCCCGGCCGATCTGACGGATCGGGACGTGCGCGTCGTCGGCCAGCTCGATGATCTCGTCGAGGATGTCGGCGGCGTCGACGTCGGCCGACACCAGGATCTCGCGCACCCCACGCCGGTG
>CAYVAS010000085.1:0-7422 GCA_964449375.1 uncultured Iamiaceae bacterium | reverse complement strand
CCCTTCTTCGGCTTGGGCGGGCTCACCGGGTCACCACCGCGGACGCGAAACAGGCGATGCCTTCGCCCCGGCCGATGGCGCCCAGGCCTTCGGCCCGTCGTCCCTTCACGCTCACCGGGGCGCCCACCGCCGCGGTGAGCGCCTCCTGCATGGCCTCGCGCCGGGGGGCCAACCGCGGCGCTTCGGTCACCACCGAACAGTCCACGTTGCCGATCCGCCAGCGGTCCCCGCGCACCAGCGCGGCGACCGCGGCGAGGATCTCGATGCTGTCGGCCCCCGCGCTGGCCTCGTCGGTCTCGGGAAAGTGCATGCCGAGATCCCCGAGGCCGGCGGCGCCCAGCAGCGCCTCGGCGCAGGCGTGAGCGATCACGTCCCCGTCACTGACCGCCTCGAGCCCGACGCCCTCGAAACGCTGGCCGCCGAGCACGAGGGGCCGCGCCGGGTCGTCGGCGAACCGGTGCACGTCGAAACCAGAACCGACCCGGACCTCGTTCACGGCTCCACCACCCGGAGATTGCCGGCCGCCTGGGGCTCCGATGCAGTCGGGGCGGGCTCGTCGGCGGCGGGGACGAGCACCTCGGCGATGGCCAGGTCGACGGCCTCGGTGATCTTCAGATTCGACCGTTCTCCCGGGACCACCACCACGGTGCCGCCCAGCGCGTCGACCAGCGACGCGTCGTCGGTCGCCTGGGCATCCACATCGGCATGGGCGCTCCGCAACACCGAGGCCGCGAACGCCTGGGGAGTCTGGACGGCGACGAGCTCGTCCCGGGCGACCGGCCCGGGCGGGCCGACGCGGCGGCGCAGGGTGTCGACCACGTCGATGCCCGGCACCGCCCCGTCCGCACCGTCGCGCACCGCGGCGATCACCCGGGTGAACAGGTCGATGGAGGCCAGCGGTCGGACCGCGTCGTGCACGGCGATGACCGCGACGTCGTCGGGCACCGCGGCCAGCCCGGCGCGCACCGACTCCGAACGGGTGGTGCCCCCGGCGACGAGCGCATCGACGCCCGGTTCGGCCCGGTCCGCGAGCTGGGGCGGCACGACCAGGACCACCAGGTCGGTCGCGGCGCGGGCGGCGGCGATCGAATGGTCCAGGACCCGCCGTCCGGCCAGGTCCGCGTACTGCTTGAGCCCGCCGTAGCGGCGGCCTTCGCCGCCGGCGACGATGATCGTCGCGCAGCGGCCACGCCGGTCGGGTTGCTGGGTTGTCGGCATGGATTGGGACATCGTCGATGACTCGCCTCGTCGGCGGGACTCCGCAGCGCGGCGGGTCGCCGCCGGGGAGGGCCACGAGGCTACCGGTTGATCGGCCCGACCACCCCGCCCGCCCGGCGACCGCCGGTCCGGTGCGCGAAAACGGAAGCACCGGTCCGGCCCGGTAACATCCGTCACATGGCCGATCCGTCGCTGTTGCAGTCCACCGAGCTGTTCGCCGCGTTCACCGACGACGAGCTCGCAGAACTCGCCGGGGTCGCCGTCACCCACGAGCTGAACCGGAACGACGTGCTCTTCGCCGAGGGCGACGAGCCCGACCACGTCTATGTCGCGGTGTCGGGCCGCATCGCGATCGTGAACCGTTCGATCGACGGGCGTGAATCGGTGATCGCGCTGATGGAAGCCGGCGACCTGTTCGGCGAGATGGGCCTGTTCGACGGCCAGGGGCGCTCCGCCGGCGCCCGGGCACTGGAACCCTCCGAGGTCATCGAGATCCCCTACGAGCCGATCCGCCGCATCTACACCGAACGACCCCAGCTTCTGTGGGAGGTCGCCCGGCTCCTGGCACGACGCATCCGCGTCACCGACACCGCGCTGGCCGATTCGGTGTTCCTGGACGTCACCGGACGAACGGCCAAGCGGATCCTGGAGCTCGCCGGAGACGCGGATGAATTCACCCTGCCGGTGACCCAGGAGGAGCTCGCCGGCATGGTCGGCGCCTCGCGGGAACGGGTCAACAAGGCGATCGCCAGTTTCGTGCGGCTCGGCTGGATGGACCAGTCCGACCGCCGGTACCACATCCGCCGTCGCGAAGAACTCGAACGCCGCTCGAGCTGACGGGTCGCCCCCGGGGTCGCCCCGAGCCCCGTCACAGCAGGCCGCGGCGGGTCTAGCCGTAGCGTTCGATGACGCTGGAGCGCGCCAGCCGGCCGAGCGCGGCGGCGACGTTGCGGGCACGCAGCGCGCCCATGCCCTCGACCTGTTCCAGCGTCTCGGGCGAGGCGGCCAGCAGGTTGCTGAGCGAACCGAAGTGGCGCACGACCCGGTCGATCATCGGGCGGGGGAACCGGCGGATCCGCGACAGCATCCGGTAGCCCCGGGGGGTGAGCGCGGTGTCCAGGTCATCCACGTCGCTGCCCAGTCGCACGGCCGCGGCGACATGGTCCAGGTCGACCAGCCGGTCGGTCTCCATGCTGGTCAGCGCGGCCAGCGCGTCGTCGAAGCTCCAGCCGGGGTCCTCGCGCAGGTAGTCGCGGATCACCAGCTCACGGGTCTCGACCACACCCCGGACCAGTTCCACCATCTGCAGTCGGATCATCCGCCCGTCGGTGCCCAGCTCCAGCACGAACCGTTCCACCTCGTCGGCGATCCGTACGACCATCTCGGCACGCTGCAGCGCGGAGGCCACGTCTCGGATCGTGACCAGGTCCTGGACCTCCAACGCCGACAGCGTGGCCATCACCGTGTCGTGGTGGTGGCGGTAGCGCTCCAGGGCCGACAGGGCCTGGTTGGCACGGGCCTGGACCCGGGCGAGGGGCTCCAGGGGGTACTTGTCGGTGCCCAGGTAGATGGTGATGGTGGTCATGCGTTCGGACACCGAGATCACCGGCAGGTTGAGCGACCGGGCGACCCGTTCGGCGGTGCGGTGCCGGGTGCCGGTTTCCGAGGTGGGCAGGTCTGGGTCGGGAACCAGGTGAACGTTCGCGCGCACGATGCGGCGCAGGTCGCTGGAGAGGATGACCGCCCCGTCCATCTTGGCGATCTCGGACAGTCGCTGGGGACTGAACACCGCGTCGAGCGCGAAGCCCCCCGAGCACACGTCGAGCACCTCGGGCCCGTCTCCCACCACGATCAGCGCACCCATGCCGGCCCGGACGATCCGGTCGAGTCCCTCTCTGAGCGGTCGCCCAGGGGCAACCATCGCGATCGCATGGTCGAGGGAGGCGCCATGGTCGATCACGTCGCCATCGTACCGAGCCGGGCGCCCGGGCCCGGAGTTCGCCACCACCTCCGACCTGCACTTCGGGGTGTCCAACCCCGCGGATCGGGGGGAATCGGCACCTCGGGGCGGCCCGTGGTCGCGGACCTCGGGGAAGTCCGCCGGCGGATCGGGTCAGCCCGGAACCGGCTGCAGCGCGGCCGCGTCTGGCCTGCCGCGGCGCGGGCTGCGGGGCACGTCGATGCCCACCGCGCGCAGGGCCTCGTCGAGGTCCCCGACCCGGGACAGGTCGAGCCCCAGCGCATCGGCAGAGGCCGGGGTGCCCGCGGGCACGATCGCGCGGCGAAAGCCCAACCGGGCGGCCTCGCGGAGGCGGCGGTCCGCGTCGCCCACCCGACGGACCTCGCCCACCAGGCCCAGCTCGCCGGTCACCACGGTGTCGGCTGCCACCGGACGGCCGACCGCGGCCGAGGCGACCGCCAGCGCAGCCGCCAGGTCGACCGCGGCCTCCCGCACGGTGAACCCACCGGCGACCGAGCACGACACCTCCCCGATCGCACCCCGTGCCCGTTCCAGCACCAGCCGGATCAACTCGACGCGGCCACGCTCCAGGCCCTGACACAGCCGGAGTCCGGCGGGACCGTCCGGGGCGACCAGCGCCTGGATCTCCACCAGCAGGGTGCGGCGACCGTCCAGGGCAGGGGTGACCACCGAACCGGGACGCCCCAGGCGGCGGTCCTGCAGGAACATGCCGGCGACCTCACCCACGCCGTGCAGCCCGTCGCGTTCCATCCGGAACACGCCCAGCTCACCGACCGGCCCGAACCGGTGCTTGACGGCCCGGAGAAGACGCAGTCCGTGGTCCAGGTCGGCGTCGAAGCTCACCACCGTGTCGACCAGATGTTCCAGCGTGCGCGGCCCGGCGATCGATCCGTCCTTGGTGACGTGACCGATCAGCACCAGGCTGGTTCCGGCCGCACGGGCCGCGCCGGCCAGCCGGGCGGCCCCGGCCCGGACCTGGGCGACGCTTCCCGGGTTGCCGGTGGCGTCCTCGTCGTCCATCGCCTGGATCGAGTCCACGATCACCGCGGCGGGACGCTGGTCGGTGATCGTCGCGGCCAGGGTGACCGCACAGGGGTCGTCGCCCACCAGCAGGCCCGCGGGCACGGGTAGGCCAAGACGGTCGGCGCGCAGACGGATCTGGGCGACGGTCTCCTCGGCGGCCAGATACACCACGGGCGCGCTCGGTTCGATGGCCGCCAGGCCGAGCGCGAGCTGCAGGGCCAGGGTGGACTTGCCCACTCCGGGCGGTCCGGCCAGCAGGGTGGCCGACCCGGGCACCAGCCCTCCGGCGAGGACCCGGTCCAGCTCCGCGACCCCCACGGGTACGGGTCGGGCTCCGATGGCATGCAGGTCCGCCAGGGGTGTGGGTGCGGTGCCCCCGGAAGCGGCTGCCGGCGACCGGGCCGGTGCGACGGTGTCGGTGGTCAGGGTGTTCCACGCGCCACAGCCGGCGCACCGGCCGTTCCACACGGGGCTGGTCTGTTCACATGCGGTGCAGCGGAACCGGGTCCGCGTCCGGGAAGCCATGCCGGCCAGCCTGCACCCGGGGTGTGACATTCACCGGAGGGACCCGGGCGCGGTGGCCCGATCCGGGAGGCCCCGGACCCGGCGACGGTCATGAGGTCCGTGGCCGGGGGCCGGGTCAGTCCCTGATCTGTTGGGAAAGGTAGTTGGCGGCACCCACGGTTTCGATCAGGTGGAGCTGGGACTCGATCCAGTCGGCGTGTTCCTCTTCGCCGGCGAGGATCTTGGCCAGCAGGTCGCGGGTGCCGTTGTCGTCGAGTTCGACAGCCTTGGCGATCCCGGCGTTGAGCCGCTCGATCGCCTTGCGTTCCAGGGCGAGCGCCGCGGTCAGCTTCTCGGGCGCATCCTCGCCGATGTGGAGCTTGTCGATGGTCTGGAGGTTGGGTAGCCCCTCCAGGTACAGGATGCGCTCGATGAGCTCGTCGGCGTCCTTCATCTCGTCGATGGAGGCGTCGCGGAACTTCTCACCCAGGCGCTCGAAGCCCCAGTCTTCCAACATGCGGGCGTCCAGAAAATACTGGTTGATCGCGGTCAGCTCGGCCTTGAGCACGTCGTTGAGCAGCTCGATGATCGTCGGATCGGCCTGCATGGTTGCCTCCTCGGGACAGTGGCTGGGCACGAATCTATCTGCAGAGGAGACGCGGCGCGTCGCAGGTCGGATCGCGTACCCGGCGCGGGTCAGGCCGCGGAGCGCACCCGGACCCCGACCACCGAGGGCCGGCTGCCACGGGCTTCGTCGCAGAGCCGACGGATCTCGTCCCGGCACGAACCACACCCCGTGCCGGCGCCGCAGGCCGCGGCCACGTCGTCGACGTCGTCGATCAGCGGAGACTCCAGCAGCTCGCGGATCTCGTGGTCGGTGACCGCCTTGCACATGCACACCCACATCGGCTCAGCACCTCCACCCGGTCGGGGCACCGGAGGTGCACGCTCGGAACTGTGGTCGCACGACCAGCCTGACCAGATCCATGATGGTAGGCAAGCCTAATGCGACCGGTCGGGGTCGGTTCAAGTGCCGTCGGTCACCTCGCCACCGGGCGGGGCGGGCCCTGGCCCGGCGTCGCCGCCGGACGGGTCGTCTGCGGCATCGTCGTCGCGCCCGCCGGCGTCCTCGGCGGCCAGGTCACCGGCGACCGTCGCCAGACCCCCGGCGGCGACGGCGCCGCCTGCACGCCCGGGCAGCAGCAACCGTTCGGCCCGGTTCGCCGACCGCCGGAACGAAAAGCCCACCACGACCAGGCCGGTGAGCACCAGCACCACCAGCGCGGCGGCGATGCCCACCGCGACCCACCGGGTCTGGCGCGCGGTGACGTCCACCGACTCGGGCGCCGAACCCAGCGTCGCTTCAGCAGCCACGGTGGCGTCGTTCACCGAGACGTTGCCCATCTCACCGGACCAGTCCAGCCCGGTCGAAGGCTCGAGCTCCAGCGCGACCCGGAGCGCGTCCGCGTCGGGCGCGCCTCCGGGCGACGCGGCCACCACCTCGTCGAGGGTGCCGCCCAGGGTCCGGGTGAGCGCCTCGTCGCCGAAAGTGTCGAGCCCCTCGCTGAGATCCACGGTGCCGGCAAAGGACCACTCGGTGCTGAACAGCGACGACTGGCGACCCAACGCCACGTCGCGCAGGGGCCCGTCGGGGCCGCTCAGGCTCGCCAGGATGTCGTTGGCTTCTTCGATGTCGGCGAAGTCCCGGGCCAGGTGCAGGCGCACCTCACCGGGCGGGACCACGTCCACCTCACCGGATTCGGAGGCCCCGGGCCCATCCGGCGGCACCTCACCGGATTCGGTGAGCAGCCGCTCGACGTCCTGGGAGGGGCCCGGGCCGGTCACCGTCCAACCGGCGGCCTCCAGGTCGTCCAGGACCACCAGGCGCGACAGGTCCCCCACGCGCGCCACCGCCTCGGCGTCCAAGCGGACGTCGATCGCCACGCTGCCCGAGCCGTCGGGCTGCACCGCGACGCGCACCACCGCGGTGGTCTGGCAGGCGCTGAGCCCCACCAGGGCCAGGAGCGCCACCGCCAACACGATGCCCCGTCGCACCCGCCGGCGACCGGGACGCCCGGTTGCCGAAGGGCTGGCCGGGCGCGGCGAGGCCGCCGCCGGATGCCGGGAGCATCCTTGGCGGCGGCCTCGTAGCCGGGTGGGGTCCTGGGAACGCAGGCGCGGAGCCCGGGGTCAGGAGTCGCCCGATGGCGACCCGCCGGCGCCGGCGAGTTCGGACACCGGTGGCGGCTCGAATCCTTCGACCGAATGGAAGGTCATCATCTTCTCTCCGGTCGTGGACTCGGGGTCCTCTTCGACATCGACGATCACCGTCTCGCCGGAACGGAACTGCTTCCACAGCAGCCGCTCCGAGAGCGGGTCCTCGACCAGACGCTGGATGGCCCGGCGCAGTGGTCGGGCGCCCATCTGCGGGTCGTAGCCCTGCTCGGCGAGGTGCAGCTTGGCTGCCTCGGTGAGCTCCAGGCCGATGCCCTGGCTCTCGAGCTGGGTGACGACCCGACGGATCATCAGGTCGACGATCGCGGTGACCTCTTCCTTGGACAGCTCGTGGAACACGACGATCTCGTCGATCCGGTTCAAGAACTCGGGGCGGAAGTGCTCCTTGAGCGCGTCGTGCGCCTTTTCCTTCATCCGTTCGTAGGTGACCGCCTCGTCGGCCTTGCCGAACCCGACGTTCG
>CAYVAS010000084.1:0-9724 GCA_964449375.1 uncultured Iamiaceae bacterium | reverse complement strand
GCTCGTCGATGATGTCGAGCGGGAACTTCTCCTTCTTGTGCCGCTCGATGGCGTTGCGCTTGAGGATCAGGTCCCAGGAAGGCGCTTCCTTGGCCGGCCCTTTTGCTCGGGTCGTCGTTGGCATGGAGGCAAGCTAGCGAATCCCGACTAATTCGATCAACTTTGTCCGCAATCACCGGCCGTCCGCCACTCCGGGCGGACCCTCCTAGGCTGACCGGCCATGTTGGTCGCCCACTTCGCCGCGAGTGGTAGCGCGGCGCTCGACCTGCCGGCCTGGGCACTCGCCTACGCCGTGTTCGCCGCGTCGGTGATCGTCATCCTCGTCTCGCGCAACCGCCACGTCCCCCGGGCCCGACCCCGCACCTCCGCCGAGGACCCGGCCCGGACCGGTGCCACCGGCGACGCCGCTGCCCCGTCGCCCGAGCCGACCGCCCAGCGGATCGGACAGATCGTCGCGGCCGTGGTGTTCTGGTTGTTCGTCCTGTTCTGCTGGTTCGGCCCCGAATCGCTCACCCAGAACATCGCCACCCTCGGACTGGTCGGCGTGTTGTGGTCCCTGGGTGGCTGGGTCGCCATCGCCTTCGGGTGGGTGTGGGAGGCCATCGATCCGTTCCGGGTGTTCGTCCCGAGGCGGCGGCGCGGCGCCGACCCGTCGTTTCCGACCCCGTGGTGGGCCCCGATCCCGGTGTTCGTCACCTACGTGGTGGTGTGGGTCGCCTGGATCGAAGGCGACGAGCCGCGCCACTTCGCGGTGTGGCTCACCCTGTACGGCGTCGCGATGGCGCTGGTCGCGCGCCGGGGCGGCCACGCCGCGCTCGGAGCCTGGAATCCGCTGCCGGCCACGCTGGATCTGACCGCTCCCATCACCCGCCCCGGGAAGGCCCGGGCCCGCACCCGGCAGCGGGCGATCCGCGCGCGTCTGGGGTTGATCGCCGCCATGCTGCTGGGCGCGCTCGGCGCGAACTCGGTTGCGGGCACCGAGTGGTTCATGCTCGAGATCGGTTTCGACGGCAGCCATGACGAGACCGCCTGGGTCATGGCGATCTTCGTCGTGATCACCCTGGCCGTCCACTGGGCGTGGCGGGGCGTGGAGACCCTTCTCGAGCGGGCCCGGGACGAAGCCGGCGCCCGACCGCTGGGCGCGATGCTCGGCCCGATCGCGGGAAGTGTGCTGCTCGCCCAGGCGATCTCGATCGGTCTCACCCAGGCCCAGAACTTCGTGGTCCTGTTGTCGGACCCCTTCGCCCAGGGCTGGAACCTGTTCGGCACCGTCTACTGGCAGGTGTCCACCCAGCCGCTGTCGCCCCTGACCCAGGGTCTGGTCCAGGTCGGGGTGTTGCTCGCCGGCCATCTGGCCGCGTTGATGATGATCGGCCACGCCGCGACCGACCGGGCCGCCGATGGGACCACCTCGGCCCGGACCCGCCTCCGCCACTGGAACGCCTCACTGCCCGCGATGGCCCTGGTCGTGGTGAGCGGCGTTGTGTGGACCCTGGTGCTGCTGGGATGATGGACACCATGGCGCACGCGTTGTCGACCCTCGGGCTGGTGCTCGCTCATCAGAGCGACTGGTTCTCGATGGTGCTGGTGTTGATCCCCCTCGCCGGGTTCGCCGCGCTGCTGGGGCTGGCGAATCACCGCGCCGACCGGGACGGCCGCGTCGACATGACCCCACCGCCACGCCCGCCGCGCTTCGGCGTTCCCACAGATTCGGACTGACCGTCCCGGGCGCGCCGCCGACGGGGCCGCCCTCGGAGTCGCGGCGTCAGTCGAGCCGCCGGACCTCGGCGCCCAGCCGGGCCAGCTTGCCCTCGAAGTGCTCATAGCCGCGGTCGATGTGGTGCGCGTCCATGATGCGCGTCACCCCCTCGGCCCGCAGCGCCGCCACCGCGAGCGCCGCCCCGGCGCGGATGTCGGGCGCCCGCACCGGCGCCGCCGAGAGTCGCTCACGCCCCCGCACCACCGCGTGGTGGCCCTCCACCCGGATGTCCGCGCCCATCCGCACCAGCTCGGACACGTAACGGAACCGGCCCCCGAAGATGTTCTCGGTGACGATGCCGGTGCCCTCGGCCACGCTCAGCAGCGCCACGAGCAGCGGCTTGTAGTCGGTCGCCACCCCCGGATAGGGCAGGGTGGACACGTCGGTGGCCCGCGGGCGTTCCGGGGCCATCGCCCACAGCCCCGAATCGGTGGGTGACACCCGCATCCCCGTGTTGCCCAGCGTGGTGATCAGCATGTCCATGTGGTCGTGGCGGGCACCGACGAGTTCGATCTCGCCGCCGGTGACGCCCAAGGCCACCAGAAACGTCGCGGCTTCGATCCGGTCCGGGATCACGGTGTGTTCCACCGGTCGAAGCTCCTCGACGCCCTCGATGACCAGACGGGAACTGCCGATGCCGGTGATGTTGGCGCCCATCCGGTTGAGCATCGAGGCCAGATCGGACAGCTCCGGTTCTCGCGCGGCGTTCTCGATCACGGTCGTGCCCTTGGCCAGGGTCGCGGCCATCATCACGTTCTCGGTGGCGCCGACGCTGGGGAACATCAGGTTCACCTCGGTGCCCACCAGGCGGTCCGCGCTCGCATCCACGTAGCCGTGCCGGGTGGTGATCTCGGCACCCATCGCCTCGAAGGCGTCCAGGTGCAGGTCGATCGGACGGTGCCCGAAGTCGTCGCCGCCGGGCAGGGCGATCCGGGCCCGGCCCACCCCCGAGAGCAGCGGCCCGAGCACCTCGATCGACGCCCGCATCGTCTCGACCAGCTCATAGGGCGCTTCGGGGATCACCTCGTCGGGACGGTCGATGACCAACCGGCCCTCGGTGTGGGTGACTTCACAGCCCATCGCCCGAAGGAGATCGGCCATGTCGGTGACATCGGTGATGGAGGGGACGTTGACCAGCTCGGTCCGGCCCGGAACCAACAGGCTCGCGGCCATCAACTTGAGCACCGAGTTCTTGGCTCCCGAGATGGGCACCTCACCCGACAACGGGCCGCTCTCGGCCACCTCGATCACCGGTGCGTCGGTCATCGCGCCACCAGAAACCCTCGAACCAGCAGCGTGGCCATCGGCCCATTCAACCACGCCGACCCGCTCGGGCCGCAGCCACCGAAGGGCTACCGTGGCGGCGTCCGGCCCGGCGTTCCCCGGTCGGCGTCACCACCTGCCCGCCGGCGAGCCGACCACGGAGGATCGCCCCAGTTGACGAGCCTGACCTGTCGGTCACGAGTTCCCGAAGAGCGACTCGAGCGGTTCCTGCAACCCCGGGACGATCTGGTGGCCGAATCCCGGGTCGCCGAGGGATCCTTCGAGCTCGTCGAGGGCCCGTTCCGGTCCTGGCACCGTCGGGTCGAGGTGGAACGCCCCGACGACGGCGATCCGGTGGTCACCGAGACCATGGACTTCCAGCTCGCGGTGCCCTTCTGGGGATGGATGTTCGTGGGGCCCCTGCGGCGCCGCCTCCGCCGGCGTCACCGACGCCTGGCCACCTCGGCCAGCGAACCTCCCGAGGCCCGGATGCCGCCGTGGTTCCCGCCGGACCGCCTCGATGCGCGGGCCGCCATGGTGCTGGCCACGATCAGCTCGCTCAGTGTGGTGACCGGCTACCTGGGCACGATCATCACCCAGACCGTCACCTTCTCCGCCGACGAGTTCGGCGCCACGACCGGAGACCAGGGCACCGTGCTGGCCGCAGTGCGCATCGGGGTGCTCGGCGCGCTGGTGATCGTGGCCCTCGCCGACCGGAAGGGGCGACGCAAGCTGCTGCTGGCCTCGATCGCCGCGTCGTGTGTGACCGCCGCCTTCAGCGCGCTGACCACCTCGATGTGGACCCTGGCGGCCACCCAGACGGTGTCCCGGGCGTTCTCGACCGCCGCCGCGATCCTGCTGGCCATCGTCGCCGCCGAGGAGATGCCCCGCTCCAGCCGCGCCTACGCGGTGGGGGTGATGACCCTCGCCGCCGGGCTGGGCGCGGGCATCTGTGTGTGGTTCCTGCCCCTCGCCGACACCGGACCGGCAGGGTGGCGGTGGCTCTATGTGATCCCGCTGGTGGGGCTGTACCCGCTGGTCCGCTTGTCCCGGGTGCTTCCCGAGACCCGCCGGTTCATCCGCCGCACCACCAAGGTCGCGCTCACCGGGCACCGCAGGCGCCTGGCCCTGGTGGGCGCGGCGCTGTTCGCCGCGGCGCTCTTCGCCACCCCGGCCTCCCAGCTCCAGAACGCTTTCCTCGACCACGAACGGGACTTCTCCGCCGCACGGATCGCCCTTTTCACCCTGGTCACCACCACCCCGGCAGCGATCGGTGTGGCCTTCGGGGGCCGCCTGGCCGACACCCGGGGTCGACGTCTGGTGGGCGGCGTCGGCGTGCTCGGCGGGTCGATCCTGGTCCTGTTGAGCTACCTCACCCACGGCTGGCAGATGTGGACCTGGAACCTGGCGGGCACGATCCTGGGAGGCGCCGCGGTACCCGCGATCGCGGTGTACGGACCCGAACTGTTCCCCACCGCGCTGCGCGGCAAGGCCAACGGGATCCTGCAGATTGCCGCGGTGGCGGGCGCCGGGGTGGGGTTGCTCACCGTGGGCACCCTGGTGGACCAGTGGGGCCGGATGGGACCGGCCATGGCCGTGGTGCTGATCGGTCCGGTTCTGGTCGCGTTCCTTCTCGGGGTTGCCTACCCCGAGACCGCACACCGCACGCTCGAAGAGGTCAATCCCGAGGACGCGCCGCGGACCATTCCCCTGGCCTGAGCCGGTAGAATCCCGCCGATGAAACTGCGTCGTCTGGCCGTGTCGGCCGTCGTTGCCCTCGTGTTGGTCGCGGGCTGTGGAAGTTCCGGGCCCGACATGGCCGAGCCCGACCGCCGGCCCTCGTCCTCCGCCGCCACCACCGGACCCACCACCACCATCGACACCGGCGTGTCCCAGGTGGCCACCGCGGTGCCCGACGAGGTCCCCGTCTATCTGGTGCCCGACGACACCACCCAGCCCGGCCACACCCTGACCAATCCCAACCCCAACGGCGCCCCGCTGGTGTTCCTGGTCGCCGATTCCCAACCGGGCTGGTACCACGTGTACCTGCCGGTGCGGCCCAACGGATCGAACGGGTGGGTCCGTGCCGAGGACGTGACCGTGCAGGAGAACCCGTATCGACTGCTCGTGTCGGCCAGCGATCACACCCTGACCCTGGAGAAGAACGGGAAGGTCGAGCAGACCTTCGAGGTGGGGATCGGGCAGGACCAGTACCCCACGCCCGGTGGGGTGTACTACATCAAGGAACTGCTCGCTCCGCCCGATCCCGAGGGCCCCTACGGCCCCTATGCCTACGGGCTGTCCGGGTTCAGTGAGATCGACGAGTTGGCGAACTTCGGTGGCGGCGAGGGTGTCATCGGGATCCACGGCACCAACGACCCGTCCTCGGTGGGGGCGAACGTCTCGCACGGGTGCATCCGGATGTACAACGACGACATCACCCAGTTGGCCGAGCTGCTGCCCCTGGGCACGCCGGTCACCATCGAGGCCTGAGCGCCTCGGCCGCGGGTGCCCGACGGCCTCGGCGTCACAGTCCCGCCAGCCAGTCGCGCACCAGCGCCACGATGATCTCGTCGTGGTTCCGGGGGTCGTGGGCCTGACCCTCGAACCATTCCAGGCGCACCGGCCCGGCGATCGCGCTCGTCGCGTCACGGAACTCTGCGGGCGTGCCGAAGGGGTCCCGGTCACCGGAGATGAAAAGGCAGGGCACCTCGATCGCGCCGAAGTGGTCGACGCGTAGCTTTTCGGGTTTGCGGGGCGGGTGCAGCGGATAGCTCAACAGCACCAGTCCGACCGCCTCGCAGCCCTCGGCCACCGCCATCGAAGCCATGCGCCCGCCCATGGACCGGCCCCCCAGTACCAGGCGCTCTTCGCCCGCGGCGCGCAGGGCTTCGGCCTCGGCGCGCACCGCCTCGATCAGCTTGGGCGCGCGGTCCGGTGGACCGGTCCGCTTGGCTCGGTAGGGGAAGTCCCGTCGCTCGACGCGCACCGGGTCGAGGCCGTCGTCGAGCGCGACGAGGGTGGGGTGGTGTCGGTCTCCACCCGCACCGGGAAACAGCAACAGCGCGTCGACAGGCACCCGGCGATGGTACCCGGGACGCGATGCGCCGATTCAGGGGCGTTCATCCACTAGCGTTTCGTGCCGTACTGCACATTGCCGACAACAAGGCGGTATCGAAATGAGCGACCAATCTCAGGGGCCCGGCTGGTGGCAGGCCTCGGACGGAAAGTGGTATCCGCCCGAGCAGGCCCCGGGCGCCCAGCCGACCACGCCGCCAGCCGGCGCGCCCCAGCCCGGTGCGCCCGCTCCGGGTCAGCAGCCGGGAGGATTCGGCCAGCAGCCCGGTGGCTACGCCCAGCCCGTCGGCGGCGCCCCCGGCGGGCCCACGGTGTCGGTGGGTGATGCATTCAACTGGGGCTTCAAGAAGTTTCAGGAGAACATCGGCCCGATCCTCATCGCGGCGCTGATCGTCTTCGCCGCGATGGCGGTGCTCCAGGTCATCTTGTGGGCCGTGCTCGGCGGTGCGCTGCTGAGCACCACCGAGACCCACACGACCGAGTTCGGCACCACCTACACCACGACCTCGGGGGGCGGCTTCTTCATGACGCTCATCCTCACCGGGATCATGGTGGTGGTGTTCTACATCGCGGCGTTTCTGGTCCAGATGGCGATCATCCGGGCGACGCTGATGATCACCAACGGCGAACAACTGGCGCTGAACCGGATGTTCCAGACCGATCAGCTCGGCCCGTACCTGGTGGGCTCGATCCTGGTCGCGCTCGCCGTGGGGATCGGCTCGTTCTTGTGCTACATCCCCGGGTTGATCGTCTGGTTCTTCACCTTCTTCTTCGGATGGTTCATCATCGACAAGAAGCTGGGAGCCGTCGACGCGATCAAGGCCAGCATCGACCTGGTGATGAAGAACGTGGGCACGATGGTCGGGTTCTTCCTCGCCTCGCTGCTCGCCGTCTTCGTCGGTGCGTTGTTGTGCGGCATCGGCCTGATCGTCGCCTTCCCCGTGGTCGTGCTGTCGACCGGGTACGTCTACAAGCGTCTCCAGGGCGAAGCGGTCGCCGTCTGATCGAGGTCGAACTCACGCGGGCCGGGGCCGTGGCGCCACCGCAGGGCACGCCTGCCGGTGCCATGGCCCCGTCGCGTCGGTGCCCTGGACGGGCCCGGTCGACATGAACGTCGGACCCGGCTGGCATCCCGACCCCACCGGTTTGTGGGAGTTCCGGTACTGGGACGGCACGGTCTGGACCGACCAGGTCGCCACCGGCGGCTACCAGAGCAGCGACGCCCACCCACCGACCGTTCAGCCTCCGGCCCGACCCGACACGGTGTTGTGGTCGATGTCGGGAGTCTTCGAGCGCGAACCGGTCCGCCTCGACCTGCACTGGCACCTGGTCGCGTTCGTGCCGACCCGGCGTGTCCACGAGACCCGCTACTGGCCTCTGGGCTTTCTTCGGAGCCTCACCTTCGACAGCCTGGCGGCCGACGGCTCGGGCGATCTGCGCTTCGGGGTCGGCGGTCCCGGCTATGTGGGACCCGGCGTGGTGCTGGTGCGTCAGGTGGCGGCCGCCGCGCAAGCCCGGGCGATCGTGCTCCGCCAGCGCGCCCTGATCGCCGGAATCCCCGCCGCAGCCTCCTGACCCGCGCAACTTCGGGAGGTTGCGTTCGCTGGAGCGACGCAACCTCCCGAAGTTCGCAACGGGGTGGGTCGTGGGCTCAGGAGATGGGGCGGTCGGTGGGAAGGACCGGAGCGGGCAGGTCCGAGGATCCCATCAGGTAGGCGTCCGCGGCGGCCGCCGCGGAACGACCCTCGGCGATCGCCCACACGATCAGGCTCTGGCCCCGACCCATGTCTCCGGCGACGAACACACCGGGCACGTTGGTGGTGAAGGACTGATCGCGGGCGACGTTGCCCCGGTCGTCGAGCTCCACACCGAACTGTTCGAGCATCGGCGAACGTTCCGGGCCGGTGAAGCCCAAGGCCAGCAACACCAGCTCGCACTCCAGCTCGAACTCGGTGCCGGGCACCTCGACGAAGCTCGGGCGCCCGTCGACCATCTGACGCTCCACTTCGTGGGCCCGCAGCCCGGCGACGTGGCCGGACCCGTCGTCGAGGAACTCCTCGGTGTTCACCGCGAACACCCGCTCACCGCCCTCTTCGTGCGCACCCGAGGTGCGCAGCATCAGCGACCACATCGGCCAGGGGGTGGAGGCGTCACGGGTGTCGGGGGGCCGGGGCATGATCTCGAACTGGTGGACCGACACCGCCCCCTGACGGTGCGCGGTGCCCAGACAGTCTGCTCCGGTGTCGCCACCCCCGATGATCACCACCCGCTTGCCCTCGGCGGTGATCGGCGGCGCGGCGATGTCACCGAACTGCACCCGGTTCGCCGGCGGCAGGTACTCCATCGCCTGGTGGATCCCTGCGAGCTCGCGTCCGGGGATCGGCAGGTCACGCCACTGGGTGGCCCCACCGGCCAGGACGACCGCTTCGAAGTCGGCGCGGAGCTGCTCGACCGACAGGTCCACACCGATCTCCGTGTCGACCCGGAACTCGGTGCCCTCTGCCTCCATCTGCTCCAGCCGGCGGTCGATGAAACGCTTCTCCATCTTGAACTCGGGGATCCCGTAGCGCAGCAGCCCACCGATCCGGTCGGCACGCTCGAACACCACCACGTCGTGGCCCGCCCGGGTGAGCTGTTGCGCGGCGGCCAGACCGGCGGGGCCCGAACCCACCACGGCGACCTTCCGCCCGGTGCGCACCTCGGGGATCACCGGCTGCACCCAGCCCTCGGCGAAGCCGCGTTCGGCGATCTCGTACTCGACCTGCTTGATGGTCACCGGCGGCTGGTTGATCCCCAGCACACAGGCGGTTTCACAGGGCGCCGGGCACAACCGGCCGGTGAAGTCCGGGAAGTTGTTGGTGGCGTGCAGCCGGTCGTAGGCGGCGTGCCACTGGTCCCGGTAGACCAGGTCGTTCCAGTCCGGGATGATGTTGCCCAACGGGCAGCCCTCGTTGCAGAACGGGATGCCACAGTCCATGCACCGGCTCGCCTGGACCCGCACGTCGTCGGGTTCCATCGGCTCGTACAGTTCCTTCCAGTCCTTGATGCGGACCGGAACGGGACGGTGGGCCGGCAGCTTGCGCTGGGTGTGCTTGAGAAAACCGCGTGGGTCAGCCATGTCGTGCTCCTTCAGCCCGCCGCGGCGGCCATGATGGCCTCGTCGATGTCGGTGCCGTCCTCTTCGGCCTGGGCGATGGCCCGGAGCACCCGCTTGTAGTCGCGGGGCATGACCTTGACGAACTGGTCCGCCGCCCAGGTCCAGTCGTCGAGCAGCCGCCCGGCCACCGCCGAACCGGTGAGTTCCCGGTGCCGGTAGATGGTGGACACCAACCAGGTGCGGTCCAGGTCGTCCAGGGGTTCCAGGTCGACCATCTCGGGGTTGACCCGGTCGCCGAAACCGCCGTCGGGATCCCACACATAGGCGATGCCTCCCGACATGCCGGCCGCGAAGTTGCGACCCGTGGGACCGAGGATCACCGCCCGGCCACCGGTCATGTACTCACAGCCGTGGTCGCCGACGCCTTCGACGACGGCGGTGACCCCGGAGTTGCGCACACAGAAGCGCTCCCCGACGATCCCCCGCAGGAAGATCTCGCCACCGGTGCCGCCGTAGGCGATGACGTT
>CAYVAS010000083.1:3400-9775 GCA_964449375.1 uncultured Iamiaceae bacterium | reverse complement strand
CGGGGCCCATCACGTACATCATGTCCAGGTCGCGTGCGGCGATGACCCGGTTGAGGTGCGCGTAGATGAAGTTGAGGCCCGGTGTGGTGCCCCAGTGTCCGAGCAGGCGGGGCTTGACGTGCTCGGCCACCAGGGGTGCGCGGAGCAACGGGTTGTCCATGAGGTAGATTTGGCCGACCGACAGGTAGTTGGCCGCTCGCCACCAGGCGTCGATCGCGGCCAGTTCGTCGTCGCTCAGGCGATGGTCGGTCCTGGTCGCAGCCGGGTCGGGGTGGGTCATGGGTCGTCCCTCGCTGGGTCGGGTGGTGCGGTGTGCCGCGCCGGTGCCCGGGTGGGTCGCGGTCCCCCGACGCGTCCGGGGTGACCGGCCGGGTCGGCGCGGCCGGCGCAACCCACGCTATGGACCGGGGCGGCCGGTTCGCACCCGGTCACGACCCCGATCGTGTCACCCGAGCCCGATCGGGTCAGTGGTGGTGTTCGTCTGCGTCGGCGTCGGCCCGGGTGGGGTGCACGGTGCCGTGGGGGTGCTCTGGTGGGGCGTAGAGCGCGTAGACCTTGAGGGGCTCGTCGCCGATGTTGGTGACGTTGTGCCACTGGCCGGCGGGCACGAGGATGACCCAGTCGTCGCCGACCTCCCGGTCGAAGGGCAGGTCGTTCTCTGCCGGACCCATCTGGACCCGGGCCCGACCGGCCTCCACCCGGAGGAACTGGTCACCGTGGTCGTGCACCTCGAGGCCGATGTCGTGGCCGGGGTCGATGTGCATCAGGGTCATCTGCAGGTTGGATCCGGTCCACAGGGTGGTGCGGTAGTTCTGGTTGTCGAGGGTCGCATTCTCGATGTCGACGACGAAGGGTGCGGGGCCCTGGTCGGCGGGCGTGTCGGTGGTCATCGGGGTGATCCCTTCCATCGGCGGGTGGGTACCACGGATCGTGGCACACCCCGCCTGAGCGAGCCACAGGTCGTGGGCCGAGATTTCCTCAGCCGGTGCCGGGGTCGGCCTTCTGGTGGATCAGCATCGCGTGATCGTCGGCGTCGCCGCCTCCGCCGTGGCGTTCGACGCGGAGCACCTCGGTGGTGCCTCGGGCGATGAGCTGGTCGGCGACTTCGTCGGCGGTGCGCAGGTAGCGCTCCAGGGTCACGTCCGCGCCCGGGTAGCCGTCGAACAGGGTTCGGGTGCCGACCCCGGACTGGAACGCGATCAGCAGGTGCCCTTCCGGCACCAGTACCCGGAGGGACTCCTCGAGTGCCCGGGTCAGCTCCGGTGCGGACAGGTGGATCGTGGAGTACCAGAGCACCACCCCGGCGAAGGACTGATCGGCATGGGGCAGGTCGGTGATCGAGGCGACCGACAGGTCGAGGTCCGGATGCTGGGCCCTGCCCTGGGCGATCATCCGCGGCGACAGGTCGACTCCTTGCACCGGCACTCCGCGGTCGGCGAGATACCGGGCGATGCGCCCGGCGCCACAGCCGGCATCGAGCACGGGTCGGGGGCCCACCAATTGGATGAAGGCGTCGAGCACGGCCAGGTCGCGGGGGTGCTCACGGCCCGTGTCGGGCATCATGCGCGCGTAGTCGGCCGCCACCGTGTCATAGGACCGTCGCACCGATTCCTGGGTCTGTGCTGGTTCGTTCGACACGCCGACGAGTCTTACCGCACCCCCGCCCGCGGCGCCGGTCAGGTCGTTGGACACCGCCCCGCAGCGTCGTCACCCGCCGCCGACCAGCCCGTCGAACCGCGCCGATAATCCATGGCGACTGATGTCATCTGTTTTCACTGATGTTATGGTCGACGCATGTCCGCTCCCTCTCCTCCGTCCGCGGCCGCCGATGTCGGCGTCGCCGCGGAGCTGTTTCACGGTCTGAGCGACCCGACCCGGTTGTCGATCCTGCTCGCGTTGCTCGGTGGTGAGCGCAGGGTGGGCGAGCTGGTGGAGTTGGTCGGCTCTTCGCAGTCGAACGTGTCGAACCACCTGGCGTGCCTGCGGGGTTGCGGGCTGGTGGTCGACCGGCCGGGGCCGCGGCGGCAGGTCTTCTACTCGATCGCCCACGACGAACTGTTCGATCTTCTCGGCGCGGCCGAGGCGCTGCTCGAGTGCACCGGCAACGCCGTCCGGCTGTGTGCCCACCCGATGATGAGCGAAGGGCGTGCCGATGGCTGACGCCTGCTGCGCGCCAGGCGAGGTGGCCCACGACCGCGGCACGGCCAGCAGG
Source organism: uncultured Iamiaceae bacterium (assembly GCA_964449375.1). Taxonomy (GTDB): domain Bacteria; phylum Actinomycetota; class Acidimicrobiia; order Acidimicrobiales; family Iamiaceae; genus JAFDWI01. The sequence continues at coordinate 7,563 of CAYVAS010000083.1, read as the reverse complement.
CTTCCGTGGCGCACCTGGGCCGCCGCCGGGGCGACGGTCGCCTGGATCGTCGGGTTGCTGACCGGGTGGGCCGGCGCTGATCAGGTGTCGACGGTGGCCTTCGTCGCCGCTGCGGTGGCCGGGGGCTCGACCTTCGCCCCCGACGCCCTCGCGGGCCTGGCTCGAGGCAAGGTCGGGGTCGGGACGTTGATGACCTTCGCCGGGGCCGGAGCGCTGGTGCTCGGCGAGCTTCCCGAGGCAGCCGCGTTGGCGTTCCTGTTCTCGGTGGCCGAGGCACTCGAGGACTGGGCGGTCCAACGTGCCCGCCGCGAACTTCGGGCCGTGCTGTCACTCGTCCCCGACATCGCGCTGGTCCGTCGTGGCGCGCAGACCGTGGAGGTCCCGACCGGCGAACTGGCGCCCGGTGAGGTGGTGGTTCTTCGGGCCGGCGCCCGGCTCGCAACCGACGCGGTGGTCTCCGAGGGCCACTCGTCGCTGGACCTGTCGGCGGTGACCGGCGAATCGATCCCCGTCGAACACGGTCCCGGTGACGCAGTGCCGGCCGGTGCGCTCAACGGCGGCGGGCATCTCGAGTTGATCGCGACCGCCGCAACAGGCGACAGCACCCTGGCGCGCATCGTCCATGCCGTCGAGGACGCCCAGGACCGAAAGGGCCAGGCCCAGCGCATCGCCGACCGGGTCGCCCGGCCCCTGGTGCCGGGCATCGTCGTGCTCGCCGCCGCGGTCGCACTCATCGGCTCGTTGGCAGGTGATCCGTCGGTGTGGGTCGAGCGGGCGCTCGTGGTCCTGGTGGCCGCCGCACCGTGCGCGCTCGCCATCGCGGTGCCGGTCACCGCCTTCGCCGCCATCGGAGCGGCGACCCGACACGGCGTCGTGGTCAAAGGTGGCGCGGCGCTCGAAGCGCTCGCCGGGATCCGAGTCGTGGCACTCGACAAGACCGGGACCCTCACCCGCAACCGGCCACGGGTGGTCGACGTCGCCACCGTCGACGGGGTCGATCGAAACGACGTGCTCGCGCTCGCGGCTGCGCTCGAGGCCCACAGCGACCATCCTCTCGCCGCCGCCATCACCGCCGCCCCCGGTCCAGCGCCGGCCGCTCGCGAGGTCACCACCGACGTCGGTGTCGGTGTCACCGGTGTGGTCGGCGACCTGGTGGTCCGGCTCGGCAATCCGCGTGCCATCTCCCCTGGGCCCCTGGCTGTCCAGGTCGATCAGATGACCGCCGAGGGCGCATCGGTCGTCGTGGTGGAGCGATCGGGCACCCCCGTCGGGGCGATCGCCGTGCGAGACGAGCTGCGACCCGAAGCACCCGAGGTCGTCGCTGCCCTCACCGGACGGGGCATGAGCGTCCACATGCTCACCGGTGACCATCCGGCCACCGCCGCCGCCATCGCCCACCGAGCCGGCATCACCGACGTGCGCGCCGGGCTCCTGCCCCACGACAAGTCAATCGCCGTCACCGACCTTGCCCGGCACGGTCCGGCGGCCATGATCGGCGACGGCATCAACGACGCGCCTGCCCTCGCCGCCGCCGATGTCGGCATCGCCATGGGCGCGGCCGGGTCCGACGTCGCGGTTGAGGCCGCCGACGTCGCCATCATGGGCGACCACCTCACCCACCTTCCCGCGCTGATCGACCACGCCCGTCGATCGCGCCGCATCATCACTCAGAACCTGATCCTGTCCGGGCTCATCATCGCCGCCCTCATCCCCCTCGCGGCTGTCGGCGCGCTCGGGCTCGGCGTCGTCGTCGCCGTCCACGAAGGTGCCGAGGTGCTCGTCATCGCCAACGGTCTGCGAGCCCGTCGCACCAGGGCCCTGCGGGTCGAGCCGGCCGCACCGGTCGCCGAGACCAAGGAGCTCGCGCATGCCCGATGACCCGTGCCTCCGCCTCCCGGGGGGGCGCCGGAGGCTCAGCCGGCCTGGGCGCGGGCGAGCAGTTCGCCGTCGTGGGCGCTGACGATCATCAGGTCGGGGTCGCCCCGGCTCCACAGTTCGGCGAGGCGCTCCTGGTTGGCCAGGAGCTGTCGGCGGTCGAAGGCCGAGATGCGGGCCGACAGGGCGACGGCCCGGGGCACCGGGGTCACCCCGTCGACGCTGCCGCGCAGGTAGAACGCGTCGCCACAGTGCAGGATCCAGCGGTCCCCGGTGTCCACGGCGACGGCGGCATGACCGCGGGTGTGCCCGGGCATGAACACCAGCGCGATGCCCGAAGCGACACCGTCGAGTTCGCGCACCGCCTCGAAGCCCCGCCAGGACTCCCCCGTCGGTTCGTACTCGACGAGGCGGGGGCCGTGCTCCCACTGTGCCGGCCGGAACCGAAACCGCTCACCCAGCGTCGGCGGCCGCATCGCACCCTCGGCCTCGGCCGCGGTGACGTGCACGGTGGCGTCAGGGAAGTCGGCCAGGCCCCCGATGTGGTCGAAGTCGAAGTGGGTGGTGACGATGTGGCGGACGTCGGTCCGGTCGAAGCCGAGCCGCTCGACCTGGCGGACGGCGGTCTCCTCGGGACGCAGGACCGGCCTGATGATCCTGCGAAGCGGGCCGAGGCGACGTGCCGGCTCCGCGCAGTCGTGCAGTCCGTAGCCCGAGTCGACGAGCACCAGACCCGCGTCGGTCTCGATCACCAGCACGTGGCACACCATCGGTGCACCCAGCGAGGTCATCGTGCCGCAGTTGAGGTGGTGGACCTTCACGTCCCGCTCCGTTCTCGTCCTCCTCAGGACGGGACGCAGCGAACGCCACGCCTCCGCCCCGCGACCGACCGCTGGAAGGAGAGGAGTCTGTCACGTGACGGACCCCACCGCTGGGCTTTGAAGCACCGAGCGAACATTGCCCGAAGTGCCGACATCGCGACGCTCGGTCATGACATCATGAGCGGCATGCGGGTACGGGCTGTCATCGCTGTCGCCGTCGCCATGTGCGCCGTGGTGGCATGCGGCTCGGATGAATCCGGACGCCCGGGACAAGTCAACAGAGACAGTCGGAAAGCCCCAGAGACGTGATCGCAGCGTCGCTTCGTGCGACAGGCGACAGTGATCCGAACGGGCTGCAGTTCTCCTCCGAGGAAGCGGAGTGTGCCGCGGACGCGATCACGGCTGCGATCGACGTCGCTCGGCTCGAGGAGCTCGGTCTGGACATGGACGACAAGGCTGCCCCCGAGCTCACCGAGCCCCCACTGACCACCCAGGAGGGTGACGTCGTCTACGAGGCGTTCGAGGCCTGCATCGACCTGGAGGCGCAGCTGGGCGAATCGTTCGCGGCGGATGGTTCACTCGATGCGCAGAGCGCCCAGTGCGTGGCCGACGAGTACCTCGCATCCGGACTGCCGCGTGAGGCGCTGCTCGGTCGAGGCTTCGACGCGGCCTTGAACGACCGCATCGACGCATCCGTCGCCGCAGCGTTCGAGGCCTGCTCCAGCTGACCTGAACGCACGCGCCGGCTGCGGGCGTACGGCTTCAACTCAGCGGAGAACCGGCAATGGAACTCCTCTCTTTGTGGGCGCCGCGTGAACGAGGGGCGGCGCGTTTTCTGCGATGCCGCCAAAATTCCCGACACCGGGTGTTGCCGCCCACGCGGCCCCACTGGATCTCCAGCTACTGGTGTGGTCGGGCCAGTACTTGCGGCTCTGGAGGTACTGGGTGGCTTCGGGCTCCTCGGTGAACTCGAGGAGGTTGCCGACCTTGTCGGAGAGCACGCCATGCACCTGGGAGGGGGTGGCGAACGCTCGTGATCGTCGGCGCCCTCGTCACCTCCTGCGGCCTCGCGCTCGTGGCGGTTGCCCCGGCGCACGCCAGCTACCTCACCGCGATCCTAATGCCATCCGTGGTGATAGGTATCGGCAGCGGCGTGTTCAATCCGCCGATCACGGCCATCGCCACCAACATCGCCGAGCGCACCGGGACCGCTTCAGGGCTGGCCAACACCAGCAAACAGTTCGGCAGCGTCCTCGGGCTGAGCCTCCTCACCGCAATCACCACCTCCAATCGGACCGCGTTCGTGCTGATCGCGACGGTCACCGCCGTGACCGGGATCCTGGCGTTCGCGCTCCCGTCCAGCCCGGCGGCTCGAGAGGCACCCAACGGCGGTGGACCAGACGGCGTGCCAGACACAACCACCTTCACGGTCGAAGGTCAGGACCTGAACGCTGCCAACAAGTAGAC
>CAYVAS010000083.1:0-3300 GCA_964449375.1 uncultured Iamiaceae bacterium | reverse complement strand
TCCACCACACCACGGACCGCGATCGATGGGCGAGCTCAGGAGCTCCAAGGCGTGAACCGAACACCGTTGGTCACCAGCGGCGGTCGAACCTACGGTCGGTACTCATGGCGCGTCGGCCCATGAAGGTGACCTTCCACAAGAGGGGTCGGGGATGCGGGTGGACGGCGCTGCGTCCGCCTCGCACGGTCGTTCCCGGCCCGACCATGGCCGCCGGCGGTGACCTTCCGCACGATCTCTCCACGTTCGTGATCGAGGATGCCCTCGACATCGAGCGCGGTTTCTGGGGCTGTGTCGCGGTCGGAGCCACGTTCAAGACCCTGGGCCGCAAGCAGACCCCCCAGGGCAGGGCGGTGATCGCTCGGCACCGCGATGAGCTCGATGCAGCCGAGCGCCGAGTCAACGAGATCTACTTCGCTTGGCGTGCGGGCGAGCCGACTGCGCTCGACGACGAGTTGGACACGATGCTGGATCGGTGGCGCGCGCTCCCCGACGGCGGTGACCTCGACGTCGAGTGGCCAACGGAGCGGCCACATCGGCGCGCCTCAAGCGCTCAGTCCCGGCTCGAGTAGGCGATCAAGTTCGCACCGTCCCGGGTCGCCGGCCGCGGCGCAGTCGGACGCCGTCGACCGCCGACCTGGGGCTCTACACTCGTCCCCGCCGGTCGTTCAGGCGGCCGCCTCGGCTGCGGTCGGGTCGAGCATGGTGTGCACCGTCGTGACGCTGTCGAGGGGGAACCCACCCCTTCGGGCGTGTTCGGCCACCGCGTCGACGTCGTCGGCGAGGTACACGCAGTAGAACTTGTCGTCGGTGACGAAACTCTCGATCCACTGCACCCGACCGGACATGGTTTCGATCACCTCCACCGACTTCTGGGCGATCGCGGCGAGCTCGTCGCTGTCCTTCGCCCCGAGTCCGGGCACGGTTCGCTCTATCATGTACTTGGGCATCGTGTTCTCCTTTCGTGACTGGGCTTTCTGACCCCTCGGCCAGCCATCCCACGACCACTATGAGGGTGGGCACCGCTGAGGACCATGACCGAGAAACCGCCGATCCGTGCCGAAACGCCGGGATCACCCTCGGTGCTGGATTCGGCCCTGCGCCAGCTTCATCTGCAGGGCGCGCTCTTCTTCCGTTCCGAGTTCACCGAGAGCTGGGCCTATGAGTCCCCTCCGGCGTCGGACATGACCCAGATGCTGCTTCCCGGCGCCGACCGCTTGATCATGTTCCATATCGTCGCCCAGGGCCGTTGCTGGGTGTCCCTCGGGGACGGCGAGCGCTACTGGGCGCACGCGGGGGACGTCGTCGTGTTGCCCTACGGCGACCAGCACCGGGTCGGAGGCGCCCAGGACGCCGAGTTGGTGCCGATCGTCGGGCTGCTCGAGGAGCTGTCCTGGGACACGTTGCCAACCCTCCGACACGGACAGGGTGGCGAACGCACCGACATCGTCTGTGGCTACTTGCACTCCGAGGGGGTGTTCTTCGACCCCTCCCTCGGTGCGCTCCCCCCGGTCATGGTCGTGCGGCTGCCCGATGGGCCTGCCACCCGGTGGGTGCATGCCAGCATCGACTACGCCCTCGCCGCCAGTGAAGGCACCCAGCCAGAGGCGCCCCTCAGCCCGCAATCAGCGACCCGCCTGCCCGAGCTGCTGCTCATCGAGGTGCTCCGCCACCACCTGGCCACCACGCCCGCCGCGGACAGCGGCTGGATCGCCGCACTCCACGACCCGGCGCTCGCCCCCGCCCTCGCGGCGCTGCACGCCCGTCCGGCGCATCGGTGGACCGTCAACGAACTCGCCGCCCACGCCGCCGTGTCCCGGTCCGTCCTCGACGAACGATTCAGAACGATGCTCGGTCGGTCCCCGATCCGCTACCTCACCGAGTGGCGCATGCACGTCGCGCAGCACCTCCTCGCCACCACCACGCTGGGGGTGGGCGCGATCGCGCATCGGGCCGGCTACGACGCCGAAGAGTCCTTCGGCCGCGCCTTCAAGCGCCACACCGGCCAGTCCCCCGGCGCCTGGCGCGCAGCCCACGATTGAATCCGGCCTCGGTCACTTCGTTCCATACCCTCGGCCCACTTGGCCGTGGTGCGGACGGTGCGTGTCGAGGAGCTGCAAGTTGCGGGTCTCAGTGCCCCGCGTAGTCCGGGACGAGCCATGCGGTGTGCGTCCAGGGGAACCAGTTGAGGTCCCAGCCGAGTTTGGTCATCTTGGAGGAGAGAACCGGATCGCTCGTCCAGAGATTGTTGTCGGGATCATCGGCACGCACTCCGAAGCCCAGAGGATTCTCGAAGTTCAACGCCATCACATACGTATTTCTATCGGTGATGATGGCGCCGTAGTCTTGAACGGCGTACAGGACGGCTTTCATCGTCGGACCGAGGCCAAGCACTGCAGCATAGAATTCGATGTTGAAGCCCTTGGGAATGGTGAACACCTGACCCGCCTCCGGGGCATTGGGGTTCTCATCCGGATCAAGCTGCCCATCGGTTTGTTTTGCCGGAAAACTCATCGAACCTGACTTGAAGTCCGGGGAGCTCATCGAGATCATGTGGTTGATCTGGTCTCTGCGAACTTCTTCGGGGCCGATCTGTGTCAGCTCGTTGCTTATGCCAACGACGCTCGAGCTGCCCTGCACGAGACCAAGCCAGTAGTTCCAGTATCCGGCCTTGTGCTTCCCCTTGTCTCCGTACCAGTAACCCGAGGCAGAGAAATCCCACCCTCCACCGGCACGAGCAATCATGCCATAGTAGGACCTCCAGATCCCCGTCCCCATGTCGTAGATCGCAAGAGAGCGGTCTTGCGCGCTCGGTTCAGCCCACGCGGGGAGCGGAATCTCCCCGGCGGTCATCTGGACCAGCTTGGGGTGAGCGGTGACCCTCGGGTGGGTCGAAGAAAAGGTTTGAAGATCCTGATGAGGATTCGACGAATCGACGACGTAGATGGGAATGCTGTCAGGAGCATGCAACCCCATCCCCACGTTCGAACCCAGCCGAAGCCAGTCCGCATGCTCGGGCTTGACATACTTTCTCGGGAGTTCGTCGGAAACGAAGTGCGCGATTTCGGAAGAGTTGGATGCCAGCGGGGCATCTGCCGGGATGCCGCGTGTGGCCATCGTGCCATCGGCGAGGTAGTGATCCGGGTGGAGTGGATCCCAGTTCTGGGTCGCTCTCAGGTCGTCCAGAGTCTTGTCCGGATCGATTTCAGCCAATGGGGCTATCGTGCTGTTGTCCGGCGTGGCGAAGCAATGATCCGCCTCGGCGATGAGACCGGGGGCCTTGTAGTCGAATCCGGTGTAGAT
>CAYVAS010000082.1:0-10771 GCA_964449375.1 uncultured Iamiaceae bacterium | reverse complement strand
GCGAGGAGGCGCTGGCTCAGGGGCGCCACCGGGTCTGCTGCTACTTCAGCGACGAACACCCCGACGGCTCCGTGGTCACCGGACCGATCGAGCCGGCCGAACGCTTCCAGATCTGGCGCGCCGGATCCTGGGCGATGACCACCGGGCCGCCGACGTCGCTCAGGACACGTTTCTCACCGCCTGGCGCAAGCTGGGAACGCTGGAGGACCCGGCGTCGTTCGGGGGCTGGTTGTTGCGCATCTGCCGGAATGGCGCGCTGGACCGCCAACGACGCGACCAGCGCGCCACCGCCGTCGACGCGGAGGGCTTCGCCGTGATCGAAGACACCGGCGCCGCCGCTGCGGATGCGCCGGCCGGGTTCGGTGCCGAGGACCGGGCCGCCCGCTTGGACGACCCGTCCCAGGTGGTCGCGGACGCCGAGGTGGTGGCGTTGGTCCGGGCCGCGGCAGGCGCGTTGAGCGGCCGTGACGAGGAGGTGCTGCACCTGCAGTTGCGGCACCAGCTCAGCCCGGCCGAAGTCGGCGAGGTGCTCGGACTCAACCGCAACGCGGCCAACCAGGCCTGTCACCGGGCTCGGGAGCGGTTCGCCCGCGCCTTTGGCGGGCGTCTGGTGTGGCGCAACGGTTCGCCCCGGTGCGCGGCGCTGCGCGCGGAGCTGGCCGACGCCGGTCTGGGTGGCTTCGATGCGGAGGTGGTGCGGTTGATCACCGCGCACACCGAGGGATGTGGCGACTGTGAGCAGGAGCGACGCTCCCGGCTGGCGCCCTCGGCACTTTTCGGCGCGGTCGGGCTGGTGCCCGCGTTGGTGGCCACCCGGGAGTCGGTGCCCCAGGCCCTGGCGGGCCAGGGCGTGCCCATGGGCGGCTCGACGGCGCTGGGGGCCGGCGCCGGTGCCGGAGCCGAGGTCGACGCTGCGGTGGCTCCGGTGGCGGACCGGACCCCGTCCGAGGTCCCGCTCGCCCGCGACGCAGCCGCCGGCGGCGAGGGTCCGGCCGGGTCGGAGCCCGAAGCGGCCGTTTCCGGTGGGCGATGGTCGGAACGGGGCCCGGTGGCCGCGCCACGAATGGTGGTCGTCGCCGCAGTGCTCGCGGTGCTGGTCCTCGTCACGGTCTTCGTCGTGGTGCGGGCCTCGGAGCGGCCGCGCACGGTCGCCTCCTCGACCGGTTCGGCCGCCGGTCCCGCGGCTGCCGCTGGTCGACAGAGCACCGGCATCGTGGGCGGTTCGTCCACGGATCGTGCCGCGGCCGCGACAGGCTCGACCGGGAACGGGTCATCTGTCGTTCCGTCGCCGGGGGCACCCGGCCCGGTCGCGCCGGGTGGCCAGAGAACCGACTCCCCCTCGACCCCGTCGCAGCCCGAGCACACGACCGTCACCACCGTCCCGGCTCCGGTCGTCGAACGATTTCAGGTCGACCCGTCACATGACCAGCCCGCGGTGTGGTCCACGGCGCGGGGCCCGGTCCTGGAGTGGGCGGTGACCGGCGCGGTGGACGTGACGATCTGGCAGTACCACGATGACGGGATGCACGGGCCGGTCCGTCAGGGAATCGTCGCGACCGGACCCACGGGTTCGGTCCGGTTGTGTCCGGGTGCTCCCGTGGCCGGTGCCGATGATGCCTGTACCGCGCCGGCGGGCCACTACTCCTATGAGCTGGTCGCCACCGGATCCAACGGGTCGACTCTCACCCCAGCGGATTGGCCCGGGTTCAGGGTGCTGGCCCCGGTCATCCGCTGAAGGGTCCGAGGCCCGGCCGGCCTGGCCGTGGTCCCCGCCCCGGGACCGCCCCGATCACACCACCCGGATCGGGCCCGGGCGTCGTTCAGGAAGTTGGGATCCAGTTTCCGTGGAAGCCCACGGGCACCCGCACGGGAAGCGGCACCGCTGCGACCGACTCCAGGGTCGCCGCGTCCACCACCTCCAGGCGGGAGGTGCCCGCGGCCAGGTTCTGGCTCAGGCCCATGAGCACCCCGTCGTCCTCGGCGGTGTCGGGACCGTTGGGCACGAACACGAACTCTCCGATGCAGGTGTCCGCCCCGAAGTTTCGGGCCTGGGAGGCGCCGGTGGTGGCGTCGTGGCGGTACAGGGTGTCTTCGACCCCGAGGGCCCCGGTGGCGTCGCCGCCCACGCCCACGGTGTAGCCGTAACGGTGCGGGGTGCCGAATCGGCGCTCGTCGATGCGGGGGAACTCGTGGCCGCCTTCGGCAAGGGGCTGGGTGGACACGGTGCCCGTGGCCCGGTCCAGTCGCCAGCGTTCCAAGGTCGGGGGGCCTTCGTTGGGGCCGTTGAAGTCGGTGGCGAACATGCGGTCGTGCCGCACCAGGTCGATCACCACGGTGTCGCCGTCGTCGTAGGCGTTCAGGGTGTGGAACACATAGCAGGGGTCGACGTCGAACCACTGGGTGTCGCTGCCCTCACCGTCCCGGGGCAGCAGCCCGACCCGGGCGGGGTAGTCGGGGTTCCAGCGGTAGGGCAACCGGGAACCGGCCATGGCCGCGTCCAGGTCGAAGGTCACCGGCAGGTCGTAGATGACCACCGAGGAGGCGGTGAGCGCACAGTCGTGCAGCATCGGCGCGCCGGTGGTGGGCACGTCGACGAGTCGGGTGATGCGGGCGTCGGCGTCGAGCACGCTGTAGCGCACCTGGTTGCCCCACCCCCAGAAGTACGACACGGTGTGCAGCTCGCCGCTGGCCGGGTCCAGGTGGGGGTGGGCGGAATAGCCCCCGCCGAGGGTGCCGTCGAAGTCGCAGGGCCCGATGGTGTCCAGTTCGGCGGTCAGCTCATAGGGGTTGGAGCCGGCTTCGACGATGGCGAAGGTGCGCCCGGCGTGGCCGATGACGTTGGTGTTGGCGGCGAAGTCGAAGTTCTCGTGGACGGGTCCGGGCCGGACCGGCTCGCCCAGCGCGGTGGCCACGTCGGCGGCGCGCACCCAGCGGTTGCGGTACCACTCGGCCCGCCCGTCGCGCAGACGCAGGCCGTGGACCATGCCCGACCCGGTGAACCAGTGGTAGGTGGCCGGGTCGACGGCGTCGACGGGGTTGGGTCCGTTGCGCAGGTAGCGCCCGTTCAGATGCTCGGGCAGGGTGCCTTCCACGGGCAGGTCGACGAGGGTCTCCTCGGTGGTGACCGGGGCGTAGGCGCCCGTGAGGTACCGGTTGTCGGTGGGGGTGGGTGCCTGGGTCGGGTCGGTGGCGGTCATGGCCGGCTCCTGGATGGATAACGTTGCTATGGAATATTCATAGCGATGTTATGGTATCTTGTCAACATGGCTCGTGTCGCCGATCCCGCCATGCGCACCGCGCTGATCGAGACCGCCGCGCGGATCCTGGCCACCGAGGGTCCATCACGGCTGACCCTGCGGCACCTGGCCGATCAGGTGGACACCTCCACGATGGCGATCTACACCCACTTCGGCGGCATGGACCAGCTCCGCCTGGCGGTGTGCATCGAGGGGTTCCGGCGTCTGGCCGCGCACCTGGGCGGGGTGGGGCAGTCCGACGATCCGGTCGCGGACCTGGTCGCCCTGGGAGTGGCCTACACGACCAACGCCCGCCAGAACCCGCACCTGTACCGGGCGATGTTCCTGGACCGGTTGCCCGTGGCCGCGCCGGTGGATGTGGGCTTCGGCCTGCCGCCCGGTGCGGACAACGCGGCGGTCCTCTCCGGTTCCGACCTGCCGGGGGATGGTGACGTGGTGGGGGGTGGAGGGTGGACCGACCGGTCGGCAGCAGGAGGCAGGGCTGGTACCGACGGTGACGAGCTCGGCTCGCAGGGCACCGGTGCCGGCGACGCTTCCGATGAGATCGCCGCCGAGTTGATGATCGAGAGCGCGGCCACCTTCGAGGTGCTGGTGACGGTCACCGCCCGTTGCGTGGCGGCGGGGCGTTTCCGGGACGATGCGAACCCACGCGTGCTGGCCGGTCAGCTGTGGGGTACCACCCACGGGCTGGTGACCCTGGAGCTGGCCGGGCTGGTCGACCCGGGTCACACCGATGTACTGCTCGGGGTGACCTCGCGCAACCTGGCCGTCGCGTTCGGTGACGATCCCGACGCCCTCGACGCGTCGGTGCGGCGGGCGCTGGCCGACCTGGCCGCCTGAGCGTGACCGCCCTGCCCGGCGGGTCCGGCGGGTCGGCATGCCGGGCCTTGGCCGGCCTGGCCGCCTGAGCGTGATCGGCCCGAGCGAGGGGCCGGGCGCCTGCCGCCCGCTCGGAGCGGGATGCCCGCTCGGTGTGCCCCTCTTCTGGGTCGCTTCGGCGCGCCGAAAATCACCGGTACGCCCGGGGGACGCGCCGGTACGATCCGGCTTCACGCCACCCGATGGGAGCCGCCATGGGAACGCTTCGCTACGTCACCAATGTCTCTCTCGATTGCTTCATCGAGGATCGCCACGGCGAGTTCGCCTGGAGCGAACCCGACGAGGAGGTGTTCGCCTACACCACCGACCTGCTGCGGACCATGTCGGTGCATCTGTACGGTCGCCGGCTGTACGAGACCATGGCGGTGTGGGAGACCGATCCGTCGTTCGCGGCGGTTTCCGAGTCGATGGCGGACTTCGCGGCGGTGTGGTCCGGTGCCGACAAGGTCGTCTACTCCAAGAGCCTGGAAGAGCCGGTCACCGAGCGGACCCGGATCGAGCGGACCATCGACGCCGGTGCGGTGCGCGACCTCAAGGAGCAGACCGAGGGCGACCTGTTCGTGGGAGGCGCCGACGTGGCCGGCCAGATGCTCGAGGCCGGTCTGGTGGATGAGCTCGAGTGGCTGGTCCGCCCGCTGCTGGTCAGCGCGGGCAAGCCGGCTTTGCCCGATGTCGGCCGGGTCGATCTGGAACTGATCGACGAACGCCGCTTCCCCAGTGGCATCGTCGCACTCCGCTACCGCATCACCCCCTGACGCCCCTGACCCTCTGACCCCGCGCGCAGCCCCCACCCCCAACCCCACGCCCACGCCCAACCCCACCCCCCAATACAACTTCGGGAGGTTGCATTGCTCTGGCGTACATTTTCTCCCGAAGTTGCGGTGGTGGAGCTCGCAATTCTGGAACTTCGGGAGGTTGTGTTGCTCTGCCGTGCATTTCCTCCCGAAGTTGCGGTGGTGAGGTGGGGGCGGGGGCGGGGCGGGGCGGGGTAGCGCGGGGCGGGGCGGATCGGGTCGGGTCAATCAGGGGGCGGTGGTCGACGTGGTGCGGTAGCGGGGGCCGTCGGCCAGCAGCTGCTTGGCGACCAGACGGCGCCAGCGACGTTGGCGGTAGGTGAACAGCACCGTGGCGATGCGTTCGGCGACCGGGGTGAAGCGGCCTGCGTCGATGACGATCGTGTCGCGGTAGCGGCACCTGTTCTCGTCGATGGCCTCGACGTGGAGGGTGTGGTCCCAGCGGGTGAGCATCCAGCCGTGTTCGTGGGTCTGGATGGTCCGGGTCTCCTCGTCGACGTCGAGCACCTCGATGGTGTGGCGGTACAGGGGCACGACGTTGAAGAGCGTCACCCATCCGCGCCCGGCTTCACCGGCGCGCAGCGGTTCGCTGCGACCCGCCAGGGCCGGGAAGCCGATGAGTCCCCGGGTGACGTACAGGAAGGTCTCGGGCTGCTGCATCGCGTGCCAGACCCGATCTGCGCTGGTGGGCAGTTCGGTGGCGAGGTCGACGGTCCCGGTGGGCATGGTCCGTAGTGTGCGGCATCCGAGCCGCTGGGTCCACCCACAAATCGCCGGGCATCAACCGCCAGCCCGTCGCCGGCCGGTGTCGTCCCCGCAGCGCTGCCGGTCGGCTCCGTCTCGTCGGCCGCGGGCCGACGGAAAGCATCTCTGGGCGCGACCCGACCTTCGTGTGAAAAGGTGGGCGAGTCCCCGACTCCGAGCCGACAGGAGACGACGACATGGCCGCGAACGAGTCCGCTGGTGAGGTGAAGCTGCTCTCGGGCGGCAATCCCCAGATCCCCAAGGCCGACGGTGACGAACCGGTGCAGGCCTACATCGCCGCGATGCCCGACTGGAAGCATGATGTCGGCCGCCGCCTGGACGACTTGATCGAACGGGTCGTGCCCGATGTGCGCAAAGCGGTGCGGTGGAACTCGCCCTTCTACGGCGTGGAGGGCAACGGGTGGTTTCTCAGCTATCACTGCTTCACCCGCTATGTGAAGGTGACGTTCCTCAACGGCTCCCAGCTCGATCCGGTGCCCCCGGAGCCCTCCAAGGATCCGGACACCGCGTACGCGCACATCGGTGCAGACGGCGACTTCGACGAGGACCAGTTCGCCGACTGGATCCGTCAGGCCGCGGCGCTGCCCGGCTGGGACGGCTTCTAGCCACCGGCGTCGAAGACTGGCCGCTCCAGGTCGAGCCGGTCGGGCCGGCAGCTCTGGTCGGCAACAGACCCGTGGTCAGTTGTCGAGCAGATCGTTGAACTCGGCCACCAGGTCGTCGGGGATGGCCAGGTCGAACTCGCCCTCCCAGTCCTCGATGCGTACCACCGCCGGGGTGGCGCAATCGGTGAAGGTCTCGTTCGTGATGTTGGCGGTCGGGGCGTACAGGTTGAGGCGACCTTCGGTGAAGGATCCAGCGCGCACCGTCTCATAGGGGTCGAAGGTCGAGTTCCACGACCAATCCCCGAGCTCTTCAGAACCCGCACAGGCCACACCGATGAACGACATGCTGCGTTCCTCGCTACCGCGGTTCTCGGCGCGCACCTCGAGTGAGAACACCGGCGTGCCGTCGTCGTCGACGACCTCGATCGAGGAGATCTTGACGAACAGCCCGTCGCCGAGGTCGGCGAACTCGTCGAGTTCGACGGGTTCGGCGGAGGCCCGGGCGGCTTCGTCGGCCGCCACCAGGTCGTCGGAATCGAGAAGCGTGGTGGTCGACGCGGCGTCGTCGGCATCTTCGGTGTCGTCGGCATCGAAGGAGTCGCCGCTGCATTCGATGGTGTGGACCTTGGTGCCGATCGCCTCGGCGATCCGTTTGGTCAGTTTGGACTCGCTGCTGCCAGAGGCGTCCCCGGCGGTCACGAACCAGGAGCCTTCGCCGACGTAGACCAGGTCGTCGTCGGCCAAGCCGCAACCGAAGCTCTCCATGAAGGTGAGGGCGACCCGGGCGTCGCTGGTGGACGCGAAGTGGCTGCCCTCGAGCGTGAGGTCGCCGACATCGCAGTCGAACTCCTCGACGATCGTCACCCCGAAGTCGATCTCACCTTCTTCGGTCTCGCTGGGGGTGACCTCGCCGTCGCAGTCGATGCCGGCGTCGACGATCTTGGCCAGGACCTCGTCGAGGCTCAGATCGGCAGCCGAGGACCCACTGGTGCAGGCGCCCGCGGCGATGGCGAGCACGCCGATGGCCAAGGCCATTGTGATGCGTCGCATGTTCACTCCTAGAAGGTCGCCCGATTGCAGCGCCGCAGATGGTAGATGAGGGGAGCGACATCGACAGGCGAAATGAACGGTCCGCACCGGTGCGCGGTGGCGGGGGCCGATGATGGAGTGGCCAGCCCCGGATCGGCGGCTGCCCCGTCAGCGGCCGGTCGGTAGCCTCAGGGGCATGGCTGACGCTGTGGATGTGCAGGATCTGCCGCCGTCGCCGGACCTGCCGGCCGGGGTGGCCACCGAGGATTGGACCGGTGACGCCCGCTTTTTCGAGTACACCCGGGCGGCCAATCCGATCAGCCCGCGGTACTCGCCGCCGGTGCCGGTCCGCACCTTTGCCGCCGCGTTGCACCAGCGCGGGGCGACCGGGATCGTGGCGCTGGACCTGGCCGAAGAGTTGGGTATCGATCAGGGCCCGGCGACCAGCCCCGCGCTGTGCGCGTCGTTCATCCAGGTCCTGCCCGGCGACCGGATCGCCACGGCGCCGGTGGCCACCAGCGAGCTGTACCACGTGATCCGGGGCAACGGGCACACCGTGGTCGGCGAAGAAGCGGTGGTATGGACCCGGGGCGACACCTTCGTGTTGCCCGCGGATTCCCGGGCCACCCATCACGCCGAGGCGGACGCCGCGCTGTACTGGGTGACCGACGAACCGTTGCTGCGCCATCTGGGAGTGACCCCCTCGACCCGACGGTTCCGTCCCACTCTGTTCACCGCCGAGCGGACCCGCGAAGAACTCGCCGCGGTGGCCGCGGCCCCCAGGGCGCAGGACCGGAACCGGCTGAGTGTGCTGTTGGCCGGGGCGGCGCACCCGCGCACGCTGACCGCGACCCATGTGTTGTGGGCGATGTTCGGGTTGTTGCCCGCGGGCGCGGTGCAGCGGCCCCACCGGCACCAGTCGGTGGCCCTGGATCTGATCCTGGATTGCGCGCCGGGGTGCCATTCGCTGCTGGGCTCCCGCCTGGACGACCACGGCGACATCGTGGACCCGATCCGGGTGGACTGGGAGCCGGGTGGGGTGTTCGTGACCCCACCGGGCATGTGGCACGCGCACGTCAACCAGTCGGGGGAGCCGGCGCATCTGTTCCCGGTCCAGGACGCCGGGCTGCAGACCTATCTGCGGTCCCTGGACATCCGTTTCGCGCCTGCTCCCCGCTGATCCTGGCCACGCCCCGGTTCCCTCCTGGGAGGGAGAAGGATGGCCGATCAGGAAGTTGAGCGCAGGTGGCTCGCGACCCGTGGTAGCGTCGCTCGGCGGTGGCCCGATTCTCGGTCGGGCCGAGGAGAGGAGACCGAATTGAAGACGGCGAGGACGTATCAGGGCTCGACGGCCGCGGAGTGCCATGCGAATCGATCACCCCGAACGCGATTGACCCTTCGGGTGGTTGCGGTTGGGATCGCACTCGCGCTCGGCGCTGTCGGGTGCTCCGCGTCGAGCGGCGAAAATTCCGCGTCACCGACTGAGTCCGACATCGCAGAGACCACGGTCCAGACCGTCGCGCCCACCCCAGAGCAGACCGCGGCGCCCACCACGGAGCAGACGGCCGCGCCCACCACCGTGGCAGCGCCCACGACCACGGAAGCAACGACTCCCGCGGCCGCGTCCTGGGTGATGCCGGACGAGACGGGCAAGGATCTGCAGACCGCGCAGGACGACATTCAGGCGCTGACGGGAAACGAGCTCTTCTTCACCTCGTCGACCGACGCGACCGGTCAAGATCGGTTTCAGGTGTTGGATCGGAACTGGATCGTCTGCAGCCAGGTTCCCGCCGCCGGGTCGACGATCACCGCGGAGTCGACGATCGATTTCAGCGTCGTCAAGATTGGCGAATCCTGTCCGTAGTCTGGCCGTCCTCGGGATTCTGATGACGTAGCCGACGGCGCTGCAGCGACCGAAGGCGACCCTGTCGTCGGTCGTTCCGGCTGATGCAGGTGTGGTCAGCTCGCCGGGGGTTCGGGTGGTTCGGGGAGGTTCCAGACCGCGGCGTAGGTGTCGCGCACCAGTGGCCAGACGATCTCGATGGTGTCGTCCTCGCTGACGATGCGGTCGGCGAGGTCGCCGTCGACGATGAATTCGTGCACGATGGCCCGGCCGCTGCGGTCCCGTCGACCCTCGGGGTCCTCCAGGCGCAGTGCGGCGACGCCGTCGATGTGGCGGACCGGCGCCGGGTCTCCGGCCGTGACCGGAAAGTACCGCTGGTAGGTGGGCAGCGGGTCGGCGAGGCCCCCGTCTCGCAGGAACCGGAACCCCCAGGTGCGCCCGCGGGTAGCCCAGATCATGCTCACCGGTGGCTGCGCAGCAGGATCCCGTCGGTTTCGGCCTGCTCCAGGGCCAGCTTGAAGCCGGTGAGGGTGGCTCGCAGGTGGTCGTGGTCGGCCAGGGCGCGGGTGTTGGCTTCCTGGAGTTTGGTGCCGGCCAGGTCGATGACGGCTTGCACGTGCTGGGGTTTGATCAGGCTGGCGAGCATGCTGATCTTGTTGAGCTTGCTACTTCGGGTGATGAACACCGGGATGCGGCTGCGCCCACCCAGCAGCGCCTGGACCAGGGTGCCGGCCCGGCCCAGCAGGTTCTCGGCCACGCGGCCGGGAAGCAGCTTCTTGGAGGCCCACCACACGTGGCGTTCGAAGGGCAACAGCGCGGCCAGGGGCAGGATCAGGTCCACCCCGACCCGTCGGTCCAGGTGGATCCGGCCGGGTTCGAACTCGGCGGACGACAACAACAGGTAGTCCTCGCCCACCGACAGGGCGCTGGCGTCGCCGACGAACACGGCGATCTGTTTGCGCAGCTCGTCGAGGTCGTCTGCGGCGTTGGCGACGATCAGGTCCCGGAAGCGGTAGACGTCGAGGTCGTCGAACAGGTCGGTCTTGGTGAGGGCGAGCATCCAGATGCGGGGGAAGCGCTCCAGGGGCGTACCCTCAGCGCCCAGACGGTGCTGCAAGGCCATCAGGCCGGTGCGGTAGTTGTGGAACAACGACTTGAGGTACTTGTGTTCCTGCCCGGCGTGGTCGGCCAGGCGTTGGCCGTCCACCAGCAGAAAGGCGATGTCGGAGCCGAGCAGGTTCTGGAAGGTCTCGGTCTTGAGCTGGGTTTCCCGCAGGCCGGGGGTGTCGTGTTCGAACCATTCCCCCGGGTAGTCGAACCAGTGCAGGCGCAGCGCGTCGAAGGGTTGCTGGCGGCGGGAGCGGGTCTGGGCGGGGGCGGCCATGGTCACCGAGAAGGTGTAGGTCTGGGGTTGGAAGCGGTTGGCCTCGGGCAGCGCCGCCTCGTTCTTCATTCCCAGATAGTTCTTGTTGAGCCGGTTGCCCTGGCCTGGATCCTCCGCGGTGATCCGGTAGGGGCTGGTCCGCAGGAAGGCGGGTTCCTGTGCCGAGCCGTAGAACGACGACAACAGCACGGTCTTGCCGCTGCCCGATTCGCCGA
>CAYVAS010000081.1:0-11065 GCA_964449375.1 uncultured Iamiaceae bacterium | reverse complement strand
AACGACGTCGCAGGTGACGGCAAAACCAACGCCAAGGTCCTGGCCCAGGCGATGGTCAAGGAGGGTCTGCGCAACGTCGCCGCCGGGGCCAACCCGATGTCGCTGAAGCGGGGCATCGAAGCCGCCGTGGACGCCGCGGTCGAGGCGCTGGCCAAGAACTCCAAGGAGATCGACGACCGCTCCGAGATCGCCCAGGTGGCGACCATCTCGGCCAACAACGACCCCGCCATCGGTGACACCCTCGCCGAGGCGATCGACAAGGTCGGAAAAGACGGCGTGGTGACCGTGGAGGAGTCCAACACCTTCGGACTCGACCTGGAGTTCACCGAGGGGATGCAGTTCGACAAGGGCTACCTGTCGCCGTACTTCGTCACCGACACCGACCGCCAGGAAGCGGTGCTGGAAAACCCCTACATCCTGCTGAACGAGGGCAAGATCTCGTCGGTCCAGGACCTCGTACCGGTGCTCGAGAAGGTCATGCAGTCGGGCAAGCCGCTGCTGATCATCGCCGAGGACATCGAGGGTGAGGCCCTCGCCACGCTGGTGGTCAACAAGATCCGCGGCACGTTCTCGTCGGTCGCGGTCAAGGCCCCCGGCTTCGGTGAGCGCCGCAAGGCCACCCTGCAGGACATCGCCACCCTCACCGGTGGTCAGGTCATCTCCGAGACCGTCGGTCTCAAGCTCGACAACGTCACCCTCGACCTGCTGGGTTCGGCCCGCAAGGTCGTGGTCACCAAGGATGACACCACGATCATCGAGGGTGCCGGCTCCCAGGAGGACGTGGACGGTCGGGTCACCCAGATCCGCCGTGAGATCGACGAGACCGACTCGGACTGGGACCGTGAGAAGCTCCAGGAGCGTCTCGCCAAGCTGGCCGGCGGCGTCGCCGTGGTCAAGGTCGGTGCGGCCACCGAGGTGGAGCTCAAGGAGAAGAAGCACCGCATCGAGGACGCCCTGTCCGCGACCCGGGCCGCCATCGAGGAGGGCGTGGTCGCCGGCGGTGGCACCGCCCTGCTGCGGGCCCGTCCCCAGGTGACCAAGGTCGTCGAGTCGCTCTCGGGTGACGAGGCCACCGGCGCCAAGTCGGTGCTGCGGGCCCTGGGCGCCCCGGCCCGCCTGATCGCCGACAACGCCGGCGAGGAGGGCGCGGTCGTCGTCCAGCAGGTCGAGTCCAAGAAGGGCAACACCGGCTACAACGCCGCCACCGGGGAGTTCGAGGACCTGCTCAAGGCCGGGGTCATCGACCCGGCCAAGGTCACCCGGGCGGCGCTGCAGAACGCGGCGTCGATCGCGGCCCTGCTGCTCACCACCGAGGCGGTCGTCGCCGACAAGCCCGAAGAGGCCGACCCGGCTGCCGCCGCGGCCGCGGCTGCGGGCATGGGCGGCATGGGCGGGGGCATGGGCTTCTAGGCCTCACGCTCCCTCGAGCCCGATTCGGTGGCCGGTCCCTCTACGGGGGGCCGGCCACCGGCGCGTCCGGGCTATTGCGCCGGTCTGCTCGGTCGGCCACCGGCACCTTTCGGGACGCCGCTTCGGGCACCGCGCCGTCGGGCCGTCGCCCGGGCGTCGGTGATGAACCACAACGTGGCCACCGTCCCGATGATCAACGACACCGGACGAAGCACCTCGATGGCGCGGCCGCTCTGGGTGAGCAGCCCCTCGAAGCCCAGCAGGACCGCGAAGCCGACCAGCACCCACGGAGCGGTGCGCGCAGCCCGGGGGTGTAACGACAGCGCCACGGCGACCGCGCCGAACACGACCCACAGGTAGTGCGACCACAGCAACGGTGCGATCCACAGCAGAGCCAGATACCCCACCGCCCAACGGTTGTCGTCATGGGTGGCGCGCATGCCGATCACACAGATCACCAGTGCGGCCACCGCACACCCCAGCCGCACCGCGGCGCCGCCCAGCCCGGCAGCCTGGGAGCCCGGCAGGATCTGACTGGCCAGCCAGGCCACGGACCCGGCATAGAAGTTGTCGCCGCCGGCCACCTCGTGGTTGCTGCGGACGATGGCATCCAGGGTGGTGGTGTTGGTGACGAAGTCGAACCAGATGTCGAATGGCGCCACGAACAGGCTCGCCACAAAGAGCACCGCCACCGTCACCGCGGCGATGGTGAGCATGCGCCACCGCCGCCGGGCGACGAGCAGCAGCACCAGCGGCGCGGGGGTGACCTTGACGACGCTGGCCGCCACCCAGGCCCCGGCGTCGGCCAGTCGCCGCCGTGGAGTGGTCCCCGACATGCCCAGGCACACCGACAGGAACATCAGGGTCGACAGTTGACCGATGCTCACGGGCACCATCGCCATCGGGGTCAGGGCCACCGCGGCCAGCGCGAGGGGCATCTCGGCCCGTCGGTTGCGGCGGGTCAGACGCGACCACAACACGGCCATGCCGCCCACGAGCGCGAGTGCCGAGCACAGGTCGAACAGCAACGCCGTGGGCACCCGTCCGATCGCAGCGAGACCCACGGCGATGGGAAGCACCAGGGGGGTGTTGACGTAGGGGACCGCGATGTCCCGGCACTCCGGATGCTGCCCGGACGCCTCACACCACCGCTCCAGAAAATAGGGCGTCATGTCGTTGGGACCGCCGCGCCTCGACGCGTACACCTCGTCGGGTTCGTCCAGGACGATCTCACCGGCGGTCAGCAGGGGAATGGTGTCCCAGGCCAGATCCCGGAACGACACCAGCGGCAGGACCAGCCAGAGCACCATGATCGCCACGAACAGCACCTGCGCGGGCCGACGCGGGGCCCTGGAGGCGTCGTGGGCAGCTTCAGGCATCGGTCGGGCAGCGTACCGCCCGTCGGACCCCGGCCGGGGTCGCCGCGGCGTGGCCGCCTCCATAGGCTCAGAGCCCATGACGGGTGGAACCCAGCGCCGGGCCGACTCGGAAGCACCACGACGGCCCCGGCGGTTCCGCCAGCACATTCCACTGCCTCCGGGCGCGCGGACCGGACCGTCGGCGCCCTGGTACGACCTGGCCTCCGGCGAACTGCGCTATGACACCACCGACGTGCTGGACGCCTTCGCCGACAAGGGCCCCCCGGCGCAGTCGCTCCGTGAGGTCCTGCCCGGGCGACCCGGCGCGGCGGTGCTGGCCGCGATCTACGACGACGAGGACGGCGAGGCCTGGGTGATCCTCACCCGGCGGACGTTGGCGCTGCGAGCCCACAGCGGCGAGGTCTCGTTCCCCGGTGGGCGCCAGGAACTGGGCGAGACCTTCGAACAGACCGCCCGGCGCGAGACCGCCGAGGAGATCGCGCTGCACGACGACGTGCGATTCGTCGGTGAACTCGACCATCTGTCGACCATGACGTCCGGTTCGGTGATCGTGCCCTTCGTCGGAGTACTCGAAGGCCCGCCCGAGGAGCTGCGGCCCAACCCGGACGAGGTCGACGCCATCCTGCACGTGCCGCTTCGTCGACTGCTGGATCCGACGGTGTTCCGGTCCGAGATGTGGCCGATGCCCGACGGCAGCGCCTACCCGGTCTTCTTCTTCGACCTCGACGAGGACACCGTGTGGGGCGCCACCGCGGCGATGCTTCGCCAGCTCCTGGGCTTTCTGACCGGCACCGTCGAACGCGGCGACCTGCGCCACGTCTGAAACTGGCCGGATCGCCCGCGACCGGCCCGGCGGTGGCTAACGGTCGCGGTAGTTGGGAGCTTCCTTGGTGATGGTCACGTCGTGGGGATGGCTCTCTCGCAGCGACGCACCGGTGATCCGCACGAACTGGGACCGCTGCTGCAGGTCCTCGATCGTCTCGGTTCCGCAGTAGCCCATCGCGGCGCGCAGCCCTCCGGCAACCTGGTAGAGCACGTTGCCGATCGGTCCTTTGTAGGTGACCCGGCCCTCGATGCCCTCGGGCACCAACTTGTCGGCGTCGGTGACCTCGCCCTGGAAGTAGCGGTCCTTGGAGAACGAGCGGGTCTTCATGGCGCCCATCGACCCCATCCCGCGGTATTCCTTGTAGCGCTCCCCCTGGTGCAGCACGACCTCTCCGGGGCTCTCGTCCACCCCGGCGAGCATGCTGCCCAGCATCACGGTGTCGGCGCCCGCGGCGATCGCCTTGGCCACGTCGCCGGAGAACTGCAGTCCACCGTCCGCGATCACGGTGGCACCGTGACGGTGGGCCACCTCGGCCACGTCGAAGATCGCGGTGAGTTGCGGTACCCCGACCCCGGCCACGATCCGGGTGGTGCAGATCGACCCCGGGCCGATCCCCACCTTGACCGCGTCCGCGCCGACCCCGATGAGGGCCTCGGCGGCCTGGGCGGTGGCGATGTTGCCGGCGATGACCTCGATGTCGAAGCGGCTCTTGACCTCCTTGACCATGTCGAGCACCCCTCGGGAGTGCCCGTGCGCGGTGTCGACCACCAGCACGTCCACGCCCACCTCCACCAGTGCCTCGGCCCGCTCGAAGGCGTCCGGTCCGGTGCCGATCGCGGCGCCGCAACGCAGCCGACCGCCCGAGTCGTGGGTGGAGTTGGGGTACTGCTTGCGCTTCTCGAGGTCCTTGACCGTGATCAGTCCCCGCAGGATGCCCTCGTCGTCGACCACGGGCAGCTTCTCGATCCGGTTCTTCCAGAACAGCTCCTTGGCCTCCTCCAGGGTGGTACCCGGCGAGGCGGTGATCAACGGTGGGCGCCGCATGACGTTCTCGATGAGCTGGTCGACGTCTTCGACGAAGCGCAGATCGCGGTTGGTGAGCAACCCGATGAGGCGCCCGTCGGGGTCGGTGATGGGCACTCCGGAGATGTGGTAGTGCGCCATCATGGCGAGCGCCTCGGCCACCGGTACGTCGGGACCCAGGGTGACCGGATCGACGATCATGCCCGACTGGGAACGTTTGACCTTGTCGACCTCGGCGGCCTGGTCGGCCACCGACAGGTTGCGGTGCATGATGCCGATCCCGCCCGATCGGGCCATGGCGATCGCCAGCTCCGCTTCGGTCACCGTGTCCATCGCCGCCGACACGATCGGCAGGTGCAGACCGATCGAGGGGGTGAGCCGGCTCGAGGTGTCGACCTCGGTGGGCACCACCGAGGACTCCGCGGGAAGGAGCAGCACGTCGTCGAAGGTGAGCCCTTCCTTGGCGAACTTGGCCGGGAACCGCTCGCCGACCGCCGCGTCCTCACCTCCGCCGAACGGGTTGCGGGGCTGGTCCATGCGGGGTCCTCCTGGGTCGAGGGTGTGATGATCGATCCTATCTGGTGGACCGGTTCGTCGGCTCCTCGGACCGGTTCGTGTGGGCGCGTGACCTTGGACCGGGCGCGCGTGAACGAGCCGGACGCGCGGTAGCATGCACCTGATCGATGACAGCCCTGCTGCGCGCCGCTCTCCGGAGGGCACCCTCGACGTCTCGAGTGGACCGGAACGCACCGCGCGCCACATCCAGGAGCCCTGGGAGAATCGGAGGCGAGTGAGGGTGACGACGGAAGAACCCGACGAGGTGACGGACCGGGCCGACCAGCTCGCGACGCACCGCCGCTACAACATGAAGGCGCTCGGTCGCCTGGTCGACTCGAACCGCCTGACCGGGGTGAGCCGCCCGGGTGCCGCCTCCACGGCCGCTCCCACCGACGGTGGGCCCTCCGCCGGCAACGGCGCGAACGGCGATGTGGCGAACGGCGACGACGCGATCGGCGACGGGTCGTCCGCGGGGCGTGAGGCCGACCAGATCGACCGCATGTTGGCCGTCGCGGACCGGATGAACATCCCGATCCGGCTCTCGGGCAGCGGCGGACTCATGTCGAGCGTCGCAGGCGGCGCGGACGTGGCCGTGGAGGACCCACCGGATCGTGGGCCCCAGGCCCCGCGCCGCGGCGGCGCCGGTCGGGTCAGCGTGGCGGACCTCGCCGAGGAACCGCCGCTGCGGGTACGCACCTCCGAAGTCACCTCGGCGAACCGGCTGGCCCGCCGAATGCTGGACGGCGAGATCGGCCCGGGTGGGCGCATCTCGGATCCCCGTGACGTTCCCGGCCTGATCCTCGACCTGGCCAAGGATGTGCCCGCCTCGGTGGCGGTCAGCGTGGTGCGGATCGACGAGGAGGTCGAGGTGGTCGGTGACTCCGTCGACGCCTCCATCGACCCGACGATCTTCACCTCGGCCTTCTCCAGCCTGTTCCGCCAGGTGCGCCCCATCGCCAAGGCGCTCCAGGAGGGTCCCCTCGGCACGATCCGCGACGTGGTGGTCCAGGGCGACAAGCTCGACCTTATCCTGCGGCCTCTGGGCGAACTGTACTTTCTGCTGGTGCTCGAGGACCGGCGTGATCCCCAGGCCGACCTGGCCGCGACGCGCCGGCGGATGGCGACGATCGCCCCGGGCATGACCGCGCTGCTCGCCCAGCAGGACGGATCGGCCTGAGGTAGCCTCGCGTGCCGATGGCGACACTTTCCTTCGAGGGCGAGACCCACGCGGAACTGGTCTCAAAGGTCCGCCGCTGGCTCGCCTCGGTGGACGGCGAGGACGCCGGGGTGCTGAGTCCCCAGGACGCCATCGAACAGGGAGCCGAGATCACCAAGGACGCGCTGCGGGTGATCGCCGCGGCCGCGCCCGAGCCGGTGGCCCAGTCCGACCTCGTCAAAGCGCTCACCGGCATGGGCTACAAGGCGACCGACGCCACCAGAGAGGCCCTCACCGCGGGGCTGGACTCCTTCGACGAACTGACCGGCGGCAGCGTGGTCGACCAGGCCCGCCAACGTTCCCGGTCGGTGATGTACCAGATGAACGCGGCGGTCGCGCGGCAGGTGCTCCGCGCCCTGAAGGGGTGAGTGACCCGTCGCTGCCCGTTGCCCTGGCCGGGCGTCTCCTCGTCGCCACACCTGAGCTGACCGACCCCAACTTCGACCACACCGTGGTGCTGCTGTTGGCGGTTCGTCCCGAAGGGGCGCTGGGGATCGTGCTGAACCGTCCCAGCGGCCGGCGCGTCGACGAGGTGCTGCCCCGGTGGGCCCACCGGGTGGCGGATCCGCCCGTGATGTTCTTCGGCGGTCCGGTCGGTCTGGAGTCGGTGGTGGGCCTTTCCGCGCACGGCGCGGTGGACCTGGAAGACGCGCTCACCGGCGACGCGGTGCCCGACGACGACGGCGTGTCCGAGATCCGCCTGTTCGCCGGATCCGCGGGGTGGGGCCCCGACCAGCTCGACCTGGAGATCTCCCAGGGTTCCTGGTGGGTGTTCGAGGCCGAACCCGGTGACGTCACCACCGACGACCCCGACACCCTGTGGCAGCGGGTCCTGCGACGCCAGCCGGGGCTGACCTCGTGGTTCGCGCTGGCCACCGCCGACCCCTCCTACAACTGACCGTGGGCGGGGCCATCGTCGTCCCGGCCCGGGGCGTGGGACGGGGTCGAGGCGGCTCCGGCGGGTCCCGAGACACCTGCGGCGGGTGGTGGGACGGTAGAATCGGCGATTCTCTCCGGAAAGAGGAGCTCCTGTGAGTGATGTCGCGATCGGACTGGGACGGACCGCCCGGTCCGCTTGGAGTCTCGATGACATTTCCATCGTGCCCACCCGGCGCACCCGGGACCCGGACCTGGTCGACATCTCCTGGGAGGTCGAGGCCTTCCGCCTGGAGCTTCCGTTCCTGGCCGGACCGCTCGACGCGGTCGTCTCGCCGACCTCGGCGGTGGAGATCGACCGGCTGGGCGGGGTGGCGGTGCTCGACCTGGAGGGGCTGTGGACCCGCCACGACGACGCCCAGGGGATCATCGACTCGGTGGCCGACGCCGACGACGCCACCGCGCTGGCGATCCTGCGCCGCGCCATGGAGACGCCCATCGACCCGGACCTGGTGGGTCAGCGCATCAAGGAGCTGCGCACCGCCGGCATCGTGTCGGCCGGAGCGGTGACGCCCCAGCGCACCATCGACCTCGCCGAGGTGATCGTCGCCGCCGAACTGGATCTGCTGCTGTTGTCGGGCACGGTGGTGTCCGCCGAGCACGTCACCGACGACGAGCGCGAACCGTTGAACCTGAAGACCTTCGTGCGACGTTTCGACGTGCCGGTGATCGTGGGCGGCTGCACCAGCTACCGCTCGGCACTGCACCTGATGCGCACCGGCGCCGCCGGGGTGCTGGTGGGCGGCGCGGCGACCTCGGACGCCGTGAACGCCCAGGTGTTGGGCATCGGGCTGCCCCAGGCCACCGCGATCGCCGATGTGCGCGCGGCGCGCATGCGCCACCTGGAGGAGACCGGGGTCGAGGTGCAGATCATCGCCTCGGGACCGCTGCGCACCGGTGGTGACATCGCCAAGGCCATCGCCTGCGGCGCCGACGCGGTGATGCTGGGCCCGCCGCTGGCCGCCGCGTCGGATGCGCCGGCGCGGGGCGCGCTGTGGGGCCAGGGGGCGGTGCACCGACGCCTGGGCCGCGGCGGGGTCAGCCACCAGGAACCGGTGGGCACCATGGAACAGATCCTGGTCGGGCCCGCCTGCGAACAGGACGGCGCCACCAACCTGTTCGGCGGGCTGCGGGCCACGATGGCCATGACCGGGCTGCGGTCGCTCACCGACCTGCACAAGGCCGATCTGGTGATCGACCGGGGAACTCCGTCGTGAGCGCCACACCCGAAGCCGACCAGGTGGTCCTGGTGGTGGACTTCGGTGCCCAGTACGCGCAGCTCATCGCCCGCCGCGTGCGCGAGGCCCGGGTCTACTCCGAGATCGTTCCCCACACCGTGACCGCGGACCAGATCGCCGCACGCCGGTGCGGGGGCATCATCCTGTCGGGAGGCCCTTCGTCGGTCCACGCCGAGGGCGCACCGGGGATCGATCCGCAGATCTTCGAGTTGGGGGTGCCGGTGCTGGGCATCTGCTACGGCGCCCAGCTCATCGCCTCGACCCTGGGCGGAACGGTGGCCCACACCGGTCGGGGCGAGTACGGCCGCACGACGGTGACCGTCACCCGACCCGACGCGGCGCTCTTCGCCGGGCTCGACACCACCGAGCTCTCGGTGTGGATGAGCCACTTCGACTCGATCGCCCAGGCCCCTCCGGGGTTCGACGTGACCGCGTCGGCGCCGGACGCGCCGGTGGCGGCGATGCAACACGTCGAGCGACGGATCCACGCGGTGCAGTTCCACCCCGAGGTGGCCCACACCGAAGGTGGCCAGTCGATGCTCGAGGCGTTTCTGCACGACGTGAGCGCCATCGAGCCGACCTGGACGATGCGCTCGTTCGTCGATTCCCAGGTCGAGGCGATCCGGGCACAGGTGGGCGACGCCAAGGCGATCTGCGGGCTGTCTGGTGGGGTGGACTCGTCGGTGGCCGCGGCGTTGGTCCACCGGGCGATCGGCGACCGGCTCACCTGTGTGTTCGTCGACCACGGGCTCCTGCGCCAGGGCGAGGCCGACCAGGTCGTGGACACGTTCCGCTCCCACCAGCACATTCCGCTGGTGCATGTGGACGCCTCCGAGCAGTTCCTGTCCCGACTGGCCGGGGTGACCGACCCCGAGGAGAAGCGCAAGACGATCGGCGAGCTGTTCATCCGCACCTTCGAAGAGGCGGCGGCCGACCTGGCCGACGCGCGTTTTCTGGTCCAGGGCACCCTGTATCCGGACGTGATCGAGTCGGGGACCCCCCAGGCGGCCAAGATCAAGAGCCACCACAACGTGGGCGGGCTGCCCGAGGACATGGACTTCGAGCTGGTCGAGCCGCTGCGCAACCTGTTCAAGGACGAGGTGCGCACCCTGGGCACCGAGCTGGGACTGCCCGACGAGATCGTGTGGCGCCAGCCCTTCCCGGGGCCGGGCCTGGCGGTGCGGATCATCGGCGAGGTCACCGCTGCCAACGTCGCCCTGCTGCAGGCCGCCGATGCGATCGTGCGGGCCGAGATCGCCGCGGCCGGCCTCGACCGGGAGATCTGGCAGGCCTTCGCCGTGCTCGCCGACATCCGTTCGGTGGGCGTGATGGGCGACGAACGCACCTACGGCCATCCGATCATCGTCCGGGCGGTGACCAGCGAGGACGCGATGACCGCGGACTGGGCCCGTCTGCCCCACGAGGTGCTCGCCAGGATGTCGAACCGGATCATCAACGAGGTGCCGGGCATCAACCGGGTCGTCTACGACGTCACCTCCAAACCCCCGGGCACGATCGAGTGGGAGTGAGGCGGACCGGACGCTCGCCGCACCTGGATGCGGCCCGGGTGGGCCGGATCCGGAATTTCGGGACCACAGCCTTGAAATTTCATGCCGTCGTGCCGATGGGTACCGTCTGACCCTGCGAACCCGCCGTCGACGGTGACGGCGGGAAGCGACGAGGTGGTGCCATGGCGATCACGACTTCGATGCAGAACCCCAACCGGAGGGGCCGGCCCGTGCACCGTCGGGTGCCACGACGCCGGCTGGCCGCAGGAGCGTTGGTCCTCGCGGTGATGGTGGCGTCGGTGATCGCGCCGGGCACCGCCGGCGCGGACGAGGTCACCGACCTGGAAGCCCGAGCCGCGCGCATCGCGGACGAACTCATGGACCTGCAGACCCGGATCGGTGAGATCGGCGAGCAGTTCAACCAGTCCCAGGTGCGCCTGGCAGAGATCGCCGAGTCCCGGGCCGACCTCGAACAGCGCTCGCGGGTGGCCCGCCTGGAGATGGAGGCCCGCCGCGCGGACGCCGCACGCTATGCGATGTCGGCCTATGTGGGCCTCGACGAGGGCGATGTGCTCTCGATGGCCCTGGACGGACGCCAGTGGGACCTGTCGCGGCGCACCGGCTACGCCGCGATCCGCATCGGGGACCGCGAACAGGTGGTCGACCAGCTCCGGGCCGCCGAACAGGCCAACGACGATCTGCTCGACGCCCTGGCCGAGGCGGACCGGACCGAGCAGCAGATCGCCGCGGACCTGGAGCGTTCCCAGGCCGAGGCCACCCGACTGATCGCCGAACAGGAACAGCTCCAGAACAGCGTCCAGGGAGAGCTCGCCGACGCGGTGGCCCGCCGCCAGGCCCAGATCGCCGCCGCCCGGCAGGCCGAGACCGCGCCGGGCACGACCACGGGCGACGCCGCCGCCCCGGGCGGTCCCGCAACGGCACCGCCCAGCGTCGCCGGGCCCGCCGCGCCC
>CAYVAS010000080.1:0-11072 GCA_964449375.1 uncultured Iamiaceae bacterium | reverse complement strand
GGCAAGTCCGCCAACATCGTCCTCGACGACGCCGACCTGGACATCGCGGCCGCCGCGGTGCTCTTCGGCACGTTCTTCCACAACGGCCAGGTCTGTGAGTCGGGCACCCGGGCGCTGGTGCACGCCTCGATCTACGACGAGTTCCTGGACCTGCTGGTCGACCGGGCCGCCAAGATGGTGATCGGCGACCCGTTGGACTTCGCCACCGACCTGGGCCCGCTGGTGTCCCGCGGGCAGGTGGAGACCGTGGAGCGCTACGTCAAGCTGGGCCGCGACGAGGTGGGCGAGCCGGTTGTGGGCGGCGCCAAGCCCGACGGGCTGGCCGACGACCTGGACCGGGATTCGTTCTACCGGCCCACGATCTTCTCGAAGGTGCCGAACTCGGCCAAGATCGCCCAGGAGGAGATCTTCGGCCCGGTGCTGTGTGTGATCCCCTTCTCCGACGACGACGAGGCCGTGGCCATCGCCAACGACTCGATCTACGGCCTTGCCGGTGGGGTGCAGTCGACCAACATCGAGCGGGCCCAGTCCATCGCCAACCAGATGCAGACCGGCACGGTGTGGATCAACGACTTCCACATGATCTCACCGGAACGGCCCTTCGGGGGCTACAAGCAGTCCGGGATCGGTCGGGAGCTCGGCGTGGAGGGCTACCGCGCCTACCAGCAGATCAAGCACGTGCACACCAACCCGAGCACCAAGAAAGAGGACTACCTGCAGTTCGCGGCGCTCTCGGGTGAGATCTAGAGCGCACCGGACCGGATCGGACCGGCGGGTCGGGACCATGGCGGAGCAGCGACGATGACCCTCGAGGTCGATCCGGTGCTCCCCAACGCCCCGGTCGCCCTGGCCGGCGCGACGATCTACTCGGGTCGGGTGGTCATCAAGCGCCCCGGGGTGGCCATGGTCAAGAAGGGGGAGCCGGCGGCTCCCTTCGGGTTCTTCGTGCCCGGGGTTCCCCCGCTGGAAGCGGACGGCCCCATGCCCACCGCGGTGATCCCGGAGGCCTGGCTCATGCTTTGTCGGGCGGCCAACACGGGCAACGTGATCGGCATCGAGCACCTGATCGCCGACTATCAGGCCGACCGCCGTGGGGGGACGGCCCGCTGGCTGGCGCTCTCGGGCACCGCCCACGCGGGGTTCCCCATCACGGTCGGCTACCGCGTCGTCGTCGCCGACTAGGACGCCTCAGACCACCACAGGGTCGCGGTCGGCGATGAATCCGGGGCGGGGTTCGGCAGCGGCGAAGGGCGGCGCGAGCGCGTTGTCGACCGAGTTGTAGACGACGAACACGTTCGAGCGCGGGTAGGGCGAGATGTTCGAGTTGGAGCCGTGGAGGCAGTTCGAGTCGAACACCGTGGCCGAACCGGCCGGACCGGTCAGCACCCGGATCCCCGCCTGGTCGGCCAGCTCGGCGATCACGTCGTGGTCGGGCACCCCGACCTGCTGGCGACGCAGCGACGAGCGGTAGTGCCCCTCGGGGGTCTCCCCGAAGCAGGGGATGAACGTGCGGTGCGACCCGGGAATGATCATCAGGGGCCCGTTGCTGTCCAGGTTCGGGGTCAGCGAGAGCGAGATGGAGGTCGTGCGCATCGCGGGCAGGCCGTCCTCGGCGTGCCAGGTCTCGAAGTCCGAGTGCCAGTCGAACTCCTTGCCGCCGAATCCGGGCTTGAGGTTGATGCGGCTCTGGTGGATCGCCACGTCCGAACCCAGCAACTGCCGGGCGATGCCGGCCAGGCGTTCGTCGGCCACCAGGGCCGCGAAGGTGTCGGAGAGGCGGTGGACCTCGAACACCGAACGCACCTCGTCGCCGTCGGGTTCGCGGATCCAGCGTTCGTCGTCACGGCCGCGGGGGTCGCCGGCGAGCCGGTGCGCCTCGGCCAACAGGTCGGCGGCCTCCTCGACGGGTACCAGGTGCTCGATCGACAGGAAGCCGTCGCGGTCGTAGCGTTGCAGCTCCTCGGCGGACAGCGGTCCGGGCCCCTCCCCCCACACGACCGGGTCGGTCCGGGGCATCGGGGTGGGTTCACCGGTGGTGAGACGGGTGGGGTAGCGGTCGACGACGGTGGGCGCGCTCATGCCGACTCCTCGGTGACCAGCGGATAGGCCCCGTTCTCGTCGTGCACCTCCAGGCCGGTGACCGGCGGGGTGAACACGCAGAGCATGCGCAGGTCGGTGTCGGCCTCGACGCGGTGGCGTTCGTGACCGTCCAGCACGTAGAGGGTCCCGGGGGTCAGCGGGTGGACGGTGTCGTTGGTGAGGTCCACCAGCGTGCCCTCACCCTCGATGCAGTACACGGACTCGATGTGGTTGACGTATTCCATCTCGGTCTTGGTGCCCGCGTACAGGACGGTGTCGTGCAGGGAGTAGCCCCGCCCGTCGGAGGCGAGCAGCAGGCGGCGGCTGCGCCAGGTCTCGGCCCGCACGTCCCGTTCGGTGTCGGCCACGTCGGCGAGTCGTTTCACGATCATGGAGTTCCTCGTTTCCTCGTCAGCACTGGTCTTCGGCCACCGGTACCCGTCGGTCCGGCGCTCATCGTGGGACTACCCACCGGGTTGGTCAGGACGCAACCCGGGCCACGGCGTCGGCCAGGCGCTCCAGACCGGACTGCAGTTCGTCGGGCTCGATCGTCAACGGCGGCAGGAGCTTGACGACGTTGCTCTCGGGTCCGGAGGTCTCCACCAGCAGGTTGTTGGCGAAGGCCTGGCGGCAGATCTTGGCAGCCAGGTCACGCGATCCCACGTCCAGGCCCCAGATGGCACCCCGGCCGCGCACCTCGGCCTTGAGGGCCGGGTGGTCGTCGCTCATGGCCGTCAGGGCCGTCGACATCCGGGTGGCGTTCTCGGCGGTGGCCCGGGGCAGGGTGTCGTCGGTCCACAGCTCCAGGGCGGCGGTGCCGGTGACGAAGGCGGGGTTGTTGCCCCGGAAGGTCCCGTTGTGCTCACCGGGCGACCACTGGTCGTGCTCGGGCTTGATGAGGGTCAGGGCCATGGGCAGCCCCGAGCCGCTGATGGACTTGGACACGCACACCACGTCGGGCTCGATCCCGTACTCGGTGAAGCTGAAGAACTCACCGGTCCGGCCGCACCCCATCTGCACGTCGTCGATGACCAGCAGGATGCCGTGGGCCCGGCACAGCTCCTCGAGGGCCCGCAGCCACTGGGCGCGGGCGACGTTGACGCCGCCTTCGCCCTGGACGGTCTCGACGATGACCGCGGCCGGGTCCTCCAGACCGCTGCCCGAGTCGGTCAGCAACCGCTCGAACCACATGAAGTCCGGCGTGGACCCGTCCAGGTAGTTGTCGTAGGGCATCGGCACGGTGTGGACCAGGGGGACCCCGGCGCCGCCCCGCTTCATGGAGTTGCCCGTCACCGAGAGCGCCCCGAGGGTCATGCCGTGGAAGGCGTTGGTGAAGCTCACGATGGTCTCGCGTCCGGTCACCTTGCGGGCGATCTTGAGCGCGGCCTCCACGGCGTTGGTGCCGGTGGGCCCGGGGAACTGCACCTTGTAGTTCAGTCCGTTGGGGGCGAGGATCACGTCGTGGAACCGGCGGAGGAAGTTCTCCTTGGCCACGGTGTACATGTCGAGGGAGTGGATGATGCGGTCCTCGGCCAGGTACTCGTTGAGCGCCGTCTTGACGATCGGGTGGTTGTGCCCGTAGTTCAGCGCGCCCGCGCCGGCGAAGAAGTCGAGGTACTCCTCACCGTCGGTGTCCCACAGCTTGGCGCCGCGGGCCAGGTCGAAGATGACCGGCCAGGAGCGCGAATAGCTGCGGACCTCGGATTCGTAAGCGGCAAAGATTTCTTGTCCCATGATTCGGTGTGATCCTCCTGTGTGGGATCGCGGCGTGCATCGCCGAGCAGTGGCCGGAACACAGGGATCGCGTCGCCAGAACGTGCCCCGGTTCACGAGCCAGGGCAAAACCGTGGACCGGGCGAGGATGCCGACCTCGCCTCGCGATCCTTGAGTTTCGTCACTGCTGGCGAACCACCCCGCTCGAACGATCGTCAGGTGACGGCCGTGCGTTGCGTGGTGTCCACCCTAGCACCGCCCGCTCCGGGGTCCACGGGTGCGGACGGGCGCGCCGGAGCGGTACCGGTGGGGGAGGGGCGATCAGGAACGGGTGATCGGGCCGATGCGGTGCAGCACCTCGGCGGCGTGCGCCTCTCCCGAGTCGGAGGGAAAGTCGGCGGAGGCGAACAACGGCATGCGGGTCACCGGTGCTCCGTGGCGCGCGGCGAACGCCGCGAACAGGGCGAGGCTGGCGTCGTTGTCGTCGGTGATGGTCGTCTCCAGGTGGTCCAGGCGGGGCGCGACCTTCCCGGCGCGGGCGAACACCGCGTCCAACAGCGCGCCGGCGACGCCCCGGCCGCGCGCGGCCTCGTCGACCGCGACCTGCCAGACCATCAACACCGTGGGCGAGTCGGGTCGCACGTAACCGGTGACGAACCCCAGCACCCGCCCGTCGTCGCGGCGGCGTGCCAGCACCGAGGTGGCCGCGAAGTCCCGGCACCACAGCAGGTACGCGTACGGCGAGTTGACGTCGAGGACCCGGGAGTCCCGGGCGATGCGCCACAGTGCCGCACCATCGGCGATCTGGGGCGCGGCGATGACGACCTCGGGGTCTCCGGCGAGGGGTACGGCGTCGGATTCGGTCATGGGTCGGGCCTCACAGGTGGGGTCGTCGGGCGAAGCGGCCCCGGTGCGAACGGGGCTGGGCAGTGCCTACCATGGACGGTGTGCAGATCGAAGCGACCGACCGGGCCGTCGACGTGATCGAGCGGGTCAAGCAGGTCCGCGACGGTCGGCTCACGATCACCATCGGGACCGGCTGCTGTGAGTCCACGGCGCCGTTTCTCTACGAGGACTTCTGGCCGGGTCCCGACCAGCAGGCCGTCGGCGAGGTCGCGGGGGTGTCGGTGTACGCGCCGGAGTATCTGCGCGAGCTGTACCCGGGTGACGAAGCGGTCACCCTCGACGTGGTCGACGAGCTGGGCGAGTCGCTGTCGGTGGAAACCGAGTTCGGTTGTCGCCTGGCGCTGCGCGGCGATCGGACCGATTCGGTGGACGAACCCGAGGTGTGCGCGACCCCGGCCGCCACACAGGTCGCGTCACGTCAGGTGGTGGGCACCCCGCCCGCGGCGCTGCAACGCCTGCGCATCCGCTGAGCGCTTCGTCGAGGTTCAGCGCACCACTTCGGCGCCCACGGCTGCATCGGCCGACTGGGCAGCTTCGGCCGCCTCGGCTCGGGCCTTCTTGGCCAGCAGCTCCGCGATCGCGGTGCGGGCGGTGCAGGTGGTCATCTCCGCGAGGGGCACCGCCGCCAGGTGGATCGTCTCGGCGATGTCCCGGAACGCGGTGGCGGTCGTCGAGTCGCCCAGCACCGCCGGGGTGCCGGTGTCACCGCCGGCGACGACCTCGGGCGACAGGGGAATCCGACCCAGCAACGGCAGTCCGGCCTCGGAGGCCAGGTTCTCGCCGCCTCCGGATCCGAACAGCTCGTATTTGGTGCCGTGGTCGCACTCGAAGGCCGACATGTTCTCGATGACCCCCGCCACCCGCAGGTAGTTCTTGCGCGCCATGGACACCATGCGGGCCGCGACCTTCTGGGCGGCCAGCGCCGGTGTGGTCACCACGACGACCTCCGAGCGGGGGATGAGCTTGGCGATCGACATCTGCACGTCGCCGGTGCCCGGGGGCATGTCGACGAGCAGGTAGTCCAGGTCGTCGCCCCAGTCCACATCCTGGAGGAAGTGCTGGACCCCCCGGGAGAGCATGAGGCCCCGCCACATCAGCGCGGACGACTCGTCCTCGACCAGAAAGCCCATCGACACCACCCGCACCTCGCCGGGGGCGAACGTGCGCACGTTGGGCACCATCACGTTCTCGCCGTCGCGGGTGCCGCCCTGGAGACGACCGGTCACCCCGATCATGCGGGGCACCGAGAATCCCCAGATGTCGGCGTCGAGCAGCCCGACGGTGAGCCCGCGCTGGGCGAGCGCGACGGCCAGGTTCACCGTCACCGACGACTTGCCCACGCCGCCCTTGCCCGAGGCCACCAGCACCACCTGGGTGCGTGGCGACAGCGAGGACCGCTCGTCGCGCTGGGACATGTTGTAGCGGGCCCGTTCCATCGCCCGGGTGCGTTCCTCGGCGGTCATCTCCTCCCAGGAGATGTGGGTGCTGGTCACGCCGGGCAGCGACCCGATGCGGCGGTCGATGTCCTTCTTGATCTGGCCGCGCAGCGGGCACCGGGCGGTGGTGAGCACCACGCCGATGTCCACGGCACCGTCGTCGTGGACCTGCACGTCCCGGACCATGCCCAGCTCGACGATGTTCGAACCCAGCTCCGGGTCGATCACCGCCGCCAGCGAGGCACGGATGTCGTCACTGGTCGGGAGCGGATGTGCAGTCATGCCCGCAGCGTACCGGCGAAGTCCGATTTCGGCTCCGGCCAGGGGATCTGGCCGCTTCGGGGTCTCGGCCGGTACAGTGTGCAGCCGGGACGAGCAAGTCGATCCTCCCGAAGGAAGGATGTCCAACGTGATCACCTTGACCGACAACGCCAGCACCAAGGTCCGTGAGCTGATCGAGGCCGAGGGCGACGAAGCGCTCGCACTCCGGGTCGCGGTCAAGCCGGGAGGCTGTTCGGGCTACAGCTACGAGATGTACTTCGACTCCGACATCGGCGGCGACGACGTCACCGCGGATTTCGGCGGGGTGAAGGTCGTGGTCGACCCGGGAAGCGTGTCCATGCTGGACGGCGCGACCCTCGACTACGCCGAGGGCCTCGAGGGCGCCGGGTTCGCGATCGACAACCCGAACGCCTCGAGCACCTGCGGCTGCGGCAACTCGTTCAGCTGAGGACGTCTTCGAGCGACTCGGTGAGTTCGACACGGTCATAGGCCGTGTCCAGACGGTGGCGGATCACCCCGTCGCGGTCGGTGATGAACAGCACCGGTTCCGAGAGCAGTTCGAGCTGCTCGACCTGTTCGGTCAGGGTCGCTGCGGCGCCCTTCTCGGCGGCTTCGGTCGCCGATCGGTACACCTCCTGGTGGATGAAGGTGACCCGGTCCGCGTAGTCCCCCACGACCGATTCGAGCACGTCCAGCACCGGCCCACAGACCCCCATCTGGCAGAACTTGGGAGTGGCCACCAGGTAGACCACCGGCCGGGCCTCGCCCAGCGCGGTGTCCAGGCTGACCTGGTGCAGGTCGCAGTGCGGGTCCCGGGTGCAGATCGGGTCGACGCCCAGGTGGGCCTCCACGGTGGGCGAGGCCATCGACGGGAGCGGATCACCGGGGCCGGGCACCGGTGAGGCACCCTCCTCGGCGATCGTGAACACCGCGTTCACCTCGTCGCCCTCGACCACGGCCTCGACGGTGAAGTTGCCGGCCGCGTCCGGGGTGAACCGGATCGGGTAGTACACGAAGGGCAGGTCCTGGTGGTGGGCGGTGGCCGTCTGGGTGGTGGTGGACCCGTCGGGGGCGACGATCGTGAAGTCCACCTGGTCGGGACCGTCCGCCGACAACCCACCGCCGCGGGGATCGGCCAGGCCGAACGCGATCCGTTGGGGCACCCCGGCGGTGATGTGATCGTTCAGGGGGAACAGGGCCATCAGCGAGGCCCGTTGGGGAGGGGCGGTCGTGGCCGAGGAGTCCCCGGAGGACGAATCCGACGAGCAGGCGGCGAGCACGAAGGCTGCCGCTCCGCCGACCAGGACCGCCCGGCGGGTCAGGGGAACGCCGCCGAGACGGGGCGCGGAAGACTCGGAACGGGGACCGTCGGGAGGGTCGATGCGGTGGATCACCCCACCGACGCTATCGGGGCGCCGGGGGCTAGCCTCTGGTCCCGGCTCGCCGCCGGCGACCCGCTCCGACGCTGAAAGGCACCCCTGTATGACCGCGACCCCGATCGGTCCCTACCGCCCGCTGGTACGCGCCGGCGACTTCCTGATCAGCTCCGGTCAGATCGGCGCGGTGGACGGCGAGCTGGTCCGCGGCGGCTTGCACGCCGAGCTGCGCCAGGCCATCGCCAACCTGCGGGGCCTGCTCGAAGCCGAAGGCGCCGGCCTGGGCGACGTGGTGTCGGTCACCGTGTACCTGCGCCACATGAGCGACTACGCCACCATGAACGACACCTACGTCGCCGAGTTCGGCGACCACCGCCCCGCCCGCACCGCGTGCGGGGTCTCCGAGCTGCCTCTGGGTGCGCTGGTCGAGGTGCAGGCCTGGGCGTACCACCCGGTGTCGGGCTGAGGTTCGCGCCCACCCCGCACGGCGTGCGATACTCGGGGGCATGCCAGGTGGTATCGCAATGGCCGTGTTCCTCATCGTGGTGTTCCCCGTGCTGGTGGTCATGGGCTCCTGTGTGGTCGCCTGGTTGCTGGGCACGCTGGCGACCCAGGACGCCGAGGCGCGTCATGAGGGTTCCGAGCTGCTCGAACTCGACTCCTGACCAGAACGATTCGTTCGACCCATGCCGGTGGGCTAGGGTCTGGCACTCATTGGAGTGCAGGGCGCAGGACTAGCAGCGACCCAGCAGAACAGAAAGGGGTCGCGCAGATGGCGACCGGTACCGTCAAGTGGTTCAACAACGAGAAGGGCTACGGGTTCATCGCCCGCAACGAAGGCTCTGACGTGTTCGTGCACCACTCGGCAATTCAGATGAACGGTTATCGCAGTCTCGAAGAAGGCCAGGCGGTCGAATTCGAGGTCGTGTCGGGCCCCAAGGGTGACCAGGCACAGGACGTGCGCCCCGCCTGAATTCCCGGCCGGGTGGTGGGCCCGGCCAACGTCAATCCCCCGGGGTCTCCATCTGGTCCCGGCCACGTTCGGCCACTTCGGCGCGGCGACGTTCGATGTCGTCGGCGCTGAAGCGGCCGTCGTTCCAGGCGGCGACCACCCGCGCCTCGTTGGCCCAGCCTTCAGCGGGCGTGACGAGCGCGTTCTGGTCGTAGGTGGCGAAGATGCGGCGCACCGCGGCCGCGTCGTTGGACGCGATGTCGCCGGCGAGCCCGAGGGTGAATCCGATCAGCTCGTCGTGGGGCACCACATGGTCGACCAGGCCCCAGACCAGCGCGGTGGGCGCGTCCACGAAGTTGCCCGTGGCGCTCATCTCGCGCGCCCGGCGCAACCCGACCGCCTCGGGCAGCAGCACGGTGAGGCCCCACCCGGGTTGGATACCCACACGGGCATGGGTGTCGGCGAAACGGGCGCGCTCGGAGGCCACCAGGAAGTCACAGGCCAGGGCCAGTTCCAGACCGCCGGTGACCGCCACGCCGTTGACCGCGCCGATCACCGGTTTGGCCGTCGCGCCGAAGGGTCCGCTGGTGCCGTCGGCCCGGCGGAAGTCCGGCATCGGACCGGGCCCGCCGCCTGCGCCGAGTTCCTTCAGGTCGAGCCCGGCGCAGAATGCCGGGTCCGCGCCGGTCAGCACGATCGCGTCGACGGTGTCGTCGGCGTCGGCCGCCTCGACGGCCGCGGCCAGGTCCACCAGCACCTGCCGGGACAGGGCGTTGCGGGCCTCGGGCCGGTCCAGGGTGATCAGCGCGGTGCGGTCGATCCGCTCGTACCGGACGACGTCGGACATCGAAGAAGGTCCCTTCTCGGTCGGTCGGGTGCGGCGCCACCGTACCGCCTCGTTCACCCCCAGGGTGACGTGCCGAAGCGGTAGCCCACCGAGCGGACCGTGCCGATCAGCCCGGCGTGGTGTTCGCCGAGTTTGGCCCGCAGGCGTCGGACGTGGACGTCCACGGTGCGCGCCCCGCCGTAGTACTCATAGCCCCACACCTGCCCCAGCAGCACCTCCCGGGTGCACACCCGCCCCGGGCGCTGGGCGAAGTACTTGAGCAGCTCGTACTCCATGTAGGTCAGATCCAGCGGCTCGCCGTCGATCATCGCCTGGTAGGTGGTGGTGTTGATCCGTAGCGGTCCGTACTCGATCACGTCCGCGTCGGTCTCGTCGGTCCCGGGCGCGGCAGAGGCCAGCCGTGCCAGTCGCAGTTCCAGCTCACCGGAGCGCAGGGGGAGCACACAGAAGTCGTCGAAGTCGGCCTCGGCGTCGGCCAGCTCGCCGGGGGCGGTCTCCAGACATTCGGCGTCCACCAGGACCATGATCGGCACCTCGGGGGTCTCCGCGCCCAGCGCGGCGGCGAACGCCGCGGCCTCCCCTGGGGTGGACCGGGCCACCACCAGCGCGGCCCGCCAGCCCGCGTCGGGCCGGGCCTGCTGTTCGGCCTCGAGGGAGTCGACCACGACGAAGGTGGTCTCCGCGTCCGCCAGCGCGCGCGCCAGGGCACTGGGCGGGTCGGGGAACACCACGAGCGGTTCCACGCCCGGGATTCTCCCACGTGCGACCTCGGCGGACACTGCCCGGCCTACCAGGACGTCAGGTACCGCTGGAGTTCGAAGGGGGTGACCTGGGCGCGGTAGTCGGCCCACTCGGTGCGTTTGTTCCGCAGGAACCAGGTGTGGATGTGGGGTCCGAGCGCCTCGCGCACCAGCTCGGAGGATTCCATCACGTCCAGGGCCTCGGCCAACGACTGGGGGAGCGGCGCGATCCCGCGGTCGGCGAGCTCCGCGTCGGACAGCGTCGACAGGTCCTCGTCGGTGCGGGCGGGCAGCTCATAGCCTTCCTCCACGCCTCGCAGCCCTGCGGCCAGCAGCAGCGAGAACGCCAGATACGGGTTGCAGGCAGGGTCCGGTGACCGGTACTCCAGACGAACCGCGTCCGCCCGACCCGGCCGGGTGGGGGGCACCCGCACCAGCGCGGAGCGGTTGGACCGGGCCCAGGTCACGTGGGACGGCGCCTCCGAACCGGTCACCAGTCGCTTGTAGGAGTTCACGAGCTGGTTGGTGACCGCGGTGATCTCCGCGGCGTGGTGCAACAACCCGGCGATGAAGCCGCGGGCGAAGTCCGAGAGCTGCAGCGGGTCTTCTGTATCGGCGAACGCGTTGCGGTCGTCTTCGAACAGTGACAGGTGGATGTGCATCCCCGAGCCCTGGACCCCGGGCAGCGGTTTGGGCATGAACGTGGCCTGCACCCCGGCCTCCAGGGCGATCTCGCGCACC
>CAYVAS010000079.1:0-11174 GCA_964449375.1 uncultured Iamiaceae bacterium | reverse complement strand
ATGCAGTGGGCCAGGCGGGCCGGACCCAGCCGGGCCTGGCCCAGCAGATGCCCGCCGCCGCGTTCGCCCAGGATGTTGGCGTCGGCCACCCGCAGGTCCTCGATGACGATCTCGGCGTGGCCCGACGAGCCGTGCATGGTGGCCACGTCGCGCACGTGGTTCCACCCCTCGGAGGGAATGTCCACGATGAACGCGGTGGTCGCCGCCTGGGGCATGTCCGGGTCGTCCTCGGTGCGGGCGAGCAGGATCGCGAACTTGGCCCGGTGCGCGTTCGAGATGAACCACTTGTGCCCGTTGATCACCCACTCGTCACCGTCGGGCACCGCGGTGGTGCGCATCAGGGTCGGGTCCGACCCGGCGACCTCGGGTTCGGTCATCGCGAAACAGCTCATCGCGACGCCCTCGCACAGGGGGCGCAGGTACTTCTCCTTCTGCTCGTCGGTGCCGAACCGCAGCAGCGTGTGCATGTTGCCCTCGTCGGGGGCCATGCAGTTGAACACGAAGGGGCCGTAGTAGGCCTTGGCCGCCTCGGCCTGGACCATCGCCAGCTCGACGTGCCCCAGCCCCATGCCGCCCCATTCCTCGGGCATGTGGGGCAGCCAGATCCCCGCCTCCTGGGCCTTGGCCCGCATCCCGAGCAGCTTCTGGATGTACTCCGCGCGGTCCTCGATGTGGTCCGGATCGGTCAGCTCCGCCTCCACCGGCTTGATCTCGGTGTCGACGAAATCCCGGACGCGCATGCGCAGCGCCTCGAGGTCCGGGCTGAGGGTGAAGTCGATTGCCATGACCCCAGCTTGGCGCACCGGACGACCCTCCGTCGACGGGGCGCAGGTCATGGGCCAGACTGGGACGGTCCATGAGCCCCTCCCCGCACCGCCCGACGTGTCGCTGATCTTCCGGGCGATCTGGCAGGACGAGGCGGCCGGTCTGCACGACCGGGCCGAAGCGGCCTTCGTCGACTGGGTCGGGCGACACCACAGTGCCGAGCGGTCCTTCGCCGTGGGCGAAGTCGAGACGGTCGACGGGGTGACGACCCGCGTCGAAGCCGGAGCCGGTGAGGCCGGATCCATCCAGCGCTGCACCCTCGAGGTCGACGACGGCGTCCAGGTGACCACCACGACGCTGACCACCACGGTGCCCACCGAGGACACCGAAGGCCCGATCTGGATCGACCAGGCCCGCGTCAGCCACCGTGCCACGCCCACGACCACGGTGCATCCGCCCGACCTGGTGACCCGCCTGGTCGCCACGGGTCGAGCCCCGCGCCGTGGCCCGACCCGGCTACAGGCCACGCCCCGCGCGTTGCGCCCCGGTGAAGTCCCCGCCTTCGTGGAACGCCTCGTCGACCCGGCCCGCGACCTGCCCCTGGTGGTCTTCGCCGGCGCACCGGAGATACCCCCGGACAACACACGTCAGGCGGCGGAGTACGCGGCGCTGGTGCTGGCGGGCAGCGCGCTGGTGCACCTGATCGGGCCCGCGGGACTGGTGCACCTCAGAACCCTGTTGGGCGAGGACCTGGGGGTCGAGCCCGGCGCGGTGCGGGTGTACCTGCCCGGGGTGTCACCCACCGAACCGCGCCCGTCCCGGCACCGGTGGCTGGACGCCGAACGAGTGGTGAGGGACCCGCGCGCGGTGCCGCACACGATCCTGGGGCTGCTGGCGCCGGTGACCACGGCCCGTCGGCCACCGACGGCGGCCCGTGAGCTGCTGCCGCTGCTGCACGCGGACCTCGACGCGCTCCGGGCCCGCAACGATCACCTGGAGGCCCGCGTGCTCGCGCTGGAGGACCAACTCGCCCGCGCCCAGGACGAAAAACTCGACCACCTCGGCGACCTCGAGGAGGCCGAAGGGCGGATCAACCTGTTGCAGGCGGCCCTGCACCGCTTCAGTGCCGCCGGCGCGACCGCCGCCGCGGCCGGACCCGACGATCCCCCACCCGACGTCGGCGGTCTCGCCGCCGCCGCCGAGGCCGCCAAGCGCCACCTGCCGGGCATCGTGCTGCCCGACGAGGCCTGCCGGGACCTGGCCGAACTCGACCAACGGGTCGAGTCGGCCGCCTGGGGCCGGACCGCCTGGCGGGGCCTGCAGGCGCTGAACGCCTTCGCGCTCGACTCCGAGTTCGGACCCGGATTCTGGGAGTGGTGCAAGGCGAACCGCAGCGCGTTCAGTTGGCCCGCGTCGTCCAAGAAGCTGGCCATGCGCGAGTCCGAGACGGTCATGAGCAACGAGTCCCTGCGTTCCCGCCGGGTCTTTCCCGTCGACCCGGCCGTGGCCGCCTCGGGCCGCATCGAGATGCAGGCGCACCTGAAGATCGCCGAAGGCGGCAACCACCAGATCCCCCGGATCTACTTCCACGACGACCGCCACGGTGCCACCGGCAAGGTCCACATCGGCTTCTTCGGTCCGCACCGCCACGTCCCCAACACGCTCACCTGAGCCGGCTCCGGCCGCCGGTCGGCGCCGATGGACCGGAGGCGGCCCGGTCTTCCAACGAGATCAGATCTGGTAGGCCCGGACGACCCCGCCGAGCTCCTCGGCCCGTCGGCCCAGCAACATCCGGGTCGCTTCGGCCGCCGCGGCCACCGCGTCGGGAACCGGCTCGGGCGCGAACTCCGCGTCCGGGTCACCGGGCTGGCCCAGCAGTTCCCGGGCCACGGTCAGGTCCGCGGCCGCCCCCAGGCCCACGAGGCCCACGGCCGCCGCCCCCAGGGCCGAGCCTTCAGCCACGTGGACCACCGTGGTCGGGCGACGCATCGCGCCGGCCACGAGCTGTCGCCACAACGGTGCGACGAGCGCACCGCCGGTGGCCAGCACCCGTCGTACCGGCGTGAGGTCGTGGATCCGGTCGACGACGACGCCCAGCCCGGCGGCGACCCCTTCCAGCGCGGCCCGGGCCAGGTGCGCCCGGGTGTGCGCCCGACGCAGACCCAGGTAGGCGCCGGGCACCTCGGCGTCCCACAGCGGCGCGCGTTCACCCTCCAGGTAGGGCAGACAGACCAGCCCGTCGGAACCCGCCGGCGCGGCCGCGGCGAGGTCCTGGGTACGCAGTGCGGCCGCGGTGGGATCGAGATCCGCGGGACCCAGCGTCTCGCCGAGCCAGTCCAGCACGTTCGCACCGTTCGACACCGCCCCGCCCAGCACCCAGTGCTGCTCGTCGAGCACGTAACAGAACAACCCGTCCAGGCGCGCCGGCACCTCGTCGACCACGACGCGCACCGCCCCGGAGGTCCCCAGCGACAAGCCGGCGACGACGGGGGAGATCGCCCCG
The DNA here is from genome assembly GCA_964449375.1 of uncultured Iamiaceae bacterium. Lineage (GTDB taxonomy): Bacteria > Actinomycetota > Acidimicrobiia > Acidimicrobiales > Iamiaceae > JAFDWI01. The sequence goes on along the minus strand of CAYVAS010000079.1, from coordinate 7,906 downwards.
ACCCCCACGTTCGCCAGCGGTCCGTCCGCCGCGCCCAGCACCACCGGTGTGCCCGCGGCCAGTCCCACGGCGGCCGCGGCGTCGTGTGCCAGCGGCCGGGACGCGCTCGGCGCGTCCAGTTCGGGCAGCGCGGTGGCGTCCACACCGGCCAGTGCCAGCGCGTCCGGGTCCCAGGTTCGGCTGCGGACGTCGAGCAGTCCCCACCCCGACGCCGAGGAGTGGTCGGTCACCGATTCTCCGGTCAGCCACTGCACCACCAGCGCCTTGAGGTCCACCCAGCGCCGCACCCCCGGGGCCCGGGTGGTCGCGTCGGAGGTGAACCAGGCCAGCTTGGCCAGCGGCGCCATGGGGTGCAGCGGTACTCCGGTGCGGTCGTGGACGAAGGCGGCGGAACCGGTGCGGATCCAGTCGGTCACCACCGGCCCGGCACGCCGGTCGGCCCAGGGAACCAGGTCGGTCACCGCACGGCCGGCTGCGTCGAGTGCGGCGACCGCGTGCATCGCGGTGCTCGCGGCGACCGCGTCGACGGGTCCCGGCGCGGCCCGCACCGCGGCAGCGAGCGCGTCGAGGGTGGCGGCGCGCACCCCGTCGATCGGCTGGGTCACGAACCCAGACCGGTCGACGGTCGGCGGCAGGCGCCGTCGCACCACCGGCCCGGCCTGGCCACCGGGGCCGAAGGCCGCCGCCTTGACCGCGGAGGTGCCCACGTCGAGCCCGATCACCAGGGGCGTGTCGCGGGGCATCGATCTCCTCGTCGCTCGTGGGTCCGTCCGGCCGATCCTGACACAGTGCCGCCGGCCCGGACGGCGGACCGCGGGCGCTGCGACGGGTGCGTCGACCAGAATCGGCCCATGACGAACCTGGACGAGCAGCGCCGGCGGTGGCTGGACACGATCCGCGTCGAAGGCGACCGGCTGGCCGCCGTGCCCGTCGAGCTGTTGGCCGCGCCGGTGCCGGCCCTGCCGGACTGGACCGTGGAACGCGTGGTGCGCCACGTGGGCCGGATCCACCGCTGGGTGACCCGCGTGCTCGCCGCGGACGCCGACGCCGACACTTCACTGCTCGCCCGGGCGGCGCCGTCGCTGCCCCGGGGCCCCGCCTGTGTGGACGCCTACCGCGCCGCGCTCGACGAGCTGCTGGTCGCCTTCGAGGCCGCCGACCTTTCCCGGCCGGTCGCGTCGTTCACGGGACCGGCGACCGTGGCGTTCTGGCTGCGCCGTCAGGCCCACGAGGTCGCGGTCCACCGGGTCGACGCCACAGATGCCGTCGCGGCGGCCGGGGGACCAACCGGCACGCCGCTCGATTCGGCGAGTGCCGCCGACGGGGTCGCCGAATGGGTCGAAGTGTTCGTCGCGGGCCGCGTCGGTCCCGGCGCGGAACCGCCCGCCGGGCTGGTGGGCCGCACGGTGCGCCTGGTCGTGACCGACGCGCCACCTGATTCGCCGGGCGAATGGACCCTGCACTTCGACGCGCCGGACACCGCTGGCGGCCCGGGCCGGGTCCGTCGTGACGCCGACGTGACCCTCGGTGGGGCGGGGGCCGCGATGCTGCTGATGGTGTGGCGCCGTCGGGGACTGGACACGGTGCACCTCGACGGGAACCGACACGTCGCCGAGGCGCTCCTGGACGCGATGCGGTTCTGAACGGTGGCCGATGGCCTTTCCCGGGTCGCTCAGGCGCGGGCGACCGACAGGACGATCCCGACGAACACGCTCACCCCGAGGATCACCAGCAGGGCCCGGTAGAGGCCCAGGACGAGCGCCGCGGATCCCGTGAGGTCGCTACGGGGTCGCACCACGTCCGCGGCGATCGCCAGCGCCGCAAGGAACAACGCGCTGCCCACCGCAACCGGGATCGGCGCGTCGACCTGGGTGGCGGCGATGATGATCCCGGAACCGACGTTCCAGCAGACCACCTCGGCCCAGATCCGACCCCGGGACGGCACCCGGGGAGCCAGGGAAGCCTGCGCGAAGGCCACCGCGAGTTGGCCGACGCCCACCACGAGCACCAGGTAGGCCGCCGTCCAGGAGCCGTGGCCCCAATCGGTGGGTCGGGCGATCGCGGCGACCACGCCGCCGGCGAGGATCCCGAGCGCGCCGAGGACGAACAGGGGACGTTGGGCCATCCAGCGGTCCCGCAGCGCGGGAGAGAACGAGGGGAACACGCCGGCAAGCCTAGAAATCGGTACGGCGGTCCCGACAGGGACCTCGGTCACTGATCCGATGAGCCTGCCCGCGACGAGGGCGGCCGCCGCGTCAGCCGGCGTAGGTCGGATCGTGGCCTCTGGGTCGTGCCGGCGGCGCCCACCGGCCGGGTCGGTCCGGCCGCTCGGCGCGCTCGGCATCCACCGTGGCCGGACCGGTCCCCGGATCGGTGGTGGTCGGCACCACCGTGGTGGGCGGGGCCGTCGCCGGCGGCACGGTCACCGGCGGCGCGGAGGTCGGAGGCGCCGTCGTCGGGGCGGTCGGTGACGGGCCCGGGTTCGTCGGGGCGGTCAGTGACGGACCCGGGGTCGTCGTGGTCGTCTCGGACGGATCCGGGTCGTCGCACTCGGTGCGGAACTGCCACGAATGCGGCGTCACCGCCAGACCCCGGGCGTCCAGCACCGGTGCGGTCACCGACACGTCCACGCGGTACCAGGTGCACTCGTCCAGGTTCTCCGCCGGTTGGGTACCGATGGTGTGCTCCCCACCGTGGGCCGAGTAGGGCACGCTGCGGGGGTAGCCCGACTTGAGCGGCACCGGCTCGCCAGTGGACAGGTCGGTGATCGTCATCGAGTCGGCAGGCAGGTCGTTGGTCACCGGCAGCCCACCACTGGCCCCGGTGTAGGGCCGGGCCGAAGTGAGCACCGCGGCGATCCGGGTGGCCGCGCCGCCCCGTCCGGGGCTGGAGCCCGGCTGGAACGAGGCGCGGTCCCAACCGGTGGCCGGGACGCCGGTCTGGCCCGGTGCCGGGTAGGTGATCGAGACCCGGGTGGCCGGCTGGTCGCCGAGCAGGCGGCCCCACAGCGACTCCCAGTACCCCGCGATGGCCACGGCCGCGAAGTCGACCCCTCCCGGGGCGGTCTGCAGGTTGTCCGACATCCAGGGCATCGCGGCGAGCACCTCGTCCAGGTGGGCGTCGGACCAGCCCTTCTCGATGTCCCAGAGCAGTCCGACGCTGTCGAGCAGGGCGAACTCGTCGGTGCTCACCCCGGGCTGGCCGGCGGTGCCCAGGGCCTGGGCGACCAGGTCCTCGTCGGGCACCGGTGCCGACAACGGCCGGGCCACGCCGTAGAGCCCGATGGCCACCAGGTCCATCTGGGTCTCGGCGCCCCCATCGTTGGCGGTGGGCACCCCGGTCCAATACTCGTCCAGGTCCGGACCGTAGGGCTCGAAGAGCCAGTCCCACACCTCGTCGCCGACGCCGTGGGCGGCGACGCCCAACGCGAAGGCGATCAGCTCCGCGCACGGCCCGTGCGCGTCGGTCAGATCACCGCAGTCGGGGCGGGCACGGATCGCGTCGATGAGCGCGTCGTGGTACCGCTGCCAGTGCGCGGTCTCGCCGTAGGTGTTGGAGCCCAGATAGCCGTTGTCGGGGAAGGCCGTGCCGGTCTGGAACGACGCGAGGTTGGCGGTGAGCAGCGCCTTCATGTCGCCGTCGGGCAACAGGTCCAGGGCGGTCTCGGCCATCCACCGGTGGGTGGTCACCCCCGCGGCGCCCGCCTGCCCGGCCAGGCCGACCACCGACGCGACCACCAGCATCGACACCACCACGACACTGCGGGTCGTGGACGCTCCTGGCATCGCAGGCTCCCCTTCGATCGACGACCGACTTCGGGCAGCGTAGTCAGCCCGACCGGGCCACCGGGGCGCGGCCCGACCGAGGCGTGGTGCTACAGCGACACGCCCAGGGGGATCGTGTGCCGGTCGGGGTCGAACTCGTACCGCTCGCCGATGAGCTGGTTGGAGTGCACCGCGGCCACCCGGCGCGCCATCTCCTTGGCACCTTCGGCATGGGGGCCCGACCAGTGGGCGTCGATGGTGTCGTGGAACAGGCGCAGCCATCGGTCGAAGTGGTTGCGGGTGAAGCACTGCTGGTCGTGGATCTGGACGTGCGCCCGGAACGGGTTGCCCACGTAGCCGGGCTCACCCAGCAGCGCCCGACTCCAGAACGCGGTCAGCTTGTCGAGGTGTTCGGGCCAGTCCACCTGGGCCACGTCGTTGAACAGCGGTCCCAGCAGCGGGTCGACGCGCACCTTGCCGTAGAAGCGGTGCACCATCGTCTCGATGTCGTTTCGGTTGTCGAGGTCGGACCCGTCGCTCATCGCTGTTTCGTTCTCCGGTGACGCGGACGGCTCCATCCTACGACCGCCGGAACGTTCCCGGCGAGGTCAGCGGGCACACCCCACGCAGGTGTCGACGCCGGGCAACGCCAACAGCCGTTCGGATCCGATGGGGCCGCCGCAGGCCACGCAACGGTCGACCTCACCGGCGTCGAGGGCCTCCAGGGCACGGTCGAGGGACTCGAGGCGGGCGGCGGCCTCGTCGCGTAGCGCGATCACCTGGGCACGCTCATAGGCGATCGTTGATCCTTCCGGGTCGTGTTCGTCGTCGGTGTTGACGTACTCGGCACCCTCGACGAACTCGTCGAAGGCCCGCTGCAGCCCCGCGAGTCGGGTCTCGGTTCGGGTCCGTTCCTGCAGCAGCACCGCGCGATATTCGGCCGTGGTATTCGACGAGGCGACCATGCATCCCAGGCTACGGACGATCCGCGCCGGATGGGTGAGGGCGATGCCCAGGCGCTGGGTACACTCGAAAACTTCGAGGGCAGCGGAGCCGAGACAAGGAGAGTCGACGATGGTCGAGGGGCCACACACCGCAGAAGCGGTGGTGACCAGACGCGAGAACGGCGACATCGCGGCGGTCTCGTACTACCACGAAGGGGTCCCCCACGATCCCGACGCCGAAACCCCGGCGATCACCATGTACCACCGCGACGGATCGGTCGCGATCATCGAGCACTACCAGTTCGGCCAGCTCCACGACCCCGTGGACGGCTCCCCCGCCGTGGTGCACTACCACCCCGGGACCGGGGCGCTCAAGACCGTCCAGCACTTCCAGACCGGGGTGCTGTCGGACCCGATCGACGGGTCACCGGCGGTGTGCGACTACGACACCGACGGGCGCCTGTTCTACGAGGCGCACTACCGCGGCGGGCTCGCCGACGATCCCGAGCCGGGCAGGCCGGCGATGGTCTGGTACAAGCGCAACATGGAGGTCCGGGAGTTCCGGCACTACCAACGCGGCAAGCAGATCGCCCCTCCGGAATGACCGGGCGGGCCGCGCCCACCGCCGTCGGACACCCGCGCCCCTGACGCGGTGACGGGGCCCGCCGCCCCGTATCGTCGCAGTCGATGCTCGTCGTCGACGCGGTCACCAAGGACTTCGCCGCGGTCCGAGCCCTCGACGCGGTGTCCTTCGCGGTGCGCCCCGGTGAGATCGTGGGCTTCCTCGGACCCAACGGGGCGGGCAAGACCACTGCGATGCGGGCGGTGATGGGGCTGATCACCGTCGACGCGGGACGGATCACCTGGAGCGGCGCCGGGATCGACGCGGCGCAGCGACGGCGGGTGGGCTACCTGCCCGCCGAGCGGGGTATGTACCCGCGGATGCGCGTCCGGGACCAGATCGTCTACTACACCCGCCTGTCGGGGTCGACCGCCACCGACGCGCAGGCCGCCGCCGACGAGTGGATCGAACGCCTGGACCTGACCGAGCACGCCGGCCAGGACGTCCAGGAGCTCTCCAGTGGCAATCAACAACGGGTCCAGCTCGCCATGGCCCTGGCCGCCAGACCCGACCTGTTGCTGCTGGACGAACCCTTTGCCGGGTTGGACCCGATCGCGGTGACCGCCCTGAGCGACACCCTGCGCGCCGTCGCCGCCGAGGGCGCCGCGATTCTGCTGAGCAGCCACCAGCTCGACCTGGTGGCGTCGCTGTGCACCTCGGTGGTCGTGGTGAACCGGGGTCAGGTGGTGCTCTCCGGTGAGGTGACCGCGCTGCGAACCGCAAGCAGCGTCCGCATCCTGCACCTGTCCTTCGCCGAGGCCAACGACTGGCGACCCGGAACCGACGCGGTCCGCCGCCTGACCGACACCGACTTCGAGATCCGGCTGGACGCCGACGCAGACCCGCAGGTCCTGTTGGACGACGCGGCCCGGACCGGTCCGGTGGTCGCGTACTCGTACCGCCCGCCGGACTTGTCGGAGATCTTCCGCAACGCCGTCGCCGCGGAGCAGACCCGGTGAGCGCCCGGTGGCGCACGGTCCGGCTGGTCGCGGTCCGCGAGCTGCGCGACCGGCTCCGGCGACCCTCCTACTACGTGGTCACCGGGGTGTTCGTGGTGTTGATCCTGGCGGTGGGGGTGGGCACCCGCCTCGCCGGGTCCGACCCGGCCGGTCCGATCCCGGTGACCGTGACCGGCGACGCCGCCGAGACCGTCGCCGACTCGCTGCGCGCCACCGCGACGGCCGCGGACCGCCGCCTGGAGCTGGAGCGCGCGGCGAGTGTGGACGAGGCGCTGGTCGCCTTCGACGACGGCGACACCGACTTCGTGGTCGACACCGACGGGCACCACCTGATCGTGGAACGCAACGCGGACTCCACCGACACCGCGATCGTCCACCGGGCATGGACCCTCTCCCAGTTGCAGGCCAACCTCGCGGACGCCGGTCTGGACAGCGCCGCGGTCCGCCAGGCACTGGCGGTGGAGCCACTCACCGAAGGGGTCCGTGTCCGACCCGACAGCGTGGACGTCCGTGAGGTGATCGCGGGCACCCTCGCGGCCGCGCTGCTGTTCATCTCGCTGCAGATCTTCGGTGGCCAGATCCTCTCGGGCGTCGTGGAGGAGAAGTCGACCGCGGTGGTGGAGGTGCTGCTGGCCCGGCTGCGGGCCGACGAGCTGCTCGGCGGCAAGGTCGCGGGGATCGGCGTGGCCGCGATGGCCCAGTTCAGCGTGCTGGTCGCCGCCGGAATGGCGTCGCTGGCGATATCGGACACCGAGATCCCCTCCTCGATCTGGTCGGCGATTCCCATGGCACTGCTGTGGTACCTGCTGGGGTTTTCGCTCTACGCGATGTTCTTTGCGCTCGCCGGGTCGCTGGTGAGCCGCCAGGAGGACGCCGCCGGGGCGGCCGCGCCGGTGAACACCGCGTTGATCGGCGCCTACGTGGTCATGTTCACCATCGTCGCCAACCCTGGTTCCACGCTGGCCCGGGTGACCTCGGTGCTGCCCCCCTTCGCCCCCATCCTGATGCCCCAGCGCATGGCGGCGGGCTCCGCGTCGGTGCTGGAGATCGTGACCGCGCTGGTGCTGCTGGTCGTGGGCATCGGCCTGGCCTGGAAGCTCACCTCCCGCGTCTATTCCCAGGTGCTGCTGCACCGCGGGTCACGGGTCACCTGGGCCAGGGTGGTCGGGATGCTACGTCGCCACGACGGCTGAGGAGTGCCCGGGTGGACCCGAGCGCGCCGGGTCGGGCTCAGGTGTAGGTGACCGGCATCGCCTTGATGCCGTTCAGCCACCCCGACCTCAAGCGCTGCTGAGGTCCGGCCGGGGCGATGGCGGGGATGTGCTCCGCGATCGCATCGAAGATCAGACGGATCTCCATGCGGGCCAGGTGCGTGCCCGGACAGAAGTGGTTGCCTCCGCCGCCGAAGCCCACATGGGGGTTGGGGTCGCGGAACGGGTCGAACCGGCGCGGCTCGGCGAAGACCTCTTCGTCGTAGTTGGCCGAGCCGTACAGCAACCCGACCCGCTGGCCGGCGGCGATGGCCTGGCCGCCGACCTCGGTGTCTTCCAACGCGGTGCGCTGGAACATCTGCACCGGGGTGCCGTAGCGCACGACCTCGTCGGGCATCGTGGCGGG
>CAYVAS010000078.1:0-11176 GCA_964449375.1 uncultured Iamiaceae bacterium | reverse complement strand
GACCTGGTCGGTCTGTGCGCGGATGCCGGTTGTGGCCTGGTGGTCATGCACACCCGGGTCGCCCCCAAGCACAAGCTGCTCGACCTGGACCTCTACGACGACGTGACCGACGATGTGGTCGCGATGCTCTCCGAGCGCATCGCCACCGCGGTGTCCGGCGGCCTCGACCCGGCCTCGATCATCGTGGATCCGGGCATCGACTACGCCAAGACCCCGTACCAGTCGATCGAGGTGCTGCGAAACCGGCACCGGATCGAGGCGCTGGGCCACCCGGTGCTGTGGGCCCTGTCGCGCAAGGACTTCATCGGGGCCGTCACCGGCCGGCGACCCGCGGACCGGCTTCCGGGCACCTTGGCGGCGATCGGTTACGTGGGTGCCGGGCCCGGGGCGATCTTCCGGGTCCACGACGTCGCCGAGACCGTCGCCTTCCTCCAGGTGCAGCGGGCCCTGGAGAACGGCGACGTCGTGGCGCCCACCACCAACCTGGACCTCGACAACCGGCGCGAGGCATGAGCGCCACCGCCCAGCCGCTGATCGACGCAGCCGACCTGGCCGCGCGCAAGGGCACCACGACCGCTGCGGTGTGCCTGCCCGCCCACGACGAGGCCGCCACGATCGGTCCCATCGTCGAGGCGCTGCGCACCGACCTGGTCGAGGCGGTCCCGCTGCTCGACGCGGTGGTGGTGATCGACGACGCCTCCACCGACGCCACCGCCCGCATCGCCGCCGACGCCGGGGCCACGGTGCTGTCCTCCGCGGACGTGCTGCCCGATGCGGGTCGGCGACGAGGCAAGGGCGAGGCGATGTGGAAGTCGCTCGCCGCGGTGGCCACCGACCTGATCGCCTGGGTGGACGCCGACATCGTGGACTTCGACACCGGCTTCGTCACCCGGCTGTTGCACCCGCTGGTCACCGACCCGGACTGTGTGTTCGCCAAGGGCCACTACGCCCGTCCCGTGGGCGCCGGGGGTCTGCCGGGGGGTCGGGTCACCGAGCTGGTCGCCCGCCCCGCCCTGTCGCTGTACCACCCGCACCTGGCCGGCGTTCCCCAGCCGCTCTCGGGGGAGATCGCCGGCCGCCGCGAGGTGCTGCGCGCCATCAGGTTCGCGGCGGGTTACGGCGTGGACGTGGGCCTGCTCATCGACGTGGCCGCCCGCCACGGCCTGGACCGCATCGCCCGGGTGGACCTGGGCGTGCGCGTCCACCGCAACCGGCCGCTCACCGAGCTGTCCCCCCAGGCCTTCGAGGTGCTCCACACGATCCTGCGTCGTGCGGGCGCAAAACTCGCCAGCGACGCACGCCTGATCGGTGCCGATGGTGCCCCGGTGCCAACCACCACCGAGGACCGACCGGCCCTCGACGACGTGTCCGCCGACTGGTTGGAGCACCCGTCGGTGGGCGCGGTCGGCGCCGGGCCGGGGTCGGGTCCGGGTGGGGTCCGGCGGCGGTAATAGGGTGAACACGCTTTCGGAGTCGACCCTTGACGAGGACGGACCATCGTGGCCCTGCCAGACAACATCGACGCTTCGCTGAGCTTCGCCGACGCGCAGCCCCAACTCGACGAGTGGGGTCCGCAGCTCGCCGAGCACTACTACAACGCGACCATCACCTACTTCGACCGGTTGACCGACGAGGTGTGGCTCTTCGGGGTCAAACCCGACGACGGCCCGGTGTCGTTCGTGCCCGGCACCTACGCCTCGCTCGGGCTGGGCTACTGGGAGCCGCGCTGTGACACCGCGCTGGAGGCCGACATCGACACCAAGTGGTCCAAGCTGGTGCGCCGCTCCTATTCGGTGTCGACCCCGGTGTTCACCAGCGAGGACTACCACGTGGATCGTGGCGTGGCCGACCTGGCCCGCTGCGAGAACCTGGACGACATCGAGATCTACGCGGTGCTGGTGCACCCCGAGGACGATTTCGTGCCCGGACTGACCCCGCGCCTGGCCCTCAAGGACGTGGGCGACCGGCTGTTCATGGGTCGCAAGATGGCCGGGCGCTACACCGCCGCGGCGGTCGACGACCCGACCATGCCGCTGGTGTTCCTGGCCACCGGCACCGGAGAGGCGCCCAACCTGGCGATGATCGTCGAGTTGCTCCGCACCGGGCACACCGGACCGATCGTGTCGGTGGTGACCGCCCGGCACTGGTCGGACCTGGTGTACCACGACAAGAACCTGGCCCTGGCCGAACGCTTCGACAACTACACCTACCTGGCGATCCCCACCCGGGAACCCGACGTGGAGAAGCGCTACATCCAGGACGTGGTGCGCTCGGAGTTCACCCCGGAGGGTCTGGGTGTGGAACTCGACCCCGAGCGGGTGCGGGTGTTCGTGTGCGGCAACCCCGACATGATCGGCCTGCCGGACGAGTCCGGGGACGAGCCGGTGTACCCGCAACCCACCGGGGTGGTCGAGCTGCTCGTGGAGCGGGGCTTCAAGCTCGACAAGCGCCGCGACCCGGGCAACATCCACTTCGAAGAGTTCTGGTAGACCGCCCCGGCAGTCCCACCGTCGCGCCGTCGGGGATCGCCACGGTCGGGCAGGCACGGACCCGTCCACCCGGGTAGCGTGCAGGCGACGCCCGGCACAGGGGGTATGCCATGTCGGCCAGCGACGACGCCCGTTACACACTCATCTCGGCGGACACCCACGCCGGGGGCAGCCACGCGCAGTACCGCGAGTACCTCGACCCGGGCTTTCGCGACGCCTTCGACGAGTGGCGGGGCCGGTACCGCAACCCCTATGCCGACCTGGGTGATGACCGGCGCCTGCGCAACTGGGACGACGAGATGCGCAACGCCCAACAAGACGCCGACGGGGTGTCCGGCGAGGTGATCTTTCCCAACACAGTGCCGCCGTTCTTTCCGACCTTCGTGCTGTTCGCACCGCCGCCCAAACCTGCGGACTACGAGCGTCGCCGAGCCGGGATCCACGCGCACAACCGGTGGCTGGTCGACTTCTGTGCCCGGTTTCCCGAGCGGCGCGCAGGGATCGGTCAGATCTTTCTCAACGACGTCGACGACGCCGTCGCGGATGTGACCTGGATCGCCGAGCACGGGCTGCGCGGCGGGATCCTGTTGCCCAACGTCGCGCCCGACATCGACTGGATCGCGCCGATCTTCGACCGGTCCTTCGACCCGCTCTGGGCGGCGTGTCAGGACCTCGAGGTGCCGGTCAACATCCACGGTGGCACGGGCTTTCCCAGCTACGGACGTGACCCGGCGGCGATGGTCTACATGCTGGCCGAGGTGGGCTACTTCTCTCGTCGGCCGCTGATCCTGATGCTGCTGGCAGGCGTGTTCGAACGGTTCCCGCGTCTGCGGGTGGTGCTCACCGAGCAGGGCACCGGCTGGGTCCCCGAGGTGCTCGCCGGTCTGGACGCCACCCTGGCGCGCATCCGGGACCACGGGGCGGTCGGCGAGTTGCGCTTCGCCGAGGACGTGGTGCTGCCCCGCAGCGCCACCGAGTACGTGGCGTCCAACGTGTGGTTCGGAGCGAGTTTTCCGCGGCGTTCGGATCTGGAGGCGGTGCGGGCGTCCGTGGGCATCGATCATCTCATGTGGGGCAGCGACTACCCCCACGACGAGGGCACCCATCCCTTCACCACCGAGACACTCCGGCAGGTGTTCTTCGACTGGGACGAGGCCGACGTCCGCCGGGTGACCGCCGAGAACGCCGCCGCGCTCTACGGGTTCGACCTGGACGCGTTGGCTTCTCACGCTGCGGTGCACGGCCCCCGGGTCGCCGAGGTGGCCCGCCCGCTCACCGAACTGCCCGAGGGCGCCAACGAAGCCCTGCTCGCCAACGCCTGATCCCCGGAGACCTCCGGGGGCGGGGCCTCAGTCGGCGGGCGCTGCGACGCGTGTCCCGGCGGTGTAGACCGCGGTCAGCTTCCAATCGGCGTCGAAGCACACGAGGTCGGCCCGCGCGCCGGCTTCGAGACGACCCCGGTCGGCCAGGCCGATCAGGCGGGCCGGGTTGGTGGCGGTCGCGCGGGCGACCTGCTCGGCGCCGAGACCCCAGCCCACGCCGTTGGCCACGGCGCGATCCATGGTCAGCGTGCTGCCCGCCAGCGCTCCGGTGTCGTCCAGGCGGACCGCGCCGTCGGTGACGGTCACGCGGCGTCCGTCGAAGGTGTGCGCGCCGTCGCCGGTCCCGGCCGCCGCCACCGCGTCGGTTGCGAACGTCACCGCGCCGGGCCCCTTGGCGGCCACGGCCAGGGCGACGGTGTCGGGGTGCAGGTGGTGGCCGTCGACGATCAGCTCGGCGGTGACCCCCGGGTGGGCCAGACAGGCGCCGACGGGCCCGGGCCGTCGGTGATGGAACGGGGCCATCGCGTTGCCCAGGTGGGTGGCCATCGAGGCCCCGGCGTCGATGGCGGCATGCACCTGGTCGGTGGTGGCGTCGGTGTGGCCGACCGCGACCACGACCCCGGCCCGCACCAGCCGGGGGATGGCCTCGAGCACGCCGGGACGTTCGGGGGCGACGGTGATGATCCGCAGCCAGCCGCCGGCGGCGTCGATCAGGTCGTCGACGGTGCCGGGGTCGGCGTCGATCATGGTGGTCGGGTCGATCGCGCCACAGCGCCGGGTCGCCAGGAAGGGGCCCTCCAGGTGGATCCCGGCCACCGTGTCGGCCAGGCCCGTGGCGGGGTCGGCCAGCCACGCGGCGAGCCGCCGCAGTTGGCCGCGCAGGGTGGTCAGCGGCGCGGACACGAGGCTGACCAACGAGGTGGTGGTGCCCCGGGCCCGGTGGAAGTCGAGCGCGGCGCGGACCTCGTCGAGGTCGGAGGCGCCCAGGTCGGCGCCACCCCCGCCGTGGCAGTGCAGGTCGACCGCGCCGGGCAGCAGCCAGGTGGCGTGGTGGTCACCGTCACCGTCGGCGTCCACGCCCGCTTCGATGCGCTGGATCGTGCCCCCGTCGAGGGTCAGGCGGGCCCGGTCGACCACCCCGCCGGGGGTGACGGCGTGCTCCGCGGTGAGGGTCAGGGTCACGGCGCCGGATCGAGGTGTGCGGTGAGCACCTCGACCAGGGTCGGCTCGGGCCAGCCGAGGCGGCGCCAGCCGGTGAGCGCCGCGCCCACCCATGAGGAGGCGTCGGCGAAGCGGGCGGCGCGCACCTCGGGAACGGGGCGCCCCGCCAGTCGCCGGGCGGTCTCGGCGCGCAGGGGGCCGAGCAGGTCCTCACCGGCGCGGGCCAGTCCCCCGCCGATCACCACCACGCCGGGCGCGTAGAGCAGGGTCGCCCATTCCAGGCCGTCCGCGAGCGCGCCCACGGCTTCGTCCCACACCGCCCGGGCCGCCGGGTCGCGGTCGAGCGCCTGGTGTACGTCGGCCGCGTCGAGTCCCTCCGCGTCGGCTCCGGTCGCCTGGGCGAAACGGGCGACGAGCGCGGGCGCCGAGGCGACGTCGACCAGCGCCCGGCCCTCGGCGGGCCCTGAACGGATCCGGATCCGACCCAGGTCGCCCGCCCCCACCCGGTCGGCGACCACCACCCCGGACTGGGCACCCGCCGCGGTGATCTCGGCACCCACCGACACGTACAGCACCGAGGCTTCACCGGCGGCCGCGCCCAGCACCGCCTCGGCCAAGGCCGCCGCCCGGGTGGTGTGGCGCACGGTCACCGGCACCGGAACCGCAGCGGCCACCCGATCGGCCACGGGCACGTCGTGCCAGGGCAGGGTCGCCGAGTACTGCACCGCGCCGTGGCGCTCGTCGACCTGGCCGGGCACCGCGACCACCAGGGCCCGGGGCACCAGTCCGTCGGCCAGGGCGCCGGCATGGACCTCGGCGGCGATGCCGGCCAGATGCTCCACGCTCCAGTCGGCCTCGGTGGGTCGGCGGTCCACCTGGGCCCGGTCGGCGCCGACCACCGCGGTGTGGACCACCAGGCCGCCCACGTCGATGGCCAGCACCACCTCGTCGGGGGCGGGTCCGGGGGCCGGGTCGGTGGTCACGACCTCCGAGTCTGCCAAAGTGACCCGAGGCAGGCCGATGTGGACCGACAACTAGGGTGCGGATTCCGTGGACTCCAGATTCACCCGGTGGTTGCTGGTTGCGATGGTGGTGATCGTCGCGCTCTGGGTGATCGGCACCCTGGCCGGCTCCGAGGACCCCGACCGGTCCGCCACGACCGTCGCGACGACCGTCGCCGAGGCTCCGGCCACGACCGGCCCGCCGCCGACCGCGGCGGCGTCCACCGCGGCGCCCACATCGGCACCAACGACGGCACCGACCACGGTGACGGCTCCGCCGTCGACCACCACCAGCGCGCCGCCGGCGGGGCCGGTGGCGACCACCCGCTGGGTCCTGGCGGGCGTCCCGGTCAAGGGCCGGGCTCCCAAGACCGGCTATGACCGGTCCCTGTTCGGTCCGGCCTGGACCGACGATGTCGACGTGGACGGTGGCCGCAACGGCTGCGACACCCGCAACGACATCCTGCGTCGGGATCTGACCGTGACCGGGGTGCGGGCCGGCACCCGGGACTGCGTGATCACCTCCGGGGTGCTGGACGACCCCTACACCGGGACCCGGATCGAGTTCGTCCGGGGCCAGTCGACCTCGTCGGCGGTGCAGATCGACCACGTGGTCGCGCTCAGCGACGCCTGGCAGAAGGGCGCCCAGCAGCTCGGGCCGGTGCGGCGGCGCATGTTCGCCAACGACCCGCTGAATCTGCTCGCCGTCGACGGTCCCACCAACGCCCGCAAGGGCGACGCCGACGCGGCGAGCTGGCTGCCGCCCAACAAGGGGTTCCGCTGCCGGTACGTGGCCCTGCAGACCCACGTCAAGGCCCGTTACGACCTGTGGATGACCCGGGCCGAGCACGACATGGTCACCCGCGTCCTGAACGGCTGCACCGACGCGCAGGTCGGCGCCATCGGCTGAGATCGCCCACCACCGCCACCGCCGGGCACGGCCCCGGGTGTTGGCGAGCCCCCACGGGCCGGGCATGGTTGACCGGGACACGGCGTCACAGCCGGTGACCCGTCGGACCAAAGGAGCACGCCCATGGCCATCGCCCAACGTCTCGCTCGAGCAGCGGTCGGGATTCCTTTCATCTGGCTGGGGTATGAAGCGGCGTCGGAACCGGGAGGTCGGGTGGAGTCCGCCGAACGCCTGGGGGTGCCCTCCCCCGAAACCGCGGTGCGCCTCAACGGTGCGGCGATGATGCTGGGCGGCGCCGCGCTGGTCACCAACATCCTGCCGCGGGCCGCGGCCACCGGACTGTTGGCGTCGCTGCTGCCCACCACGCTGGCCGGGCACCCGTTCTGGAAGATGGATCTCGACGACCCCGGCCGGGTCGGCCAGCGCATCCAGGTGCTCAAGAACCTGGGCCTGGGCGGTGCGCTCGCGCTGGTGGCCCTGGGTGAGAAGCCGGCACGGCCGCGCCGGGCGACCGAGTAGATCAGCGTTCGGGACCGGCCGGAACCGGGCCACAGAGCAGACACGCCCGGCGCGACACGCGAGACTCATCCCATGTCCACGCTGCCCGCTGTGTCGCTCGTCGAGCTGCGCGCCCTCTATGAGGACCTGCACGCGCATCCGGAGCTGTCGTTCCAGGAAACCCGTACCGCCGCGATCGTCGCCGACCGTCTCGAGCGACTCGGCTTCGCCGTCACCACCGGTGTGGGACGCACCGGGGTGGTGGGGGTGCTCGACAACGGCGAGGGGCCCACGGTGCTGTGCCGTGCCGACATGGACGCGTTGCCCGTCACCGAGGACACCGGGCTGCCCTATGCCAGCACCGTGCGCGGCGTCGACGCCGCCGGCACCGAGGTGGGAGTGGCCCACGCCTGTGGCCATGACCTGCACGTCACCTGGCTGCTGGGTGCCGCCGCCGAACTGGTCGCCCGCCGCGGGTCGTGGTCGGGCCGGCTGCTGGTGGTGTTCCAGCCCGCCGAGGAGATCGGCGCGGGCGCCCAGGCCATGGTCGACGACGACCTGTTCGCCCGGTTCGGCACGCCGGATGTGGTGCTGGGTCAGCACACCGCGCCCGCACCGGCGGGGTGGATCCTGCAGCGGCCCGGCCCGGCGATGGCCAGCGCCGACATGGTGCGCGTCACCCTGCACGGCCGGGGCGGGCACGGCTCCAGCCCGCAGTTCACCGTGGACCCCGCGGTGCTGGCCGCCTCGGTGATCATGCGCCTGCAGACCATCGTGTCCCGCGAGATCGACCCGTTGGAGATGGCGGTGGTGACGGTGGGAACGGTGCAGGTGGGAACCAAGGCGAACGTGATCGGCGACGACGCGGTGCTGGGGTTGAGCGTGCGGGCCTATTCGGAGTTCGTCCGTACCCGGATCCTGGAAGCGATCGAGCGCATCGTGACCGGCGAGTGCGCGACGGCTGGGTGCACCGAGGAACCCGAGATCGAGGTGCTCGAATCGTTGCCGGTGCTGGTGAACGACGCCGACGCGATCGGTCGGGTCGCCGCGGCGTTGGACGCGCACTTCGGTGCAGGGGCGGTGGTCGAATCGCCCCGGGTGACCGGCAGCGAGGACTTCGGGATCTTCGGGACCGCGGCGGGATGCCCGAGTGCGTTCTGGTTCGTGGGAGTCACCGATCCCGAACGGGTGTCCCGGGCCCTGGCCGAGGGCCGCTACGCGGAGGACATCGCCTACAACCACTCGCCCCGGTTCACACCCGACATCGACGCGTCGCTGGGCCTGGGCATCGAGGCGATGACCCAGGCCGCGCTGGCCTGGCTCACCGATTCCGCCGCCCCGCCGAGGGACTGATCGGCGGCCTGACCAGCGGCCTGACGGGCGGCTTGACGGGGCCTGCCCCGCGACTTGACCCACGGGTCAGGAAAAGACGGGTACGGTGGGCCGCCGTCGCCTGCGTTCTGCCCACAAGGAGCGTGCCATGGCCATTCCGTTCGCGGAGGCGCCCTACTGCAACCCGTTCGAATCCGCGGTCGCCGCGGATCCCGACGTTCCGGGCTCCGGCAGCCCGCTGTTCACCGAGACCCGCCGTCGCGTCGCCGAGCTGCGGGCCCAGAGCCCGGTGCTGCGCACCGATCTGGGCGCGCTGATCACCGGCTACCGCGAGGTCCACACCGCGCTGGGCGACAAACGCCTGCGCAGCGGGATCCCCGAACTGGTGAGCGTCCAGAACGTCGAGCCGGGCAGCCCCGGCGCGGGCATCGCCGATTCGGTGCTGGCCGCTGAAGGCCCCCGGCACATCCGTCTGCGCCGGCTGCTGACCCGGTCCCTCACGCCCCGGGCGGTGGAGGTGCAACGGCCGCTCATCGCGCGGATCGCCAACGAGCTCATCGACGCCTTCGACCCCGAAGACTGTGAGTTCATGGGGGATTTCGCGGAGCATCTGCCGATCCGGGTGATCTGCCACATCCTGGGCGTACCCGACGCAGACCACACCGAGTTCGCCCGGTGGAACAACGCGGTGACCTGGATGCTGTCGATGGAGGTCGCCGAGCACGCCGAGGAGATCCGCTGGGGGCTGGACAACCTGATCGGGTACGTGACCGGGCTGGTCGCGGACCGCACCGCGAACCCCCGTGACGACCTGGTCACCGCGCTGTTGAAGGTGGGCCGCGAAGACGACCAGTACGAAGACGGCGACGTCGAGCACATGATCATCGCCATGCTCTTCGCCGGCTACGACACGACCCGCAACCAGCTCGGACTGTCCGCCTGGCTCTTCGCGGAGTTCCCGGACCAGTGGCGCCACCTGCGCGACGACCCGGCCCTGGTCGACCAGGCCGTGGAGGAGGTACTGCGGTTCAAGGGAGCGGTGGGCTCGGCACCCCGGGTGGCCACCGAGGACGTCGAGCTGGGCGGCTACCTGATCCCCGCGGGCACCTTTGTCACCGTCGGGCTGGGGCACTCGAACCTGGACCCGGCGGTCTTTCAGGATCCGATGACCTTCGACGTGTGCCCGGTGCGCGAACCCATGAACACCTTCGGCGGTGGACGGCACTACTGCCTGGGCGCCAACCTGGCCCGGGCCGAACTCCAGGAGGCCTTCAAGGCCCTCGCCGCCCGCTTCGAGCACATCGAGCTTGCCGGTGAGCCGGTCTGGCGTCCGCCGATCGGGATCTTCGGCCCCGACCGTCTGCCCCTGCACCTGAGCTAGGTTGCGCACCGCCCGGGCGGACCGCTTCGCCGGTGCCGCCATCGTCGGTCGAACCCGGAGCTCGCCCATGCGCCCCACCCGTCTACTCACCGCCCCGCTGCGCAACGTCCTGATCGGAGTGCTGGTCGCCCTGGCGGTGGTCGCCGGATGCTCCAGTGGTGACGGGGACGACGGGGCCGCCGCGCCGTCGACGAGCGCGACGCCGGGCGACGCGACGGGCTCGGACGACTGGGACGGTGAGGTCAGCGTGCTCACCTACAACGTGGCCGGGCTTCCCGAGGTGCTGTCGGGATCGAACCCCGAGCAGAACACCGCGTTGATCGGCCCCAAGTTGAACGACTTCGACCTGGTGCTGGTGCAGGAGTCCTGGCAGACCCCGGACCCGAACCCGCTGGCCCCCACACGGGTGTACCACGAGATCCTGGTCGAGGCGAGCACGCACGAACACCACTCGCCCATGCCCGACCAGCCCCTGGGCAGCGACCCGTCCCGTCCCGAGGCGTTGCTGGCCGACGGGTTGGGCTTCTTCTCGAACCACCCGATGGGTGAGATCACGCGGGTGGCCTGGGACGGGTGTTTCGGGGGTGCGGACACCTCGGACCGGGGCGCGGCGGACTGCCTGGCCTTCAAGGGTTTTGCCGTCACCACCGTCACCCTGGGCGACGGGGTCGAGGTCGACGTGTACAACCTGCACGCCGAGGCCGGCAGCAGCGACCAGGACCAGGCGTTGCAGGTCGACGACTACGACCAGTTGGCGGCCTTCATCGACGAGCACTCGGCGGGTCGGGCGATCATCCTGGGCGGCGACACGAACCTGCACATCGAGGACGACCCCGACAACCCCCAGGACGTCGAGGACGCCACGATCTGGGCGGAGTTCCTGGAGGCCACCGGGCTGGTCGATGCGTGTGACCCGGCCGACTGTGACGACCACGCCCGCATCGACAAGTTCGCCTACCGCAGCGGCGGCGGGGTGGAGTTGGGACTGATCGAGCGGGTGACCGAGACCGAACGCTTCACCGACGACGCCGGTGAGCAGCTCAGCGACCACCAGGCGGTCTCCGCGGTGTTCGGCTGGCGCA
>CAYVAS010000077.1:0-11549 GCA_964449375.1 uncultured Iamiaceae bacterium | reverse complement strand
CTCGGCCAGGCTCTTGGCGAGCAGGCCGAGCACGACGGTCCATTCTTCGGAGTCGTCGTCGGTGGGCTCGGGCACCGCGCCGGCGGCTTCGTACTCGGCGCCCTTGTGCACCAGCAGCGTGGCGTCACCGCCGTCGTCGAGGATGAGGCTCGGGCCGTCCGCGCCGGGCCAGGTGAGCGCCTGCTCGGTGCACCACCAGTATTCGGTGAGGGTCTCGCCCTTCCAGGCGAACACGGGGATGCCGCGGGGGTTGTCAACGGTGCCCTCCGGGCCCACGGCCACGGCGGCCGCGGCGTGGTCCTGGGTGGAGAAGATGTTGCAGGACGCCCAGCGCACCTGCGCGCCCAGCGCGGTGAGGGTCTCGATGAGCACGGCGGTCTGGATGGTCATGTGCAGCGAGCCGGTGATCCGGGCACCGGCCAGAGGCTGAGCGTCGGCGTACTCGGCCCGCAGGGCCATCAGACCCGGCATCTCGTGCTCGGCGAGCTGGATCTCCTTGCGGCCGAAGGGCGCGAGGGAAAGGTCGGCGACCTTGAAGTCCTGGTCTGACATGGGGTTCCTCCGAAGGAAGTCTGCTGCGGTGGCGGGCCCTCGGGGCGCGCGCGGGGGACGGGGAGGGCCGGGGTCAACAGACGCCTCTCATCTCAGCCCACATCGAGCGGGGACCGCCGGGATCCGGGGCCGTCTCGAAGCCCCAGACACTAGCGCCCCCCGGGCCGAATCCTGGACTCCCCCACTCCCGCCACCATCGCACGGAGGGGTGGGGTCTGGAGTGGATGGGGGGCGGGGGTTCGGGGTGGATGGGGGGCGGTACCATGCCGGCGGTGACGACGACCCTGGATGCGCCTCACGCCTCCGCCGAGACCGCCGGGCCGGGTCCACCGCGCCTGTCCCACATGCCCGGTCTCGACGGGCTGCGGGGCCTGGCGGTCATCGCGGTGTTCGCCTTCCACGTCGGCCACCTCGACGGCGGCTACCTGGGGGTCGACCTGTTCTTCGTGCTGTCGGGGTTTCTGATCACCTCGCTGCTGCTGGTCGAGGCCGACGCCTCCGGGCGCATCGGTCTGGGCGCCTTCTGGGGCCGGCGGGCCCGCCGGTTGTTCCCCGCGCTCGGCGTGCTGCTGATCATCGCCGTGCTCTACGCCCGCTTCGCCG
Source organism: uncultured Iamiaceae bacterium (assembly GCA_964449375.1). Taxonomy (GTDB): domain Bacteria; phylum Actinomycetota; class Acidimicrobiia; order Acidimicrobiales; family Iamiaceae; genus JAFDWI01. Next base: position 10,394 of record CAYVAS010000077.1, on the reverse strand, counting down.
CGTTCCCCTCGGAGCTGAACCGGATCCGCTGGGACGCGATCGCGACGATGCTGTACGTCGCGAACTGGCGCGAGATCCTCACCGAGGTCCGCTACGAGTCGCTGTTTCTCACACCCTCACCGCTGAACCACACCTGGAGCCTCGCGATCGAGGAGCAGTTCTACCTGGTGTGGCCGCTGCTGTTCACGCTGGTGCTCCTGGCCACCCGACGTGCCACCCAGAACCGTCGGGCCCTGGCGACGGGCACCCTGGTGCTTGCGGGCACCCTCGCGGTGGCCTCGCTGGTCACCGCGGTGACCATCGGCGGGGAGGACGACTGGAACCGGGTGTACTACGGCACCGACACCCGGGCCTTCGCGATCCTCATCGGGGCGGCGCTCGCCGCGGCCCGGGCCCGCTTCGGAGCGGCGCCCGAAGGGCGACCGCGCCGGTTGCTCGAAGGCGCCGGGGTCGTGGCCGCGGTCGCGCTCGGCCTGGCCTGGATGAACCTGCCCGATGGTTCCGACGAGCTGCGCAACGGCGGCCTGGCCACCTGCTCGGTCGCCGCGGCGGTCGTCATCGCCGCGGTCAGTCACCCCAACCGCGGCCCGCTGGCCCGCGTGATGGCGTTCAAGCCGCTGCGGTGGATGGGGCTGATCAGCTACGGGGTGTACCTGTACCACTGGCCCGTGATCGTGTGGCTCGACACCGACCTCACCGGCCGGTCCGGGTGGGCGCTCATCGGCATCCAGGTCGCCGTGACCATCGGGCTGGCGGCGCTGTCGTACTCGTTCATCGAACAGCCGATCCGTCACAGCCGCCGCTGGACGTTGCGCAAGGGTCTCACGGTGCCGGCCCTGGCGTTCGCGGCGGCCGGCGTGATGGTCGTCGCCGGCACCGCAGGCTTCCGCCCGCTGGACGCGCCGCGGGTACCCGAACTGGGTCCGGTGGCGCCCAACGCGTTCGGCGCCCGGATCATGGTCATCGGCGACTCGGTGCCCGACTACATCGCCCGGGAGGGCTTCGAGTACCTCCACGCCGATCTGCAACCGACGATCCTGAACCTCACCGTCCAGGGTTGTCGGGAACCTCCCACGGACCTGTTCCGTGAAGCCGACGGCGACACCACCGACGAGTTCACCCGCACCTGCGAGAACCGGTGGGTCGAGAACGCCGAACAGTTCCAACCGCATTTCGTGGTGTTCTCCACCGTGGGCGCCGCGCCGCTGGACTACCGCCGCGACGGCGAGTGGGTCCCGGCGTGTTCAGACGAGTTCCACGCCTGGGTCACCGGGCGCATGACCGGGTTGGCCGACCAGTTCGCCGCCCAAGGGGCGCGCCTGGCGGTCGTGACCAGCGCGCCCGAGAACCAGCGGCTCAGGTCCGACGGGGTCTACCGGCGGGTCCTGGACGCGACCGGGTGCTGGAACGACGCGCTGCGCGCCGCCGCCCGCGCCGCGCCGGATCAGATCATCCTGGTCGACCTGGCGGCCCGGTTCTGCACCGACGACCGCGACTGCAACTTCCACACCGTGCACGGATCGGCCGCCCGAGAGGACGGCGCCCACTACCGGGGTCGGGCAGCGCTCATCGTGGGCCAGATGATCCTGGACCGCCTGGGCATCCCCTCGGCGATCCCCCGGTGACAAGCTCCGGCCACCGGGGCGGGACTCACTGGCCGGTCGCGGCCCAGAACTCGTCCAGGATCGACATCGCGGACGGGTCGACCCCGGCGAGGTGGGCCAACTCCAGACCCACCCACTGGCCCCGGATCGCCAGATCCAGATAGGCCGCGAGACCCCGCGCCTGACAGGGCACGACCAGCACCTGGGCGACGACCTCGGCGAAGAGCTCGTCGAAACGGTCGAGTTGATCGGCGGCCAGGGACCCCTCGACCTCCGTGGGAAGGCGCAGCAGCACCATGGTGAACACCTGCCGGGTCAGGTCGCCCGCCTGGCCGAACATGGCCAGTTCCGAATGGGCCATGGCGGGTACCCCGTTGGCGAAGGCCACCAGTTTGGCCGACTGGTTGACCGCCGACTTCCACCACTGGGCTGCAGCACCGCCCACCCCCTCGGCGGCGTAGATCAGGGGCAGGGTCCGACCGATCCGGCGGGCCAGGCCGGCCGCGTCGGACCGGTCGCGACCTTCGGGTTGCACCGCGCAGGCCGCGGTGGTCAGCGCCGCCTGGTCCAACGCGGTGGCCATCACCGCGCCCGCCCCGGCGAAGAGCCCCGCGGCTTCCAACACCCCGACCAGGGGCACCAGCACGATGCCCGGCAACAGCCGCGGCTGCACGTCGGCGGCTTCCAGGGCCACGACCCGGGCCCCGGCGGCGACCGCATCTCCCGCGAAGGCGGTGTCGGCGGTGAGCACCACCACGGTGGCGCCGGCGGCCACCCCGGCCGCCAGCACGTCCCGGTTGCGCCGATCGACCCGTCCCAGCGCGACGACCACCACCAGCGAGGTGGGTCCCACCCAGGCGGGCAGCAGCCCGCCGCGGACCACCGCGACGGGCACGGTCGCCTCGACCCCGACCGAGGCGACGGCCAGATCGGCATCCAACGCGGCGTCGCCGGCAGCGCTCACCACCACGCCGGTGACGGTCGCGGCCTCGGGCAGCGCCAGGCCCCGCAGGTCACGGGTGGCCAGCAGTCGCAGTCGATCGGGGAGCCGTTGCAGGGCTCCCCGCAGGTCACCGCCGTCGGGACGGGACGCGTCGAAGGACCCGGAGGTCATGGGCGACGCGCTTCAACCCTCGCCGGTGACCCGGATGCCGCCCTCGTCGAAGCGGCGTTGCAGCTCAGCGGCGGTGTCGTCGTCGACCGCTGATGCCTCGGAGACCAGCAGCACCGGGATCTGGTCGCGGATGTCGTAGCGCCGCTGCAGCCGCGGGTTGTAGAGCATGTCGTCGTCGGCGAAATACCACAGCGGCCCCTTGTCTTCGGGGCAGACGACGAGGTCGAGCAGGGCGGTGTCCAGGGCCATGTCAGATCCGGGTTCCTTCGGGGTCGCTCACGCTCCGGCCATCGCAGCGCGTACTTCTTCGACGTGACGGTCCACGTCCTGTCGGGTCGGGGCTTCCAGGTTGAGGCGCAACAGCGGCTCGGTGTTGGACGGCCGCAGGTTGAACCACCATTCGCCGCAGTCCACGGTCAGCCCGTCGAGGCGGTCCTGGGGTCGCTCGGCGTAGTGCTCGGCGACCCGGTCGATCACCGCGGCCTGGTCATCGACGGTGGTGTTGAGCTCGCCGGAGGCGGCGTACCGTTCGAAGCGGGTGCGGAGCTGTGACAGCGGGGCGTCCTCGGCGCTGAGGTATTCGATCACGTGCATCGCGGCGATGATCCCGGAGTCCGCGCGGTAGTTGTCACGGAAGTAGTAGTGCGCCGAGTGTTCCCCGCCGAAGATCGCGTCGGTCTCGGCCATGACCGCCTTGACGAAGGAGTGGCCCACCCGGGTCCGCACCGGGGTGCCGCCGTGTTCGGTGATGATCTCGGGCACCGCCCGGGAACAGATCAGGTTGTGCAGGATCGTGGCGCCCGGTTCGCGTTCGAGCATCATCGTGGCGACCATCGCGGTGGTCGTGGACCCCGACAGTCCCGCACCGGTCTCGTCCACGACGAAGACCCGGTCGGCGTCACCGTCGAAGGCCAGACCCAGGTCCGCGCCGGTCTCCACGACGCGACGCTGCAGGTCCACCAGATTCTCGGGCTGGATCGGGTCGGCCGGGTGGTTGGGGAAGGTGCCGTCGAGTTCGGGGTAGAGGATCTCGACCTCGCCTGGTAGCGGACCGAACACGGCGGGCACGATGAGCCCGCCCATGCCGTTCGCGGTGTCGGCGACGATCCGCAGCGGCTTGAGCCCGTCGGGGTTCTTCAGGAACGAACGCACGTGGTCCGCGAAGTCGTCCAGGACGTCACGGGGCGAGATCGACCCGGCTTCGGACGGCGCGGGGGGCAGGTCCCGGGCGGCGTCGCGGCGGATCCGGTCCAGGCCCGTGTCCTGGCCCACCGGGCGTGCACCGGAGCGGCAGAACTTGATGCCGTTGTAGCCCGCGGGGTTGTGCGAGGCGGTGAACATCGCGCCGGGTGAATCCAGGTAGCCGGCGGCGAAGTACAGCATGTCGGTGGAGGCCAACCCCAGATCGACCACGTCGAGGCCCTGTCGCTGCACGCCCCGGGCGAAGGCCGCCGACAATTCGATCCCGGATTCGCGCATGTCCCGGGCGACGAGCACCCGGCGGGTGCCCGGGTCGACGTCGGACAGGTAGTGGGCGAAGGCCGCGCCGATGTGTTCGGCCGCGTCGGCGTCGAACTGGTCCGGGTACAGACCGCGGACGTCGTAGGCGTGGAAGATTGCGTCGAGGTCTGCCATGTCGACCACAGACCCTACTCGCCCTCTCCCGGCGGGCCGGAGGTCGGCGGGTGCCGGTCGAGGTCGGATTCCGACCGGTCGGTTCCGGCGTCGTCACGTCCGGCCCGGGCCGCCGCCCAGCGTTCCGCGAAGCGCTCCCGCAGCCGGTCATAGGTCGGCGAGGCCACCTCGACGGCGGGCCGCCGTGCCAGCACGATCAGGGCCGCGAAGCCCACGAACAACAGCACGGTGCCGATCCAGTCGACCGGGGTGCGACCGTAGGACAGCCGGACCTCATTCGAGGTGGGCACGACCACCATCTGGTTCGGAGTGATCCGGTAGGGGCCCTCGGCGCCTTCGACCTTCCAGTTGGGGAAGTACGACATCTTCACCCGGATCGGGACTCCCACCTCGTCGACCTCGAAGGAGATCGAGTCGGTCGTGGCCTCGACGTTGGTCACGTTCACCTCGGGCAGGTCGGGCGTGTCGGGCCGCGGCAGCGGCACCTCGGCGTCCTTGCCGGTCACCTGGGTGACGATGTCGGTCAGGGTGGACCATTCGTGGTTCCAGTAGGACGTGTCGACCTCGACCCGTTCCCAGTCGTCGGGGCCCGAGAACGCGAACGGCACCTCCCAACGGGTCGGGTCCAGATACCACGCCACCGAGGGCTGCACCGACGAGATCGCCTGGTCCCGCACGTTCCACACCGCGGGCTCCCGGGTGAGCGGTTCGACCAGGGAGGTCTCCGCGACCTCATAGACGTGCCAGGGTCCCGACACCGCCACCTCGGTCAGTTCGGGCACCTGGGCGGCGGCGCCGATGGTGGCGTCGGTGTCGGCCAGGTAGTACTTGACCCCCAGCAGCTGCAGATGCCGCACGCCGGCCGGGACGTCGAGCCCCGGGTAGGGCAGGCCCCGCATCGGGTTCGACGGACTGGTCGACAGCTCCGAGGCGTTGATGAAGTGGAACGGCGTGGTGGCCGAGGACTCGAAATAGAGCCCTTCCATCGAACCGATGCACGAGTCGGTCCAGTAGGGCAGCAGCATCAGCGCCATGGGGGTGCCATAGGAGCCTTCGCGTTCGTTGTCGGCCTCCCACATGGCCCGACCACAACCGTGCTCGGGGTCCTCACCCAGCCGGTCCATGGTCTGGACCAGGTCGTGGTACTCGGCGTAGGGGTTCTCCGACAGTGACGTGGGCTGGGTGCGGCCCTCATAGCCCGAGTAGTTCCACTGCGCCCAGCCGGGTCCCGGGTTGGAGTCCGCGGTCGACCACCACAGGAAGTGGTAGCGGCCGTCCTTCATCGAACCGCCGGGCAGGTGGTGCAGGGGCATGCCCACGAACACCACGACCCCCGCGACCGCGACCACCGACAGGCCGGTGGTCACCCACGCGTTCGGGCGTCGTTCGGAGCGGGCCAGCAGCGTGGAAAGGGCGAAGATCACGCCGTAGACGCCGAAAGCGGCCAGGAAGATGACCGACAGGTAGTAGAAGGGCAGGATCCGGGCGTTCCACAGTTGGATCTGGGGCATGAACCGGAACGCGATCGCGGTGGCCACCGCGCTGGCCAGCAGCAGTTGGCCCACCCGGTTGCGGTACGCCAGGGCCACGACCACCCCGACCGCGGCCAGCAGGAAGATCCAGGTCATGCGGCTGGGGAACAGATAGTCGGTGTAGCCCAGGCCCGACGGGGGCAGCTGCTCGAAGCCCATGTCGATGGTGAAGGTGCGGTACCAGTAGAAGGGCAGCATCCAGAACGCGGCGAGCGCGGCGGCCACCAGGCCGACCACCGTGAGCAGCTTGAAGCGGCCCAGCGACGGTCGCAGCAGGAAGGCCAGCAGCGTCACCAGCAACGCGAAGAAGAACGGCAGCAGGTGGCACAGCCCCACCAGCGCCAGCAGACCGGCGGTCAGGGCCCGGTGCCGTCCGGTACGCAGGGCCCGCAGAAGCACCCCGAAGTACACCAGCGACAACGACAAGGAGATCGAGAACGAATACTCCCCCGCCATCGTCGAGAGCATGTTGCCGCCGATGATGTTGCCGGTGCCGATCAGCTCCCCGGAGCTGGGGTAGCGCACCAGCGGTTCGCGGTTGTACACGAACACCAACGCGGCCGCCGCGAACAGTGGCGGCGCGGGAAAACGCAGGTCGGCGAGCTTGGCGAACGCCCAGGCCGACAGGGGCATGGTGACCAGTCCGACGACCGTGACCCACTTGAAGGCGATGTTGTAGGGAAGCTGGATCGACAGCAGCACCAGCAGCACGCCGAGGACGGCCAGGACCTTGCGGGCCGCGAACAGGCGCCGGACCACGAACCCCGACACCCCCACGGCCGCGGACACCACGACCGCGGGGATCGCCGCCAGCCCCGAGAATCCCTTGGCGAGCAGCACGATCGCATACGCGGGGACGACCATGTAGAAGCCGAACGCGGGGAACCCGGCGTACCAGTCGGGAGTCCAACCCGTGAAGCGCCAGTCCGGCAGGACGTGGCGCATCAGGTACATGGGCCCCCACACGTGGGCGCCCATGTCGCCGCCGGTGGGGGTGGTGTCGGTGATGAGCAGCCCCGGGTGCAGCGTGGACAGGATGTAGCCGCAGGCTCCGACGACCACCGCGAAGGTCACCCACGACGACAGCGGCTGGCGCAGCACCCGGAACACCCAGGCCGTGAGGCGTTCGGAGCTGGCCTTCCAGCCCGGTTCCAGGGGCGGCAGATCCGCCCGGTCCGCACGGGCCGGGGGCACGGGCCCGACCAGGTCGTCCCAGGTCGTGGCGCCGCGGGACCGCGGGGGCTCGCCGGTGGCGACGGCGGTAGCGCCCGACGCGGTGTCCGGGTCCGCGGCGACCGCGCCGGCCACATCGGAGCGGCCGGTGCCCTCGACGTCCGCAACGGCATCTGCAGCATCGGGTTCCTCGAGCTCCGCACCGGCGGCAGCCCTGCCAGCAGCCCCGCCGCCGGCATCTGGAGGAATCTCGATGGGTGCCAACAGGTCGTCCAGTGGCTCGTCGCCGCCGACCGGCTCGTCGTCGTGGTCGTTCATCGATTTCTCCCCGTCACCGCAGCAGGATCGCCGACACGGTCACGGCATTGAAACTCACATGAGCGAAGATCGCCAGGCCGAGCCGGCCGCTGCGCACGGTGAGCCAGGCCAGCACCATGCCGAAGGCGGCCAGGGCGGGCAGCCCGAGCAGTTGGAAGTGGGTGGCCCCGAAGGCAAGGCCCGAGAGCACGATCGCCACCCAGTCGGGGACGATCTTCTGCAGCGACCGCAGCAGCAGCCCCCGGTAGAACAGTTCCTCGATGATGGGGGCGCCGATCGCGACGATCAGCACCAGCAGCACCACCCCTACGGGGTCGGTGGCCTTGGTGACCAGGGTCTCCGCGGTCTGCGAGAGGTCCTCGGGCGACTTGTCCCACAGCGCCAGCCACGGCAACGAGATCAGCGGCACCAGCAGGAACTGCGCCCCGATCCCGATGGCCAGCCCGATGGGCACGTCGCTCCAGGTGGCCCGGAAGCCGAACTCGCGACCCAGCGTGGAGCGGTTGCGGCGGGCGGCCAGCAGCGGTGCGCCCAGCAGCCCCACCCACAGCGGCACCTGGGTGATGGCCACCAGCCACAGCGGCCACCCGTCGACCCCGGAATCCGCGTAGCCCGCCAGGGCGACGATGAGCGCGCCGACCACGGCGCCGAGCAACAGCGAGGCGGCCCAGCCCCAGACGGCGTCGCGCAGTCCCCAGCGTGAGTGTCGCCAGGTCGGTGGCGGTGGTGGGGGTGGCGGCAGCGGCGACGGTCCGGCCTGGCCGTGGGTTCCGGTCACGATCTCCCAATCGACGGTTCGCACCGACGCGCCCCGGGGGACACCGCCGGCAAGCTGTTCAGGTCGCCAGGCTATTGCCCGGGCATCGGATCGGACGACGCCGTGACCCCTGCCCGCCCGCCGGGACTCCGGCGCCGTCGGAGCAGCGTCAGTGGGTCAAGGTGGGTTCGACGCCCGAGCCGCGTTCGGCGAACAGCGGCGCGGCGGCCGGCCGCCGGTCCTGGAGCAGCCACCCTCGGGGCACGCCGAGCGCATCGGCGTGCCGCGTGCACAGGTCGTGGGTCATGGGGTGGGCTTCGTCGGCCAGGTGGTCGAGCCACACGGTTCCTCCGGCGTAGTCGTAGGTCAACGTCGCCGTCGCCGTCGAGGCGCAACCGGGACGAGCACAGAGGCGTCGCATGATGTGCCAGGCTATCGCCGCCGGTCCCGCCGGTGGCGGTCCCGGTCCGGAACGCTCGGCGCGCGGCCCGGCCACGCCGGCACCGAAGGGGGTCCACCGGGTCGATTCGTTCGGTCGATCCCTCCGTGCCGAGAGAGAGGATCCGACCGGGACACCACTACGATGGTGCCATGCCCGAAAACGGCCCCCCTCCGCCTCCGCCGCCCCCGCGGCGGCCCCAGGGTGGACAGAACCGAAGCGGCTCGGGCTCCCCGCTCGAGGGTGGGTGGCCCAAGTGGATGACCTGGGTGCTCCTGGGGGTCGTCGTGGTGGTCATCGGGCTCTACACGGTGGGATCCACCGGCCCCGACAACGACGTGTCGTACTCGACGTTCATGCAGGACGTGCAGGCCGACAAGGTCGAATCGGTCAAGTTCAACAACGCCAACGGCCACATCTCGGGCACCTACGACGACGGCACCGAGTTCACCACGACCGGCCTGTTGGACTTCCCCGAATCCGACCTGGCCACGTTGCGCGAGCACGACGTCACCTTCACCACCACCACCCCGTCGGAGAACGGGCTGCTCACCCTGCTGCCGTACCTGTTGATGTTCGCCCTCCCGGTGGTGCTGATCATCTGGTTCATGCGCCGCTCCTCGGGCCAGATGGGCGGGATCATGTCGGTGGGTCGGTCCAAGGCCAAGACCTACGACTCGGACTCGCCGCGCACGACCTTCGCCGACGTCGCCGGCTACGAGGGCGTCAAGACCGAGATCCGCGAGGTCGTGGACTTTCTGAAACAGCCCGAGCAGTTCGCCCGGATCGGGGCCCGCATCCCCAAGGGAGTGCTGCTGGTCGGCCCGCCGGGCACCGGGAAGACCCTCATCGCCCGTGCCGTGGCCGGCGAGGCGGGGGTGCCGTTCCTGTCGGTGACCGGATCGGACTTCATGGAGATGTTCGTCGGGGTGGGCGCCAGCCGGGTGCGCGACCTGTTCGCCTCGGCACGCAAGATGGGCCGGGCGATCATCTTCATCGACGAGATCGACTCGATCGGACGCAAGCGCGGCGCAGGCCTGGGCGGCGGCCACGACGAACGCGAGCAGACCCTCAACCAGATGCTGGCCGAGATGGACGGCTTCGAGGCCACCGAAGGCATCGTGATGATGGCCGCCACCAACCGACCCGACATCCTCGACCCGGCCCTGCTCCGCCCGGGCCGCTTCGACCGTCAGGTCGTGGTGCCCCTGCCCGAGCTCGAGGAGCGACTGGCGGTGCTCCAGGTGCACGCCAAGGGCAAGAACATGGCCGAGGACGTGGACCTTTCGGTGGTCGCCCGGGGCACCCCGGGTATGAGCGGTGCGGACCTGTCGAACCTGGTCAACGAAGCCGCGCTGCACGCGGTGCGCCACGGCCGTGAGCAGGTCACCATGGAGGACTTCGACTACGCCCGCGACCGCATGTTGATGGGTCAGCGGCGCGAATCGCTCGCCATGTCGGACCGCGAAAAGGAACTGACCGCCTACCACGAGGGTGGCCACGCGCTGTGCGCGGCGGTGCTGCCCAAGGCCGATCCGGTGCACAAGGTCACGATCCTGCCCATGGGGATGGCCCTGGGCGTGACCATGCAACTGCCCACCGAGGACCGGCACAGTTACGAACAGGACTTCATCGAACAGCGGATCGTGGTCGCGATGGGCGGCCGGATCGCCGAGCGGCTGGTGTTCGGCGTGTCGTCGTCGGGCGCCGCGAACGACCTGATGACCGCGACCGAGCTGGCGACCCGGATGGTGCGCGAGTTCGGGATGTCGGACCGGGTGGGACCCATGGCCTGGGGGTCGGACCGTGAGGTCTTCCTGGG
>CAYVAS010000076.1:0-11557 GCA_964449375.1 uncultured Iamiaceae bacterium | reverse complement strand
TGTCGACCAGGCAGAACCCGCACGCCCGGGTGCAGCGGTCGCCGTTGATCATGAAGGTGGCGGTGCCCTCGGTCCAGCACTCGGAGATGTTGGGACAGCCCGCTTCCTCACAGACCGTGACCAACTCGAGGTTCCGCATGGTCTTCTTGACCCGGGAGTACTCCGGGGTCAGGTGCATGCGGCCCTTGGCCCAGGCCGGTTTGCGTTCCTCGATGGCCAGCCCCTCGGTCACCCCGGCCTGGGCAAGGCGCCGCCGCCGGGGCGCGGACAGCACCACCCGCGACGGGCCGGGGGACTGCTCGGGACGCCCGAGGGTCGGCTGCGCCGTCGAGGCCGGCACCGGTGCGGTGCCGGTACGGCTGAAGGGCGCCAGGTCCGATCCGTCGGTGGCGTGGCGCCACACCACATCCGCGCGGACCACGTCGCCTTCGGGCGCCCACCGGGCCACCGCCCGTTCCACGACCGCGTCCACCACCGTGCGCATCGGCATGGGCACCCCTTCGGCGTGCAGCGAGGTGACGCCCTTGTCGGTGATGCCACAGGGCACGATGTTGGCGAACATCGCCAGGTCCGGGTCGACGTTGAGCGCGAACCCGTGCAGGGTGCGGCCCTGGGAGATGCGCACCCCGATCGCGGCGATCTTGCGGGGCCGGGGACCTTCGGCATCCACCCAGACCCCGGGGAAACCTTCCAGGCGTGTGGCGCCGGGCAGGCCCAGGTCGGCGAGCGCGTCGATGACCACCTGTTCCACGGCGTGGACGTAGGCCACGGTGTCGGGTTTGTCGCCGCCGCCCTTGCCGGGCAGGGTCAGCACCGGGTAGCCCACGAGCTGGCCCGGCCCGTGGTAGGTGACGTCGCCGCCCCGGTCGGCTCTGATCAGCTCCGCGCCCACCGAAGCGGCGTCGACCAGCACGTGGTCGGGCTCGGCGCGCACCCCCAGGGTGTAGGTGTGGGGATGCTCGAGCAGCAGCAGATGGTCGTCGACCCCGTTGGCGGCCAGCCCGTGCATGAGCGCGTCGCCGTCGCGGTAGGCGACCCGGCCGAGCCACCGCACGTGCAGGGTCCTCGCCCCGTGCGGGGCGCCTCCGCCGGGACGGGCGCGGTGTGCCGGGGGCGTCACGACACCTCGACCTCCCAGTCCCGCGTCTCGATGTTCTCCCGGATCCGGGCCAGGAAGGCCGCCGCGTAGGCACCGTCGAAGGCCCGGTGGTCGAAGCTGAGCGCCAGCAGCCCGACCGAGTGGATACCGATGGCTTCGGTGCCGTCGGGCGCGGTGACCACCACCGGTTTGCGGCTCACGCCTTCGGTGGACAGGATCGCCACCTGGGGCTGGGAGATGATCGCGCCCGTGAAGTGGGTGCCGTACGGTCCCGGATTCGAGATCGTGAAGGTTCCCCCGGTGATGTCGTCGAAGGACAGGGCGTTGTTGCGGGCCCGCTCGGCCACCGCCCGGATCTCCCGGGCCACCGCCCGCAGCCGCAGATCGTCGGCGCCGTGGATGACCGGCACGATCAGGCCCTCGTGGTCCAGGTCCACCGCGATGCCCAGGTTGATGTCGTTGTGCACGATCAGGGCACCATCACCCACCGAGGCGTTCACGTAGGGAAAGTCCCGGATGGCGTCGACCACCGCCATCGTGATGAAAGGCAGGTACGACAGCGAGAAGCCCTCTTCGGCCTTGAAGGTCTCGCCGTGGCGACGCCGCACCACCTCGACCGCTTCGAAGTCGACCTCGCTGGTCATGAGCACGTGCGGCGCGACGGTCTTGGACTGGACCATGTGCTCACCGGTCAGGCGGCGGACCTTGTTGAAGGGCACGACCGTGTCGCGCTCTCCCGGAGCGGCGGTGGGCGCGGGCCGCTCACGGGGCTGAGCCGGCGCAGGGGCGGGCGTGGCCCCGGCGGTGGTCGACGTGGTCTCGGCGCCGCGTCCGGAAGCGATGACGGCTTCGACGTCGGCCCGGGTGATCCGTCCGCCGGGTCCGGTGCCGGAGATCGTGGAGGGGTCCAGGCCGTGTTCGTTCACCAGGCCGCGCACCACCGGTGACAGCAGCAGGCCCGCGCCCGAGGCGGCCGGCTCGGCGGCAGGGGCCGGTTCGGCCTCCGGGGCCGGTTCGGGTTCGGGAGCCGGCGCCGATTCGCCCGTCGGGGCGGGTTCGGGCGCCGCGGCGGGCTCGGGGGCCGCTGGAGTCTCGGGCTCAGGTGCCTCCGCGGCGGGTTCGTCGCCCCCGGCATCGGCCGGGGCGTCGGCCGCGTCGCCGACCACGGCCAGCACCGCACCCACCTCCACGGTCTCGCCTTCGGGAACCCGGATCTCGCTGAGCACGCCCGAGGCGGGCGAGGGCACCTCGGAGTCGACCTTGTCGGTGGACACCTCGAAGAGCGGCTCGTCGATCTCGACGGTGTCGCCCACGGACTTGAACCACTGGGTGATCGTGCCCTCGGTGACGGTCTCACCGAGTTGGGGAAGGGTGACGTCTGCCATGGCGGGTACCCGCTCCTTTGCGAGAGATCTGGCCTATGTGGATGGCCCGGTCGGATGCCGGGATGTCGATGTGCGAAGGGTTGCTGGTGGCGATCAGGTGTGCAGGCCGCGGCCGGTCAGGGCCAGGACGGTTTCACCGAAGTTCTCGGTCAGCGTCGGGTGGGGCTGGATCAGGTGCGCGACCTCGTCGATGGTGGCTTCCCAGTTGACCGAGAAGTAACCGGCGCCGAGTTGTTCGGTCACCCACGGCCCCGACATGTGGACCCCCAGGATCCGTCCGGCGGTACCGTCGGGCCGCTTCTCGGCGACGACCTTGACCGTGCCTTCGGTCTCGCCGATGATCAGCGCCCGGGAGGTACCCCCCCAGGGATGCTTGGCGGTGACCACCTCGTGGCCGGCGTTCTTGGCGGCCTGCTCGGTGAGGCCGGCCCAGGCCAGCTCGGGGTGGGTGTACACACACCAGGGAACGCCGCTGTAGTCGATCGGCACGGCGGGCTCGTCCAGGATCTGCTTGATGACCAGCATCGCCTCGGCGAAGCCGATGTGGGCCAGACCCGGGGTGTCGATCACGTCGCCCACGGCGAACACCCCGTCGGCGTCGGTGCGGCAGTACTCGTCGACCTGCACGAAGCCGGCGTCGTCGAGCCGCACGCCGGTGGCGTCGTCGACCAGGTCGTCGGTCATTGCCCGGCGTCCCACCGCCACGATGACCACGTCGGTGGCGATGTCGTCGCCACCTTCCACGTGCACGGTGGTGCCCTTGTCGCCGGGGGTGTGCCCGGCGACCTTGGCGCCGGTGGTGACCGTGATGCCCCGCTTGGTCAGGGACCGCTGCATGGGGCGCACAACGTCGGGGTCGGCGCCGGGCAGCAGCGAGGGCAGCGCTTCGAGCAGGGTGACGGTGGTGCCCAGGTCGCCCAGCATCGATGCGAACTCACAGCCCACGACCCCACCGCCGATGATCACCGCCCGCTCGGGAACCTCGGTGAGCTCGAAGACCTCGTCGGAGGTGAGCACCACCTCGCCGTCGATGTCGAAGCCACCGATGGTGCGGGGCACCGACCCGGTGGCCAGGATCACGTGGGAACCCACCAGCTCGGTGGTGGAGCCGTCGTCCGCGGTGACCGTCACGGTCCGCTCCGCGCCCAGCCGGCCCACGCCGTCGACGACCGTGACCTTGCGGTTCTTGAGCAGGCCGCTCACACCCCGGACCAGCTTGGACACCACCTCGTCCTTGCGGGCGAACAGGGCGGCGGCGTCGACGCCGGGGCTGCCCGAGGTGATCCCGAACTCGGCTGCGCCGGCGACGGTGCGGTGCACCGCGGCGGCCTCGAGCAGCTCCTTGGCGGGAATACAGCCCCGGTTCAGACACGTACCGCCCACCTCGGCCTTCTCCACAATGGCGATGTCGAGGCCGGCGGCGGCGCCGTAGAGCGCCGCGGCATACCCTCCCGGACCTGCACCGATGATGACGACGTCGTGAGTTTCAGCCAGCGGGACCACCTCCTGGAGTTCGGGGTCCACCTTAGAGCCTGCTGGCCGAGTCGTGTCTCTGGTCGATCCATCGCCGCGGGCCCCTCATCGGGCCGTGGCCCGGCGCGGTCAACTGGCGATCATCACCAGCTGCAGCGCGCCCGCGGCCAGGATCACGATCCCGCACACGATCGCGGCGATGATCAGACGGCGGGTGCTCACGGTCGGCCCATTCTAGGCGGGTCCACCCGTCCGGGAACCTCGCCCGGTTGGGCCGATGCGACCCGGCACCTGCGAGACTGGGCCGCGATGACCGGACCCCGTGCCCGTGGAGGCCTCGACCATGCGTGACGCCTTCGGCGCCGTCCAATCCGTGCTCGTTCTCGGAGGCGGTTCAGAGATCGCCCGGGTCACCGTGGAACGCATGATCACAGAAGGTCACACCCGTCGGGTGATCCTGGCCGCCCGCGAACCCGACGCGCTCGGCGACACCGTCGACGCGCTTCAAGCCGCCGGAGCCACCGACGTGAGCACCGTGGCCTTCGACGCAGCGGACCCCGAACGCCACGTGGCCACGATCGACCAGATCTTCGCGGAGGACGGCGACATCGACGTGGTGATCCTGGCCTTCGGGGTACTGGGCGACCAGGGCGACTTCGAGGACGACCCGGTGGCCGCGGCCCGTGCGGCGACCGTCAACTACGCCGGCGCGGTGTCCTCGGGCCTGGCCGTCGCGCAGGGCCTGCGCGCCCAGGGGCACGGCACGCTGGTGGTGCTGTCGTCGGTGGCCGGCGAACGCGCCCGGCGGTCGAACTTCGTCTACGGCTCGACCAAGGCCGGGCTCGACGCCTTCGCACAGGGGCTCGGTGATTCACTGGTGGGCAGCGGCGCCGACGTGCTCATCGTGCGACCCGGTTTCGTGCACACCAAGATGACCGCAGGCAAGGAGCCGGCGCCGCTGGCGACCACCCCCGAGGCCGTCGCGGACGCGATCCTCGAGGGCCTGAACCGGCGCCGGCGCATCGTGTGGGTTCCGGGCGCGCTCCGCTGGGTGTTCACGGGGATGCGGCACCTGCCCACGCCGCTGTGGCGGCGGGTCTCCGCCGACGCCTGAGGTGACCCCGCCCCGCCAGCGCCCACCGGGGGCCGAATCGTCCCGAGGGCCCTCCACTACTGTGACCGGCGTGACCGACGACGCGATCACCGGTGCCCCGTCGTCGACGGAGACCTCACGCGGAGGCGCCCGGCGCCGGTCGTTGCTCGTGGCCCTGGTGGTCGAGGCGCGGCCCAAACAGTGGGCCAAGAACGTGCTGGTCTTCGCCGCTCCCGGAGCCGCCGGCGTGCTCACCCAGCGCACCGAAGCGCTCGAGTCGCTGGTCGCCTTCGTTGCGTTCTGCCTGGCCGCGTCGGGCACGTATTTTCTCAACGACGCCGGCGACGTCGAAGCCGACCGCCGCCACCCCACCAAGCGGTTCCGGCCCATCGCCGCCGGGGAGATCCCGGTTCCCCTGGCCCAGGTGGTGGGCGCGCTGCTCATCACCTCGGGCGTGGCGGTGTCGTTCCTGGCGCACTGGCACCTGGCGGTCACCGTGGTCGGCTACGTGGTGCTGACCACCACCTACACGGTATGGCTCAAGCACGTGGCGATCTTCGACGTGGTGGCCATCGCCGCGGGTTTCGTGCTGCGCGCCATCGCGGGGGCCACCGCGACGGGAGTGGGGATCTCCAACTGGTTCTTCATCGTGGCGACCTTCGGGTCGCTGTTCATGGTCGCGGGCAAACGCCACGCCGAGGTCCGCGAGGTCGCCGACGTGGGCTCCACCCGGGCGACCCTGGCCGACTATTCGGAGTCGTACCTGGAGTACCTGCGTTCGGTGTCCACCGGGGTGGTGCTGGTCGCCTACTGCCTGTGGGCCTTCGAGAAGGCCGACTGGGCGCGCCTGGTCCAGGACCAACCCGTGCCCTGGTTCCAGTTGACGATCGTCCCCTTCGCCATCGCGATCCTGCGCTACGCGTTCCTGGTGGACCGGGGCAAGGGCGGCGCGCCCGAAGAGGTGGTGCTCTCCGACAAGGTCCTGCTCGGTCTCGGGGTGCTGTGGCTGGTGCTGTTCGCGATCGGATTGCGGGCCTCGTGAGCCGTCCGTCGGTCAGCGGTTGGGGTCGGACCCCCGCGTCGGTGGCCCGCGTGGTCCGCCCGGGCCAGACCGATCACGTGGTCGAGGCCGTCACCCGGCCCGGCCCCCGTGGGGTGATCGCCCGCGGGCTGGGCCGCAGCTACGGCGACCCGGCCCAGAACGCCGGGGGCACGGTGCTGGACATGACCGGGATGTCGGGCATCACCCACTACGACCGCGAGGCGGGGATCGTCACCGCTCTGGCAGGCACCTCGCTCGGTGACCTGATGCGCTGGCTGATCCCCCACGGCTGGTTCGTGCCGGTCACCCCCGGCACCCGGCACGTGACCGTGGGCGGGGCGATCGCCAACGACATCCACGGCAAGAACCACCACATCGTGGGCTCCTGGGGCCGGCACGTCACCGCCATGACCCTGGCCACGCCAGGCCGTGGCGTGGTGCGGGTCTCGCCCGACCGGGACGCGGACGTGTTCTGGGCGACCGTGGGCGGGCTGGGGCTGACCGGGGTGATCCTCGACGCGACCTTCCATCTGCACCGGATCTCCACGTCCACGATCGTCGCCGACACCGACAAGACCGACGACGCCGAGGCCGTCATGGACCTGATGACCTCCGGCGACGCGGAGTACGAGTACTCGGTGGCCTGGATCGACCTGTCTTCCACCGGCAGGAAGCTGGGCCGGTCGGTGCTGGAGCGGGGCCGCTTCGCCGAGGTCGACGAGCTCCCCGAGGACAAGCGCGCCGATCCGTACGCCTATGCACCCCGCGAGCTGCTCACCATGCCCTTCGTGGCCCCCCGGGGGCTGCTCAACCCCCTGACGGTCCGGGCGTTGAACGAGGCGTGGTTCCTCAAGTCGCCCCGGCGGCGGCGTGGCCGGCTGCTCACGATCCCGTGGTACTTCCACCCGCTGGACATGCTGCGGCACTGGAACCGGGGGTACGGCCCGTCCGGGTTGCTGCAGTGGCAGGTGGTGGTGCCCCTGGGCGCCGAGGAGACCCTGCACCGGGTCATCGCCGAACTGTCGGTCACCCAGGTCACCTCGATGGTGAACGTGCTCAAACGGTTCGGCCCCGGCGACCCCGGGCACCTGTCGTTCCCCCGGGAGGGCTGGACCCTGTCGGTGGACCTGGCCGCCGAGGTCACCCGGGCCGCGCCGGTGCTGGACCGGATCGACCGTTGGGTGATCGAGGCCGGGGGTCGCCACTACCTGGCCAAGGATTCGCGCATGCGACCCGAGACCTTCGCGGCCGGCTACCCGCGTCTGGACGAGTTCGAGGCGGTGCGCGACCAGGTCGACCCGGACCGGGTGCTGCGCAGCGACCTGGCCCGGCGTCTCGGGCTGGTCTGAGGTTTCCCGGACCCGGTGGGGCCTCCCCGCCGGTCGAAGGGGACGGTCAGGAGCGGTTGCGCAGCGCGTCGCGGATCTCGGTGAGCAACTGGATCTGCTCGTCGACCTCTTCTTCGACCTGCTCGCGCTTGAACCGGTTGTAGGCCTTGACCACCAGGAACATGGCGAACCCGATGATCAGGAAGGCGACGACGGCGTTGAGGAAGGAGCCGTAGTAGATCTCGGCGTCGTTGATGGTGACCGTCAGCGCCGAGAAGTCCGGGGTCCCGCCGAAGATCGCCAGGATCTGCATGAGGATGTCGTCGGTGAACGACGAAACCAGCCCGGCGAACGCGGTGCCCAGCACGAAAGCCACCGCCATCTCCACCAGGTTTCCCTCGTTGATGAAGTCCTTGAATTCCTTGATCACGTTCACGACTCCTTCGATCGGCCCGGTCTGGCCCGGGGAGCCCTAGTCTGCCCTGGGAATGTCCACCGTGCCCGACTTTGCCGACTCCTCCGCCCCGACCGTGGGGGTCGCCGCGTTCGACTTCGACGGGACCCTGACCCAGCGCGACACCCTGATTCCGTTTCTGGGACGGCTGGTGGGGCGCCGTCGCCTGGCCGCGGCCCTCGCCGCCCAGGTGCGTCGCTACCGCCGCGATTCCGACGCCGCCAAGCTGGACCTGTTGCAGCGTCTCACCACCGGCATGCCCGCGGCCGAGTTCGAACTCGCGGGGCGGGACTACGCGGCGGGGCTGCACCACCACCTGCGCCCCGACTCGATGGCCCGGTTGCGCTGGCACCGCGCCCAGGGGCACCGGCTGGTCATCGTCTCCGCGTCGTTGGGCACCTACCTGCGTCCCTTCGGTGAGACGCTGGGCTTCGACGAGGTCATGGCCGTGGAACTCGACGTGGGCGCGGACGGACGCCTCACCGGGCAGGTCACCGGCGGAGTCAACACCCGGGGTCCCGAGAAGGCCCGCCGTCTGCGCGCCTGGCTCGACGCGACCCTGCCCGAGGGTTCGGTCCCGGAGATCTGGGCCTACGGCGACACCTCGGGCGACGACGAGCTGCTGGAGATGGCCGACCATCCCACCCGGGTCACCCGCAGCCTGCTCGCCGAACGTCCCGTCGGCTAGGTCGACCCGACGGTGCAGTGGGCGCGCCGCGACCCGACGGTCGCGGCACGCGCCGGTGTCACTTGGGCTGCATCCGGGTGCCGCCGTCCAGACGGATCGTCTCGGCGTTCATGTAGCTGTTCGACAGCAGGTGCACCGCGAGCTCGGCGAACTCGGAGGGGTAGCCCAGCCGCTTGGGGAACAGCACGTCCTTCTTGAGCTTCTCCTTGAACTGCTCGGAGAAATCGCCCTCACCGTAGATGGGCGTGTCGATGAGGCCCGGGGCGATGGTGTTGACCCGCACGCCGACCGCGGACAGGTCGCGGGCCACCGGCAGGGTCATGCCCACCACGCCCCCCTTGGACGACGAGTAGGAGGCCTGGCCGATCTGGCCGTCGAAGGCGGCCAGCGACGCGGTGTTCACGATCGCGCCGCGTTCGTTGTCGTCGAGGGGCTCCTCCTTGGACATGGCGGTGGCGGCCAGACGCACACAGTTGAAGGTCCCGACCAGGTTCACCTCGATGACCTTGCGGTAGATGTCCAGGTCGTGGGCCGAGGAGTACTCGCCGTCCTTGCCGATCGTCCGCGTCGCCCAGCCGATGCCGGCGCAATTGACCAGGGCCCGAAGCGGCCCCATGTCCTTGGCGGCTTCGCACGCCTCGATGACCTGGTCGGTGTCGGTCACGTCGACGTGCACGAACATGCCGTCGATCTCCGAGGCGACCGCGGCGCCCTTTTCGTCGTTCATGTCGGCGATGACGACCCGGGCGCCCCGTTCGGCCAGAAGCCGGGACGTGGCCTCTCCCAGCCCCGAAGCACCACCCGTGACGATTGCTGAAATTCCGTTGAGTTCCATCCGACGAGCCTAATTGGCCGTCCTGCACCGAGCCCACCGCAACACGGCGACCGCGGCCCCGGTCACCTTCGCCGCGGGACCCCGGACCAGCCGGGTGGGGCGCCGAGATCGCGCACGGGCGGGTGACGTTCGGGTAACATGCGCGGAGCGGCGGAGTGGAGAGGGGAACATTGGTGATGGAGGTCACGGATGGCGCTTTTCAAACGCAGTGGATCCAAAGACGAGGACGACACCGAAACGGTTCGCCTGGCCGACGATGACGGCCACGCATGGTGGGCGAGCCGCGACCGGCTCGAGAAGGTGTTTGTTCCCAAGACCCGCGTCCCCCCGGACTCGATCCACGCCGACCCGCTCGGCGTGAACCCCGACCCGGGCGGGTTCGCATCGGAGTACTCGACCGAGTCGTTGTTCAACTGGGCCAGCAGCGACCAGCCCGACGACCCGACCCACGGCGGTACCGGCCTGCCCCGGGACCCCTACCGGGTGCTGGGTCTGGAGCCGGGCGCGTCACTGGCCGAGGTGGTCGCCGCGCACCGGCACCTGGCCAAGCGCTACCACCCCGACCAGCTCCACGACGCGGACGAGGCCGAACGGCGCGCGGCGTCCCAGACGATGAGCACGGTGAACGCCGCGTACCAGGAGCTGCGATCGCGGCTGTTGGACCAGCACGTCACCTGAAGCGCCCCGGCGACGGGAGACCATCGCTTCGGGAGGGCCGGGATCAGCCGGTGACGCCGGTGGAGGAAGCCACACCCGGCGGGGTGCCGGTGCCCGAGGCACCCCGGCCGCTGCGGCACGCCAGCACGGCGAGCTCGTCGACGATGTCGTTCCACTCGTCGCCGCTGTGGCCCTTGACCCAGGTGAAGGTGACCTCGTCGCCCCGGGCACGGACCAGTTCGATCAGGGGCTCCCACAGGTCCCGATTGGCCACCGGTTTGCCCGAAGCGTTCTTCCAGCCGCGCCGCAGCCAGCCCTTCCACCATCCGTCGCGGAAGCAGTTGACCACATAGGTCGAATCGCTGATCACCTCCACGGCGCCTGCATTGGCGCGCAGCGCTTCGAGCACGGCGGTGAGCTCCATGCGCTGGTTGGTGGTGCGGGCCTCGGCGCCGCTGGCCCAGGCTCCTCCGGGCACCACCCAGGCCCAGCCGCCGGGCCCGGGATTCCCCGAGCAGGCGCCGTCGGTGTACACGGTTGCACGGGCGGTCCCAGAGGTCGGCATCGCCCCAGCATCACACATCCGTCCGCGTCGACCGAGTGCAATCGGTCCGGCGATGCGCTTGGATGAAGCCATGGCCCTGGGCGCGTTCACCGACCAGCTTCCCGATCCGGATCCGGGCGAGACCACCGAATGGCTCGACTCCCTGGACGCGGTCGCCAGTGTCCACGGCCCGGGTCGGACCCGGTATCTGCTGGCCCGGTTGCTGCGGAGGGCCGAGCAGCTGGGGATCGGCACCCCCGCGTCGGTGTCCACCCCCTACGTCAACACGATCCCGGCAGAGGACCAGGCCTGGTTCCCCGGCGACGAGTACCTGGAGCGACGCATCCGGTCCTTCATCCGGTGGAACGCGGCGGTGATGGTGGTGCGCGCCAACCAGGCTGCGCCGGGCATCGGCGGTCACCTGTCGTCGTACGCGTCCTCCGCGGCCCTTTATGAGGTCGGGTTCAACTGGTTCTTCCGGGGCGCCCGGGCGGGCGCGCCCGGCGACCACGTCTACTTCCAGGGTCACTCCGCGCCCGGCATCTACGCCCGGGCGTTCCTGGAGGGCCGACTTTCCGAAGCCGATCTGGACCGGTTCCGGCGCGAGGTCGACGGGGGGTTGGCGTCGTATCCGCACCCGCGCACCATGCCGGACTTCTGGGAGTTTCCGACGGTGTCGATGGGGTTGGGCCCGATCTCGTCGATCTACCGGGCCCGCTTCGACCGCTATCTGGCCAACCGGCGCATCGAGGACACCTCGGCGTCTCGCACGTGGTGTTTCGTCGGCGACGGTGAGGTCGACGAGGTCGAGACCCTGGGGGCGTTGACTCTGCCGGTGCGCGAGGGCCTGGACAACCTGACCTGGGTGATCAACTGCAACCTGCAGCGGCTGGACGGGCCGGTGCGCGGCAACGGCAAGATCATCCAGGAGCTGGAGGCCTTCTTCCGCGGCGCCGGGT
>CAYVAS010000075.1:0-12235 GCA_964449375.1 uncultured Iamiaceae bacterium | reverse complement strand
CCTGCTGACTCGACCGCTGCTCGAGGCGATCCGGTCGGAGACGCCGGTCGTGCTGCTGATCGACGAGATCGACCGGGTCGAGATCGAGACCGAGGCCCTGCTCCTCGAAGTGCTTTCGGATTTCCAGGTGTCGATACCCGAGCTCGGCACCGTGACGGCGGCCAGCCGGCCATTCGTCATCCTGACCTCCAACAACACCCGGGAGCTCTCCGAGGCGCTCAAGCGCCGCTGCCTGTTCCTGCACATCGACTACCCCGAGATGGACCGCGAAAAGGAGATCATCCTCACCAAGGTCCCCGACCTGACCGAGTCGCTCGCCGACGAGATCGCCCGCATCGTGCGCTCGATCCGGTCCCTGGAGCTCAAGAAGGCCCCGTCGGTGTCCGAGACCCTCGACTGGGCCCGCACTCTGGTGCTGCTCGGGGTCGACCAGGTCGATGCCGAGACCGCCACGGCGACGGCCAACATCCTGCTCAAGTACCAGTCCGACATCGCCAAGGCCGTCAAGGAACTCGCCGCCAACCCGCCCTCGGTCGGGTCGCCCGGCGTGGGACGGCTGTGAGGCGCACCGATCGTGGCCGCCGACTCCACCGGCACCCCGCCCGACGGTGACCAGCCCCACGTGACCGACACGAGCGACCCCGCCGCCGGCGCCGGGACCACCGCCGTGGCCACCGCGGACACCGAACTGGCGGACGGCACGCCGATCTTCGAGCTGCTCACCGGCTTCATCGCCGAGCTGCGCGACGCCGGGCTGCCGGTGAGCCTCACCGAATCCATCGACGCCATGCGCGCCGTGGAACAGATCCCGGTGGACGACCGCGAGACCTTCAAGTACGCGCTGGCCGCCACGCTGGTCAAGAACCACGCCCACTGGCGCACCTTCGAGACCGTGTTCGAGGTGTACTTCTCGATGCGCGGCAGCGCCTGGCAGATCGACGACGAGGACGCCCACGCCCTGGACGACCTGCTGGACCAGATGGAAGGCAACCTGGGCGACGGCCAGGGTGAAGGCCAGGGCCAGGGCGGCGCCGGTGAACCCCTGAGCGCCGAACAGCTCGCCGAGATGCTCTACCAGGCGCTCCAGCGCGGCGACGACACCATGATGCGGGCCATCGCCCGCCAGGCGGTGCGGCGCTTCGCCGGCATGGAACCGGGCCGGCCCGTGGGCGGCACCTACTACCTGTACCGCACGCTGCGGAACCTCGACCTCGACGAGGTCATGAACCGGCTCATGGAGTCCCAACGCAACGAGGACACCCCGCTGACGCCGCTGGAGGAACGCCTCACACGCGACGAGTACGAAACCCGCATCGAGGCGCTCAAGAAGGAGATCGAGGCCGAGATCCGCCGCCGGCTCGTGGCCGACCGCGGCGTCGACGCCATGGCCAAGACCCTGCGCAAGCCCCTGCCCGAGGACGTGGACTTCATGCACGCCTCCCGGGAGGAGATGGACGGCATCAAGAAGGCCCTGGCCCCGCTGGCCCGGCGCCTCGCGGTGCGCCTGGCCCGCAAACGCCGCCACGGCCGCAAGGGGCCGCTGGACTTCCGGGCCACGGTGCGTCACTCGCTCAGCTACGGCGGCGTGCCCGTGGAACCCAGGTTCCGCTACCCGCGGCCCACCAAGCCCGAGATCTTCGTGATCGCCGACATCTCCGGGTCCGTGGCGTCGTTCGCGCGCTTCACCCTCATGCTCGTCCACGCCATCGCCTCGCAGTTCTCCAAGGTGCGCTCGTTCGTGTTCATCGACGGCATCGACGAGGTCACCTCGTTCTTCGACGGTGTCGAGGACGTCACCGAGGCGGTCCACCGGGTCAACACCGAAGCCGACGTGGTGTGGGTGGACGGCCATTCCGACTACGGCCACGCCTTCGAGACCTTCCACGAACGCTGGGGCGCCGAGATCTCCCCGAAGACCACCGTGTTGCTGCTGGGCGACGCCCGCAACAACTACCACGCCTCCCAGGCCTGGGTGGTCAAGGAGATGCGTCACCGGGCCCGCCACGTGTACTGGCTCAACCCTGAACCCCGCAACTACTGGGACACCGGCGACTCGATCGTGTCCCAGTACGGGATCTACTGCGACGGGGTGTTCGAATGTCGCAACCTGCGGCAGCTCGAACGGTTCGTCGAGAACCTGGACTGATCGACATCTCCGCCGGCGCCGCGTCGGCGTACCGCGGCGTCAGTCCGGACAGACCGACAGGGTGGCGTCTGGCCCGTCCAGCCGCAGAATCCACGGCCGAGGATCGTCGTCGACGGGAAAGTCGACCACGAGCGGCCGGCCCCTCACGGTCCACCACGCGGGCGCGCCACGGCCGAAGTCCGGCGCCAGGCGGCGCACCCGTAGCCGGGCGACCCGGTCAGGGCCGGGGTCGACCAGCACCGAAGTCGCCGGGTCGACGATCGCGTCGCCGCGGTCGGTCCGATCCCGGGGTTCGGCCCAGCCGGTCGCGCACTCAGGAGGCGACCCTGTCCGATTCGGCACGATGGCCAGACCCGCGACCAGGGAGTGGTCGGCTTCGGCCAGCTTCGACCAGGTCCCCCGGTCGGCGAATCCGGTCTGTTCCAGGGGCGATCCCAGGTGGTCCACCATGCCCTTGTAGTCGGCTCTGGTCGACATCGACCCGTACAACAGTCGGTCGTCCGCGTTCGCGTCGGTGAGGGGCAACGTCTCGAATACCAGCAGCCGCGGCACGATGAAATCGGTCGAGTAGTAGAACCAGGTGCGGTTGATCCGCAGGTCCGAGAACATCGCCACCGCGCCCATCGCGGTCAGAAGCGCCGCGACGCCCACCGTCCGCCACGACACCCGCCGGCCGGTGAAGCACTCGAGCACGATGAGGATGATGAGCAACCCGCCGAGCCACACGTAACGCGGAGAATCCGGAGTCGTGACGTTCGCCTCGCCCGCGCGCGCGAAGGCCGTGGATCCGATGAACGCCGCCAGGGCTGCCATCACCCCCACCGCACGGGGACCGATCGTGCGCCATCGCCGGTGCGCGACGACCACGAGCGCGACCAGCGCGCCGGCCGCGACCGCGGCGCCGGGCCGCCAGCCCAGCGTGAAACCGGAGAAGATGGCCACGGTCGTCTGCCAGAGATACCGGAAGAACGCCCCCACCTCGATCGAGCTCGAATCGCCCATGGTCAGGTACCAGACGAGCCACAGGACCGTCGAGGGCAGATACCACAGGATGCGCCGGGGGGTGCGGCGTGCGATGAGCTCGGCGACGATCCCGACGAGCACCACAACCCCGACGGTGGAACTGCACAACCCCAGGGTGATCGCGACCGCAGACCACGCATCGCCACGACGGGTGCCGCGGTCGATGAGGCGGCGCGCCACCAGGTAGGCGATCACCGGGATGTAGAAGTTCATCATGAAGTTGAAGCGGAGGTTGTCCTGGGTGGGCCACGACCAGATCACCGCTACTGCCGCGAACGCCGCCAGGATCGGCGCCACCCGGTCGCGGTAGTCCCAGTACAGGCAGGCGGGAACGGCCAGGTAGACGATCAGTGCCAGCACCGCGTAGGGCCAGGTCACGCTGTTGCCCACGGTGGTGTACAGGATCTTGTCGAGCGCGACGGGCAGGATCGACAGGTGCCCGTGGTAGGGCGTCAGCCAATTGCCCGAATGGAAGATCGCCATCACCTCGATGTCGAGGCTGTCGAAGAACTGGCCGCGGCGGATGTAGATCCAGGCGAGGACCAGCGACGCCATCGCACCGATGACCAGCGCCGGAGCTCCGGTTCGATCCACCCAGTCCGACGTGCCCTCGGCACCGGTCGCTGACATGGACGGCGATGCTACCGACAACCCGATCTGCCCGAAGGAAGCCACCATCGGGGTGCCACAGGGCGGCTGCCATACTTGGCCGATGGCCCGCGCCCGGCTGACCGACGACGGCTCCGCCGGTGACGCCGCCACGCCGTCGAGCCGGTCGCACCGGTCGGTGCGGTGGCACTTGGCCCTGGTGGGTGCGGTGTTCATCGGGGTGCGGACCGTGCTGTGGGCGACCGGGGTGCGGTTCCAGGACCGCCTCGTCGGCCAGCTCCAACTCCTCGACGAAGCCGTGCTCGAAGCCGACCCCTTCGTGGCGTTCACCCAGCTCCACACCCAGCCGCCGCTGTGGAACTTCGGGGTGGGCGCGGTGCGCGCCTGGTCGCCCTTCGGCGACGCCGCGACCTTCCAGGTGCTCTTCGTCGCCGCCTCGGCCGCCACCATGGCCATGCTGTGGTGGGTCCTGGCGGATCTGGGAGCCCGGCGCTGGCAGGCCACCGTCGCCACGATCCTGGTCGCGACCAACCCGATCCTGATCGCCAGCGAGTCGTTCCTGCGCTACGAGACCGTGGTGACCCTCATCGTCACCGCCTCGGTGTTCGCGCTCGCCCGGCTGGTGGCACGGCCCACCGCGGGCCGCTTCGCGGCGTTCGCCGCGGTCCTGGTCGTGGGGGTGGCGACCCGCACCCTGTTGCACCCGGTGTGGCTGGTGGGCGGCCTGGTCTTCGGAGCCGCACTGGCCCACCGCGCCGGACGGCTCGTCCGGCGGCACCTGTTGGCCGGTGGCGCCGCCGTGGTACTCGTCGCCGCGCACCTCACCTTTCTGGCGGTGCGCTTCGGCAACACCGGTTACTCCAGCTTCGTGGGCATGAACCTGCAGCGGATCGCGCTCACCACCCTGCCCCAGGACACCCTCGACGACCTGCGGGCCGACGGCACCGTGTCGCCGGTGGCCGCGGTCAAGCCCTACGAGGTGCTCGAGCGCTACCGGGAGGCCGAACCCGCTCTGGCCGAATGCGAACCCGACCGGACCTCCCCGGCGCTTTCGAACCCCCGCAAGACCACCGGCGAAGCAAACCTCGACCATCTGTGCTACCGGGAGATCAGCGATCAGCTCCTGGAGGACTCACTGGCGGCGATCCGTGCCGAACCGGGCAACTACCTGGCCTCGGTCGGCCGCGCTGCAATGCTGTTCGTGAGCCGCCCCGTGGCCTTCGACACGATCGACAACGACGCCCACCGGCTGCTCGACACCGTCTATGAACCGCTGCTCCTGCCCGTTGGGGTCGACCATCACGTGGGAGGTGACGACCCCCAGGTGGCCACCGACTTCATGCGACGCGGCCTGGGCGAGCTCCCGGTGCTCCTCACGATGGCGGCAGCGGTGATCTTCGCCGTCTGGCGGGGTGCCGCAGCGTCGTGGCGCTGGGCCAGGCGCGGGGACCGCCCCGGCGATGCGGTCGTCGCCTGGATCGGCTTCACCGTGGTGTGCGTCGCCGTCCCGTCGGTGACCCTCGACTTCTACGAGAACGCCCGGTTCCGTCAGGCGCTCGACCCCATCCTGCTGGGACCACTGGTGGTCGCGGTCTGCGAGGCCGCCCGCCGCGCGGTGTTCCGGTTCAGTCCGGGTGGACCCGCCGACGGTCCGCAGACCCGGTGAAGGCCTCCGGGGAGCGCTCGCGCTGCAGCCGGGCCGCGTACAGGTTGCCGGCGGTGTTGATCAGCGACACGTGCGAGAACGCCTGGGGGAAGTTGCCCAGCATCCGTCCCGCCAGCGGGTCGTACTGCTCGGCCAGCAATCCCACGTCGTTGGTCAGCCCCACCAGCCGTTCGAACAGTTCGGTGGCCTCCTCCAGGCGGCCCAGCAGGGCGTAGTTGTCGGCCAGCCAGAACGAACACATCAGGAACGTGCCCTCCTCGCCGGCCAGCCCGTCGTGTTCGGTGTTGACGTACCGCCGCACCAGCCCGTCGACCATCAGCTCGCGTTCCACCGCCGCCACCGTGGCCGCCACCCGGGGATCCTCGGGCTCCAGGAACCCGACCAGGGGCACCAGCAACAGCGCGGCGTCGTGGTCCGGCGCGCCGTAGGACTGGACGAACGCGCCGTCGGCGTCCACGCCGTTGGCCAGGACGTCGGCGTGGATCTCGGCGCGCAGGTCCTCCCAGGCGCCCAGGTCCACGGGTCCCAGGTGCGTGGCCGCGTCCAGGTGCAGGGTGCCCGCGGCAAAACGTTCCATCAGCGAGATTGCGCGGTCCACCGCCACCCAGGCCATCACCTTGGAATGGGTGAACTGACGCCGGCCGCCGCGCACCTCCCAGATCCCGTCGTCGGGGTCCCGCCAGTGGTCCCCCACGAAGTCGACCAGGTTGCGCAACAGTGACCAGGAGTCCGCGTCGATGTGTTGGTCGTCCTCGGCGCTCTGGTGCAACGCGTCGAGCACCTCGCCGTACACGTCGAGCTGGTACTGGCCGTGGGCCTGGTTGCCGACGCGCACCGGTTGGGACTGCTCGTACCCCTCGAGCCAGGGCAACTCCTGTTCGGTCAGGCGCCGCTCACCGGCGGGGCCGTACATGATCTGCAACTGGCCCGGGTCACCGGCCACCGCGCGCAGCAGCCAGTCCCGCCAGGCGTCGGCCTCGGCGTCGAAGCCGGCGCTCTGCAGTGCCAGCAACGAGAACGTGGCGTCGCGCAGCCAGCAGTAGCGGTAGTCCCAGTTGCGGACCCCGCCGAGCTCCTCGGGCAACGACGTGGTGGCCGCTGCGACCAACCCACCGGTGCGTTGCAGGGTCAGGCCCTTGAGCACCACCGCGGACCGGCGCACCAGGTCCGCGTAGTCACCCTCGTAGGTGCACCCCTGGGCCCAGACGCGCCACCACTGCTCGGTGGTGGCCACCGCGGTGACCGCGTCGAGCGGTTGGGGCGGGGCCTGATGCGACAGGAACCAGCTCAACGAGAACCCGATGTGTTCGTCGCGGCGCAACGGAAACGCTGCGGTGGTGGCCAGGTCCTCGCCCGTCAGTTCGACCGGAGCGGCCAGCCGCAACGCGTCGGGCCCACCGATGGCCTCGATGCCGCCGGGAACACGACGCACCCAGGGGATGATGCTGCCGTAGTCGAAGCGGAAGGTGATCTCCATCTCCATGTTCACCGACCCCTCCCGGCACTCGACGACCCGGATCAGGTCGTGGCGGTCGTCGCCCGGCGGCATGCAGTCGATGAGCGCCACCACGCCGGTGTCGGTGGTGAACACCGTCTCCAGCACCAGAGACGAATCACGGTAGGTGCGTTCGACCGACCGGACCGTGTCGGACGGGGCCAGTTTCCACCGGCCATGGCGCCTGCCCTCGCCCAGCAGCGCGGCGAACGGCGCCGGTGAGTCGAAGCGGGGGAAGGTCAGCCAGTCGATCGACCCGTCGTTGCCCACCAGCGCGCAACTGGACAGATCGCTGAGCAGGGCGTAGTCCTCGATGCGCAGCGCCATGGGTTCCGTTCTAGTGGCAGATCGCGGCACAGCGTCGCGAAACCCCACTGCCGTCCCAGCGTCACCCCGCGGTGGCGCAGACCTCCACGCCCGGCGCGGGCTCCACCCACCAGCGGTGCGGCCCGTCGTCGCCCGGCGTGGCGACCAGCCGCGCCTCGCCGCCCGCCAACTCGCCGATCACGGCCCCCGAACCGGGGTCCGCGTAGCGACGCAGCGCCACCGACACGCCTGATGGACCCGTGGCGCGCACCAGGTACGTCGCGCCCGGGTCCAGCGCGCGACCCTCCTGGGGGACCGGACCCGGAGCCTCACCGTCGGCACACTGCAGGCCCGCCGGTGCTGCGGCGAGGGTCAGGCCGAGCTCGGTGACCAGGATCCGGTCGGCCTCGGCGCGGGACGCGGCGTCTCCGAGGTCCCGGGCGGCCGACTCGGGCACCGCGGAGCCCACCTCGTCGACCATGTGCAGGTACTCGCCCACGGTCACCGGGATCAGGTTCAGCGGCAGGATGCGGTCCGGGTCGGCCGCGTCGCCCGCGGCCTCGGCACCCGCGAGGAACGGCCGGGAGTGCGCCTGTGAGGCCAGCACGAAGTCGCGGTGGTCCTGGATGGCCCCGGGCAGTGGTACCGCGGCGGCCACCGCGACCACCGCCGCCCCCGCCGTCGCCGACCAGGGCACCACCCGGCCGCGGACGCACCACAACGCGGCGGCGACGAGCAGGAACTGGCCGAGGAACACGTACCGGGGACTGTCGGTGGGGTTTAGGGCGATGTCGCCGGCGCGGCTGTAGGCGGTGAGCACCACGAACGCCGCCAACGCCACGAGAGTGCCGACCACGTGCGCGTCCACGGTGCCCCACCGCCGGTGGGCGACCACCCCCAGGGCAACCAGGGCCACGGTGACGAGGGGCGCCCCCGGGGTCCACCCGGCGGTGAAGCCGGCCAGGATCGCCACGCTCATGTGCCAGGCGTAGGCGACCCGCTCGCCCACGCTCGCCGGGCTGGTGGCTTCGTGACGGACCAGCCACCACAGCGCCCAGGCGACCAGGGGCGGGGCGAAGCGCACCAGCCGGCGCCAGGACACCCGCGCCACCACCAGTTCGGTGACCACCGCGACCGCCGCGATCAGCCCCACGCTGGACGACGCCAGGGCCACAGCCAGCGCCGCCATCGCCCCCAGGTCGGTCCCCAGCCGGTCCCGGCGGATCAGCCACCAGGCGACCAGGAGCATGACGATCGGGATGTCGAAGTTGATCAGGAACCCGTACAGCAGGTTCGTCGAGCCCGCGCCGGTCCAGGCGATCCCCAGGCCCGCCACCACCAGCAGGCGCAGGTCGACGACCCGCCGGTGGGTGAGCACCAGCGCCACGGGGATCGCCAGGTACACCAGGATGCCCACGGTGCCGAAGGGCCGGTAGGAGCCCAGGCCCACGGTGTGGGCCAGGGCCTGGTAGATGGCTACGGGGATCGCCGACAGGTGTCCGTTGTAGGGGGTGGCCAGGTTGCCGTCCACGTGCTGGACCAGCACGTTCCACTCGTCGGCGACGAACCAGAAGCCGCGTTGGGCCCACCCCGCGACCACGGCCAGCGCCGCCAGCCCCACGGCCAGCAGCGTCCAGGCCCCGGTGACCTGGAGGCGGGACATCGCCGAGGCTTCGGTCCTCTGGCCGTCGGGACCGGGAGCGCGCACCGCGCCGACGGGAGGCATCGCGGCGATGCTAGTGAGGTCCCACCGAGGGGACTCCGATCACCGCGGGTCGCCCCATCGGGCAGACTGGGCGGCCATGGCCACCTCAGCATCCTCCGACGCCGCCCCCTTCGCCGGAACCGGCGCGCTCATCACCGGCGGCGGCAGCGGCATCGGCCTCGCCACCGCCCGACTGCTGGTCCGCGACGGCGCCCAGGTCACGCTCATGGGCCGCTCCGAAGAACGGCTGCGGGGCGCCGCGCAGGCGCTGGGCACCGAGTTCCCGAACGCGCCCGAGGTGACGATCGCGCCCGGCACCGTCGACGACGAGGACGCCGTGGCCGACGCGGTACGCATCGCCACCGAGGCGACCGGGCGCCTGGGCGTGGCCGTGGCCAGCGCCGGCACCGGCGGGGTCGCGCCGATCGTCGCCCAGCCCCTCGCCGAGTTCCAGGCCATCGTGTCGACCAACCTGATCGGCACGTTCCTGACCTTCAAACACGCCGGTGCCGCGATCGTCGCCGGCGGGGGCGGCGCGATGGTGGCGGTGTCGTCGCTCGCCGCCTGCACCGTGCACCCGTACATGTCGGCGTACGCGGCCACCAAGGCCGGGATCGACGCGCTGGTGCGCAACGCCGCGGATGAGCTGGGGCCTTCCGGGGTGCGGGTGAACTCGGTGCAACCCAGCCTGGTCGACACCGAACTGGTGGCCTACCCCATGGCCGACGACGAGCTCGTCGAGTCCTACCTGGTCAACATGCCCGTCGCCCACATCGGCCAACCCGACGAGGTCGCCCAGGTGATCCGTTTTCTGGCCGGCGACGAGTCCGGGTGGGTCACCGGCAACTGCCTGCCCGTCGACGGCGGCCACCATCTGCGCCGAGGCCCCGACTACGGGTCGATCGCGTCGCTGCTCTACGGCGAGGAGGCGGTGCTTCCCGGCTACACCGGCACCTGAGCAACCGCCGGATCCCGGGGCGGGTCGGTGCCGCCGTCGGGCGGCGCGGGATCGGGCAGCCCCGGCCGTTTGCGCCGCAGGAACCGCCGTTCCACCAGGTAATACGAGAACGACGCCACCGCGAAGGTGGTGAGCACCGCAAGGGAGAAGGGCAGCCAGTGGGGGAGGCGCCGGTACCGGGTGTGGCGCATCATCTCGACGAACACCGGCATGTGCCACAGGTACAACCCGTAGGAGATCGTGCCCATCCACACCACGGGCCGGACCCGCAGCACCCGGGCGAAGACGTGCCGGGCCCCCAGCACCGAGGCCAACACGATCAGCCAGCAGATGTCCATCACCCCCAGACCCCAGTAGTAGACCCACGGGTCGTTCACCCGGGCATACAGGATCGTCCAGACCAGAAACGCCACCGCCGGGATCGCCAGGAGCCGCAGCCGGGGCGTGATCCGGTGACCCATCTGGAGCCACACCGCCAGCAGGGGGCCCAGCAACAGGGCGTCGGCCCGGGTGTCGGTGCGCACGTACAGCGTGGTCTCGAAGTCTCCCGGGCTGGTGTTGAGCGCCGCGACGTAACGGTTGATCCACACCAGCACGATCATGCCGACCAGCACCCAGGCGATCGACGACAGCTTCTTGAACCAGCCCAGCAGTCCGACGAACAACGGGAAGAACAGCAGGTAGTACTGCTCCTCGATCGCCAGGGACCACATGTGCGAGAAGTTGAACGGCACGATCCCGTCGTGGCCGAACACCACCGCCCAGTTGGTCACGTACAACGCCATGTAGATGTAGGCCTGGAAATGCACGCCCACGTCGTCGTACTGGTTGAAGATCCAGGGCACCAGCACGATCAGCATGAAGAACAGCGCGGGAAACAGCCGCAGGGCCCGACGTCGGTAGAACCCGACGAAGGAGAACCTGCCGGTGTCGGCACGTTCCTCGATCAACAGCGTGGTCAGCAGGAACCCCGACAGCACGAAGAACAGGTCCACCCCCTGGAAGGCGCCGGGCATGAAGTTGCCCATGAGCGACTGCCACGGGTAGCCGATGTGGGACATGAACACCAGCGCCACCGCCAGCGCCCGCAGTCCGTCGAGCTCGGGCCGGTAGCCCAGCCGGAACGGCAGCTCGGCGCCCGCTTCGGCTGCGGTCGGGTCGGCCGGTGGCCGTCGCGCCCCCACGGACTCGGCCGGTTTGGAAGCCGGCTCGTCGGAGGGGGGCATCCCCTCAGTGAAGCAGTTCGCCGACCCTGAACGCGAGATCCAACGACTGGCGACCGTTCAGACGTGGGTCGCACATCGTCTCGTACCGCTCGGGCAGATCCGCGGTGGAGATGTCGTCGGCACCGCCCAGACATTCGGTGACCGCGTCGCCGGTGAGCTCCACGTGCACCCCACCGGGCCAGGTGCCGACCTCGCGGTGCGCCGCGAAGAACCCGGCGATCTCGGCCTCGATGTCGTCGAAGCGGCGGGTCTTGTGCCCCTCGTCGGTGGTGAAGGTGTTGCCGTGCATCGGATCACAGGCCCACACGACCTCGTGACCCGAGTCGCGCACCGCCTCCAGCAGGGGAGGGAGCAGCTCGGCGACCCGGGTGGCACCCATGCGGCTGATCAGCGTGAGGCGCCCCGCTTCGAAGTTGGGGTCCAGCCGGTCGGCCAGGGCCACCACGTCCTCGGGGGTCGCGGTGGGGCCGATCTTGGCGCCGATGGGGTTCTTGATGCCCCGGAGGAACTCCACGTGGGCACCGTCGAGCTGGCGGGTACGTTCGCCGACCCACACCATGTGCGCCGAGGTGTCGTAGTAGTCGCCGGTGATCGAATCACGGCGGGTGAGGGCCTCTTCGTAGCCCAGGATCAGGGCCTCGTGGCTGGTGAAGAAGTCGACCTCGTGCAGGGCCGGTTGGGTGGACGAGTCCAGCCCGCACGCGTTCATGAACCGCAGCGCGCGTTCGATCTGGTTCGCGATCTTCTCGTAGCGGCTGCCCTCGGAGGAGTCCCGGACGAAATCCTGGTTCCACTGGTGCACCCGGGCCAG
The DNA here is from genome assembly GCA_964449375.1 of uncultured Iamiaceae bacterium. Taxonomy (GTDB): domain Bacteria; phylum Actinomycetota; class Acidimicrobiia; order Acidimicrobiales; family Iamiaceae; genus JAFDWI01. The sequence goes on along the minus strand of CAYVAS010000075.1, from coordinate 290 downwards.
GTCGGCGAAACCGCCCTTGGTGAAGGCCCGCAGCAGGTTCAGCGTGGACGCCGACTGATGGTAGGCACGCTCCAGCCGGCTCGGGTCGGGGGTGCGCGCCTCGGGAGTGAAGGCGATGTCGTTGACGATGTGGCCACGAAACACCGGAAGTTCGACGTCACCGACCTTTTCGGTGTCGGCCGAACGCGGCTTGGCGAACTGGCCGGCGATGCGGCCGACCTTGACCACCGGCACGCCGGCGGAGTAGGTCAGCACGACCGCCATCTGCAGGATGACCTTGAGCTTGTCGC
>CAYVAS010000074.1:0-12407 GCA_964449375.1 uncultured Iamiaceae bacterium | reverse complement strand
CGTACTCCACGAGGGAGGCACCACGCTCGGTGTCACCGAAGCGGGCCCGCAGGTAGGCGGCAGCGTGTTCGTAAGTGGTCAGCATGGAGATTACTCCCTTGTCAGCGGACCTCCGATGGGCCCGATCTTCCGGTCGCATGTACCTTCGGCGGATTTCCCGACGACATGAATAGGCCGAACGGCCCATTTCGGGACCTTTTCCCGAATTCGCACCCCGCGGGAAGGCTCAGGTCAGGTGCACGATGCCCATCCGCACCGCGCTCAGCACCGCCTGGGTACGGTCGCGGGCGTCCAGCTTCTGGTAGATCGACGCCAGGTGGTTCTTCACCGTCTTCTGCGAGATGAACAGGCGCTCGGCCACCTCGACGGTGGAACACCCGTCCGCGATGAGCTGGAGCACCTCCTCCTCCCGTTTGGTGACGATGTGATCGGCCGAGGGTGATGCACTCGCCCGGTGGACCTCGTCGAGCATCGAAGCGGCGACGTCCGCGGACAGCGCGGCGTCGTCGCGCACGACCATCCGGATCGCCTCGCTGATCTCGTCGATCGAGCAGTCCTTGACCAGGTAGCCCACCGCGCCGGCGCGCAGGGCCTCGGCCACCACGTCACGGTCCGCGTGCATGGTGAGCATGACGACCCGCGTGCCGGGCACGACCTCACGGACCCGTCGGGTCGCCTCCACGCCGTCCATGTTGGGCATGGTCACGTCCATCAGGATCACGTCGGGTCGCAGCTCTGCGGCAAGCTGGACGGCCTCGTCGCCGTCCCCCGCCTCGCCGACCACGTCGAAGCCTTCGTCCTCCATCGAGCGGCGCAGACCCTCGCGCAGCATCCGGTGGTCGTCGGCCAAAAGCAGCCGGATCGTCATGGGCGTGCACCTCGTGTCGGGATCATCCCGCGTCCAATCGGCATCGCACCACCGTACCTCGCCCGGGGGGGCTGGCAATCTGAAAGGTGGCCCCGATGCTCGCCGCGCGCTCCCGCATGCCCAGAATCCCGTAGGAATCCAGCCGTCCCGCCTTGCCCTCGGGGAAGCCCGTTCCGTCGTCGGCGACCTCGAGCACGGCCGACTTTCCGTCGGACAGCCAGGTCACCGACACGCTCCGGGCCTGGGCATGGCGCTCCACGTTGATCACGGCCTCCTGGGCGATCCGCCACAGTTCCCGCTCGGGGAGCAGCGGAATGCGCTCGGGGGCCTTGGCGGTGAACTCCACCCGGAGATCCGAACGCTTCTCGACACGGTCGAGGAACTCCTGCATCGTCGCCACGAAGCCCTGGTCCTCGGACACGTCGGTGCGCAGGTCGTACAGGGTGTCGCGGACCTCGGCGATCACGCCCCGCACGTCGTGGCGCAACTGCAGGATCGACGGGCCCAGATCCCGGCCGTCCTCGTGGGTCTTGACCAGACGGTCCAGCTCGAAGGCGATGTAGGCCAGCGACTGGCCGATCCGGTCGTGGAGGTCCCGGGCGATCCGGGTGCGCTCCTCGTCGGCACCGACGGTCCGGAGCCGATCGAAGACCCGGGCGTTCGCGATCGCGAGCGCCGCGGGCTCGAGAAACCCACCCAACAGCCCGGCATCCCGCTGCGGGTAGGCGTTCTTCGCCGCGGACTCCAGGGCGATGAGCCCCACGAACTCGTCGCGGGCCACCAGGGCCCCGTAGAGCCCGGACCCCATCTTGGGCACCAGCCCACCGCCACGTTCGTCCAGGTCGTCCACCCGTTGCACGGTTCGCTCCGCCTGCACCCGCCGCAGGACCCCTGGCAGCCGGGTCGGCTCCAGCGCGCCTCCCAGCCGATGACCGTCCCAACGGGCGACCTGCCAGGACCCGTCGGTCTCGTCCAGCAGCAGCAGCACCGCGGCCTCATAGGAGAACAGCGACCGCAACCGCACGATGGTGGAATCGAGCACCTCGTCGAGGTCCAGCGACGCCGGCAGTGCCTGGGCGACGGTGTGCAGCGAGGTGAGCAGCCGGTTGGCGTCGGTGAGGTTGGCCACCCGGGACATCGCCAGGGTCTGGGACGTGCGGGCCTCGCCCAGGATCCGTCGGGCGTAGCCGGCCATGACGCCCACGAGTACCAGGAACAGCGTCCATTGCAGGTTCAGGACCCAGACCCGGGACACGTCCGAGAACCGCGCCACCTGCACCAGGCTGACGGTCACCGAGGTGGCCAGCGAGATGCGCAGCGCGGGCAGGATGCCCCGCCCGAACCCGGCCACGATGATCGCGGTGAGCAGCGGGAACACGAACGGTGATCCCCAGGCGCCGGTGAAGACCACCGCGGAGGCGTGCAGTGCCACCTCGACCAGGACCCGGACGACGTTGCCGGTCTCGCCGTGCACCCCGAGAGGGAACGCCAGACGGAAGATGTTGTAGACCGTGACGACCGCCGCCCAGGCGATCATTCCCGAGTCCGATTCGACCACCGAGGTCGAGATCAGGGCCAGGGCCAGCAGGGTCGTGGTCGCCCGGACCACGACCACGATCTGGCGGAACCGTTGCACCAGGCGTTCCTCGGCCGCTTGAGCCGAGCCGAGTTCGTCGTCCACCTCGACGTCCGGGCCGGTGCTGATCTCCAGACCCCGGAGGCGGCCGTGCCCGTGCGCGGCCGACCCACGGTCGCGCAATCGGGTCCACATCGCCGCTGCCATCAGGAACCGTCCACGGTCGGGGATTCCCTCACACAGTACTGTGGCCGACTGTGCGTCTCGTGGGACTGACCGGCGGTATCGGGAGTGGCAAGACGACCGTGTCGGGCATGCTCGCCGCCGCCGGGTTCGAGGTCGTCGACGCCGACGCGATCACCCACGACCTGCAGCGCCCCGGTCAGAAGGTCCTCGCCGAGATCGTCGCCGAGTTCGGCGATCGGGTACTGCTCCCCTCGGGCGAACTCGACCGCAAGGGCCTGGCGGCCATCGTGTTCCCCGACCCCGAACGGCTGGCGCGTCTCAACGCCATCGTGCATCCGGAGGTGGGTGCAGAGATCGCCCGTCGACTGGAGGCGCTGCGCGACACGGACCGCACGGTGATCCTGGACGTTCCGCTGCTGGTGGAATCCGGACGTGACGATCTGGAGCTGCTCGTCGTGGTCGACACCGACCCGGAGATCGCCGTGGGACGCCTGGTGGACCAGCGGGGCTACACCGAGGCCGATGCCCGGGCCCGCATCGCCCGTCAGGTCGACCGCACCACCCGACTGGCCGGGGCCGACGTGGTGATCGACAACTCCGGTTCGCTCGCCGAACTGGAGCGGCAGGTCGCCGAGCTGATCGACCATCTCACGGAGCCTCGGGTCCGTCACGGGTGAAGACCACCCAGGTGGTGGGCGAATCCTCCGATGTGAAGGTCCGCGCCAGTTCCCAGTCGTCCGAGATCGTGAGCAGCGACACCAGGGCCTGGTCCTGTTCCCAGAGCACCGTGTCGATCTGCCACCGGTCCAGGACCGACGCCCATTCGGGGCCTCCCGACAGCAGCTCGACCTGGTCGTCGACGACCCCCTTCGGGAACATGTCGACCCGGTCGTCGACGAAGACCGGGAACGCTCCCCGTGAGCGGAACTCCAGGTAGTTCCCGACCGTGTCACGCGCCGCGATCCGGTCGCCCGGCTCCAGCCGCCCCCGGTCCTCGAGCCAGTCCACGGCCTCGGTCGGATACGACGACAGGTCGAAGGAGGGCCCCGCCAGGCGGGCGCCCACGATCACCACGGCGGCGCACGCCAGCGCGGCACAGCCGACCGTGTGGATCCGCGCCCGTTTGCGTGCACCGAGCGTGCCCAGACCCGCCAGGGCCAGCGCGAGCAACGGGGTGAGCATGAACGACGCCAGAGCGATGTTGCGGGTGGCGGTCAGCCCCAGTGCGGCGAAGACCAGCGCGGGCAGCAGGAGCCGGTAGCGACGGCCCTCGGGCAGGCGGGGCACCAGCGCCATCGCACCGATGAACGCCACCAGGAAGATGCGTTGCCACAAGTCGGTGAAGCCGGGGGCCTTCCATTCGATCATGTGAGCGAGCACGTCCTGCTTGGAGAGCAGCTCCACGGGAAAGACGAGGATCCTGGGTCCCAGCGGGTTCAGGGCCGCCACGGCCACCCCGATCACGCACCACGTGAAGGTCCGGCGGACGTGGGCGAGCTGGCCGCGGTCGCACCAGACCCCGACCCCGTAGACGACGACCAGCACCAGACCCAGCGGGAACGAGCCGTGGGTGTTCACCCACACCCACATGACCGGAACCAGCCAGCGGGGGTCCCGCTCCTCGGCCAGCACCAGGAGCACCAGCACGAAGCCGAGCAGCCCGAAGATGAGCGGCCGCGCGCCCCAGGCGATGGTGCCGATCAGGATCGCCGGGGCCACCGCCGCCAGACGCGACACCACCGTGCGTGCCGGGCGGGTCAGACGCCACAGCACCGCGGCGATGACACCCGAGATCACCGCAACCATCAGCCGCAGTCCGACCCCGCTTCCGACCTTCTCGGTGAGCGCGTAGAGCAGCGACGCGAACCAGCTCTGGATGACCCACGGTTCGCCGTGGGCGGTGAAGGTGTAGGGGTCGGTGGTGGGAAGATGCCCGTCGAGGATCCGCCGGCCGGTGGTGAGGTGGGTCAGAAAGGAGTTGTCGCTCAGCGCGGCAGCACCGCTGGCCGCGGCGACCAGGACGACCAGCCACCCCACGAGCGCGCCCCGGGTCGCGCCCCGCCAGAGGATCAGGGTCGTCGCGCGCCCGGTCCCACCTCCCTCAGGGGGTGCCACGACGCATCCGGCGCAACATCAGCTGAACGCGTCCCGGATGCTGATGATGGCCGGTCCGATGACGACCACGAAGAGCGACGGGAAGATGCAGAACACCATGGGGATCAGCATCTTCACCGGCGCCTTCTGCGCTCGTTCCTGAGCGATCTGGCGCCGCTTGACGCGCATCTCGTCGGCCTGGCTGCGCAGTACCTGGCCGATCGACACCCCGAAGGTGTCGGCCTGGATGATCGCCAGGACGAACGAGCGGACCTCGGGCACGTCCACGCGGTCGCCGAGCGCCCGCAGAGCATCGGCTCGGGCCACACCGGCGCGGGTCTCGCCCAGCATCCGGGCGAACTCCAGGCTCAGCTCACCGGGCACCGAGGCCACGGTGCGGTCCAGCGCCTGTTCAAAACCCAGTCCGGCCTCGACGCTGATCACCAGCAGGTCGAGGATGTCGGGGAGTTGGCGCTGGATCACCTGCTGGCGATCCTCGATCGCACTGTCCAGCCGGGCGTTCGGCAACAGGATCGCGGCGAGCGCGATCAGCCCGAAGCTGAGCAGGTTCATCCTCGGCGACAGATTGAACACGTTCATGACCGGGAACAGCACGAACGCCACGGGAACCAAGAGCAGGCAGGCCACCTGGATCGCCAGGAAGCGATCCACGGCGCCGGGGTCGTACCGGCCCGCGGCCTGGTGCTTCTGGCGGGTCTTCTCGACGAAGTCCGAGGGCATCAGGCGACGCCCCACCGACACGAAGCCCCCCATCACCGGCGCCAGGGCCCGTTCGTAGGCGGGACGCAGCAGTTCCCGGTCCCGGTCGGATTCGACCACACCGGGTTGGCCGTACTCCTCGAGCTGGCGGATGGAGTGACGGATGGCCTGCTTTTCGTAGTAGGTACTGATCGCGATGTAGACGATAAGACCCAACGCGGCGCCGACCAGGACCAGCCCGACCGTCATGGCCGCCTCGCCGGAGAACATCGACGCTGCCAGGATCACCTCAGACATCGATCTGCACCACCTTCTGCATCCAGAAGAACCCGATGATCATTCCCAGCAACGACAGGGCGAGCAGGATCTGGCCCAGGGAGTCGGTGAACAGGGGCCGCATGTAGTCGGGATTGGCTCCGTACATGACCAACCCCAACCCGGGCGGGAGACACGCCAGTACGTAGGCACTCATCCGGCCCTCGGCGGTGAGGGCCTTGACCTCGCGGCGCAGCCGCTCACGTTGGAGCATGGTGTCGGCCACCGTCATGAGGAGCTCGGACAGGTTGCCGCCGACCTCGCGCTGGATCCGGATCGCCATCACCGCCCAGGTGAAGTCGGCGCTGCCCATCCGCACGGCGGTGTCCTCGAGGGCCTCTTCCAGGTCGCGGCCCAGGCGGGTCTCGCTGATGACTCGGCGGAGCTCCTTGCCCATGGGGTTCTGGACCTCCTGGGAGACCGCGTCGACCGCCTGCATGAGCGAGAACCCGGCGCGCAGCGCCCCGGCCAGAAGTGTCAGGGTGTCGGGAAGTTGCGTTTCGAACTTGCGCTGCCGTGCGGCGGCCTTGAAGTTCAAGAAGCCCGGTCCGGCAAGGATGACGACGGCCACCAGGAATGCGCCGATGAGCAGGCCGCCGAAGACGAAGCCGAGCACCCCGGTCACCAGGACCGCTGCGACCCAGATCAGCAGCGCCTCGCTGGCCCGCAACGGCACCTCGGCCATCTCCAGCTTGGACTCGACCGCCTCCAGGAAGCCCTGTTGCTCCGCGAAGTTCTCGGTCAGCTCGAGTGCCCGTTGCAGCAATGCGTTGTCGGAGAGGCCTCCAGAGCTCTCCATGCCGTCGTCGACCCCCGTGAAACCTTCGGTGTAGGGGTTGAGCGCGGCGTCCAGTGCACTCTGGCTGGCGGTCAGCATCTGCACCGCGATGTAGGTCACCACCCCGAGGGCGAGGGCGATCAGCACCAGGCCGAGGACCAGTCCGCCGGTGGTCGAGAAGAACGCCGGCGCCGACGACCCCTCCACGATCGTGGGTGTCAGTCGGGTGGCGCCGGCCGCGACCCCACCGATGGTGAAGTTGGCCTCGGCGGTGATCCCCGAGATCGTCATCGACAGCGTGTTGGATCCCCGTGATTCGGGCAGGGCCGCGAACGTCGTGGAGTACTGGTTGCCCAGAGCGACACTGACCTGATCGAAGGCGTCGCCGATACTTCGGGCCTCGTCGGTGATGAACAATCGGCCGCCGCCCGCGGTGACCAGGTCCTCCAGACCGGACTGGTCGAGCTGGTTGTCCGCGGTGATGCCCATGGCGAACACCGTGGCGCCGGTGTTCTCACCGGATCCGGCGACGTCACCCTTGGCCCGGGCCGCGGTCGACGACGAGGAGTCGTCGGTGCCGTCGGTGACCAGCACCAGGTTGTGGTCGTGGTCGGGGAGCGAGTTGAGCTGGTCCACCCCGGCGACCACCCCGTCCCAGATCGCCGTCATGGCGAGGGTGTCGGGTTCGATCTGATCCAGCGCGTCGCTGATCTTCTGGGAGTCGTCGGTCATCTCCTGGGCGACGACCGCATCGGAACCGAAGGTCACCAGGCCGAAGCGCGCGTTGTCGGGCGCATCGGCGATCATCTCACGGATCTTGTCGGAGGCGACCTCCAGTCCGCCGCTGGTGACCATGGAACCGGACTGGTCCAGCACGAACACCGTGGCCCGCTGGAGCTTGTCGCCCGAGAGCTCCTCGGGGTTGGTCGTCTGGACCTGGTTGCCGTTCTGCCGCACCGTCATCGACTGCAGCGCGGCGACGTCCCCGTTCCAGGTGAAGCGCACCTCGACGGCCTCGGGGTCGGTGGCGTCGATGCGCGAGATCTGGAGCTTGTTCGCGCCCTCCTGGGGCGTCGCGTCGATGACGGGGTCGGCGGCGCCGACCGTGGAGACCGTCAGGAAACCGACCAGCGCGAACGCACCGGCCAACGCGGTGAAGAAACGACGTCGCATCACCGTGCGCCGACCGCCCGACGGTGGAACTGCTCGGGCTGGAAGACCTCGGCACCGAGCCGGATCCCCAGATCGGCGAGCTTCTCCGCGAACTTCGGACGCACACCGGTCGCCTTGAGGTGGCCCAGGAACCGACCGTTGTCGTCGACACCCATGCCGTAGTCGAACAGGAAGATGTCCTGGAGGATGATGACGTCACCCTCCATCCCCTGCACCTCGGTGATGTGGGTGACGCGCCGAGTGCCGTCGCGCAGACGGGCAAGCTGCACGATGCAGTCCAGCGCCGAGGCGACCTGTTCACGGATGGCCCGCACGGGCAGGTCGAACCCGGCCATGAGCACCAGGGTCTCCAGCCGCGAAAGCGTGTCGCGCGGGGAGTTGGCGTGGATCGTGGTCAGGGATCCGTCGTGGCCGGTGTTCATCGCCTGGAGCATGTCGAGCGCCTCGCCACCACGGCACTCACCCACGACGATGCGGTCGGGCCGCATCCGCAACGCATTGCGCACCAGGTCCCGGATCGTGATCTGGCCCTTGCCCTCGATGTTGGGCGGGCGGGCCTCCACCGAGAGCACGTGGTCCTGGTGGAGCTGCAGCTCCTTGGCGTCCTCCACGGTGATGATCCGCTCGTCGTTGGGAATGAACGACGACAGGACGTTGAGGGTGGTGGTCTTGCCGGTACCCGTACCACCGGCGACGATCAGGTTGAGCTTGCCGACAACCAGCGCCTGCAGAAAGCGGGCCGAGGCAGCGTTGAGCGTCCCGAACTTGATGAGGTCGTCGATCTGGAAAGGATCGGTCGAGAACTTCCGGATCGTGAGGAAGGGCCCGCCGATCGCCAAGGGGTGGATCACCGCGTTGACGCGGGAGCCATCGGGAAGCCGGGCGTCGCACAGCGGGGTGGCCTCGTCGATGCGGCGACCGACCTGGCCGACGATCTTGTCGATGATCCGGCGGAGGTGCTGCTCGTCGATGAAGGTCGCGTCGGTCTTCTCGAGCTTGCCGAACCGTTCGATGTACACCGAGCCCGGACCGTTGACCATGACCTCGGTGACCTCCTCGTCCTTGAGGAGCCGATCGATGGGTCCGTAGCCGAGGATGTCGTCGGAGACGTCCTGGATGAGCTGGGCCTTGTCGGCGGCCGAGAGCGGCGCGCGTTCCTGGGCCACGGCCTGGTGGAGCTGTTCGTGGACGCGACGACGCAGGTCGTCCTCGGACAGGCGCTTGTCGTAGAGGATCGGACCGAGTTCGTCGATGAGCTGGTGGTGGATCTTCAGCCGGAGTTCGTCGACCACCGGATCGCGGCGGGTGCCCCCCGCTCCGGCCGGACCCTGCTGGACATCGTGGAGGCGCTTGTAGAGAGACATCGTGGACCTATCGGCCGGTGGTACCGGCGCCTTGAGGTTCCGCCCCGAATCGGGCCGGCGGGGTCCGCGCGATCAGCGTGCGCCGACCGCCTCGTCCTCGCTGATGAACATGTCGGCGAGCCCCTCCAGGGCCCGGGCCACGCCGGACTTGGGCGCGTCCAGGACCACGGGCACGCCCTTGTTCACCGACTGGGGCACGGCCACGTCGCTGGGAATCTGCGCATCCGCCCGGACCTGCAGGGTCCGCTCGACCTCGTTCACGTCGAGCTTGACCTTGGCGTTCGCGCGGTTCAAGACCAGGTGCAACTTCGACATCGGCGTGTTGAGCATCCGCAGGGTCTGCAGGCCGATCTTGACGTTCTTGATGTTGGGGACGTCCATGCCCGCAACCAGCAGCACGTCGTCGCTCACCTCGATCAGGGTCAACACGATGTCGTTGAAGTACGCCGGCGTGTCGATCACCACGTAGGAGGCGAAGGAACGGAGCAGGTCCACGATCGTGGACATGTACTCCGCGGTGATCTGGTCTGCGAAGGCGGGCTCCAAGGGCGCGGGAAGCACCAGAAGACCCGAGGGTTCGTGCTTGATGAGCATCCCCGAGAGCATCGACGCGTCGAGCGTGTCGATCGCATTGACCGCATCGACCACGGTCCGCTGGGGCGCCAACTTCAGCATCACCGCACAGTCACCGAACTGCAGGTCGGCGTCCACCAGCACCACGGGCCGGTCCGACTTCCGGGCCAGCGAGACCGCCAGGTTGCAGGCGACCATCGACTTGCCGGCGCCTCCCTTGGTGGAGAACACGGTGATGACCTGACCGGTCTCGCCGCCCTGCCCGATCGCCGGGTTCTCCGCGGGGCCGCGCACGGCCATGGCCTGGGAGATCCCCGCGGCGACCCGCCGCACCCCGTCGGTGAGCTGGGCGGTGTCCACCGGCGCCGACAGCACGTCACGCACCCCGATACGCATCGCCCGCTGGAACAGTTCGGTCGACAGTTCCTCGGCCACCAGAATGGCACCCACGTCGGGGCGCACCCGCAGCAACGACTCGAGCATCGCCATGTTGCGGCCATCCGAACACGACGGCCCGAAGACCACGATCACCGGACTGTTGGGCAGCCGTGATTCGAGCTCGGGGATCGACTCGAAGGCGACCGCCTGTTCGCCCAGCTGCATCGCCAACCGGTTCCGCACCGACTGGTCGGCGTCGACGACGGCAACCGGCAGCGAGATGGTGGGCACGTCGGACACTGCGGAATCGGCCTCCGGTCCTTGCGGATAAGGGTGGGCGGATGCGGGGTGAGCCACGGCTCAGGTCGGCCCGTCAGGCCCGTACGGCGTCAGGCGCTCTGGGTCCTCCGAGGGCAGCGGCGCGTCCGGGGCGATCCGTTCGGTCACCGTGGGCTGGTAGTCCTTGGCCACCAGCGCCAGGTAGAAGTGGCCGGGAGGCACCGAGGCGATCATCTGCGCGGACTCCATCGGCACGATGAAGGTGAGCATGCCGGTGTTGGACGGGGGCGGGGTGGTCTCGGTCGACGCTCCCGGCGTGGGCACCGCGTTGGTCCCCACGGCCAGCACCTCCACCTTCTGCATCAGCACCACCGCCTGTTGGCAGAACAGGTAGTCCGAGGCGTCGGCGCCCTCGGGAATCGGGGTGTCCCCACACATCCCGCCACCGGCGCCGCCAGCGCCGCCCTCGTCACCACCGGCGCCGAGGGGCTGGCTGGCGAGGTTCGTGACCATGATGTTCACGAAGTCACCGGGAACGATGAGTCCGGCGACGCCCTGGACCTGGCTCACGCTGATCGTGAGGGCCACCTGGTCGGTGTCCCGGATCGGCTTGAGCTGGGTCGACAGGGTGACCTGCTGGGTCGAGGGGTCCGCGAACATGCCCTCGACCACGATCGTGTTGACCGCCAGGTCCGCGATCGCGACCTTGGCCGCGATCTGGTCGGTGTCCTTGATGGCGTTGGACGGGTAGAACTTCCGCGGGATCTGGTCCTTGACGATCTGGCCCTGGGTGTTCTGCCCGTAGGTGCCCTTCTCGACCGGTTCGTGGACGACCCACACCTCGACCATCTCGGCGTCCTGGAACGCGCGGTCCTTCTGTCCGTTCACGTACATGTACAGCACGACCACGGCGACGATTGCGACGACTGCCGCGGCGATGAGTACCAGAGGCTTGCGAGAGGTCAACGCTGCTCACTCTTCTTCTCGGCCGGTTCCCCACCCGGAGAACGGGGAACACGGACTGGACACGACGGGTACCCTTCGGCCGCGTCCGCCCACCCTTGAAGGTCGAACGAAGAAAACTCTCGATTCGGACCCGGTGGGTCAGCCTGCAGGGGGCTCGCTGGGCTCCGCGGCGGGCTCGTCGGCCTCGGTTGCGGACTGGGCCGCATCGTCACCGGCGGCGGCCGCGGCGTAGTAGTCGGCCCAGGCTTCTTCGGTGGCGGCGTCGTCGGTGCCGCCGATGAAGTTGCCTTCGTCGTCGTAGGCGTGCTCGCCGAAGTGCTCCTGGTACTCCGAGGCGACCACACCCCCTTCGGCGGCCTGCTTGATCGACAGCGAGATGCGCCGGCGCTGCAGGTCGAGGTCGATGATCTTGACCCAGAGTTCCTCGCCGGGGGTCACCACCTGCTCGGGCAGATCGACATGGTGCGCCGACATCTCCGAGATGTGCACCAGGCCCTCGATCCCGTCGCCCACCTGGACGAACGCGCCGAAGGGCACCAGCTTGGTGACCCGGCCGTAGACCAGCTCTCCGACGCGGTGCCCCGAGGCGAACTCCTGCCACGGGTCCTGCTGGGTGGCCTTGAGCGACAGGCTGATGCGCTCGCGGGAATGGTCCACGTCGAGCACCTGGACCTCGACCTCGTCGCCCACGGCGACGACCGAACCGGGGTGGTCGACGTGCTTCCAGGACAGCTCCGACACGTGGATGAGCCCGTCCATGCCGCCCAGGTCGACGAAGGCACCGAAGTTGACGACCGACGAGACCACGCCGCGCCGCTGCTCGCCCGGCTTGAGGTTCTCGAGGAACTGCTCGCGCTGTTCACGCTGGGTCTCCTCCAACCAGGCGCGACGCGACAGCACCACGTTGTTGCGGTTCTTGTCGAGTTCGATGATCTTGGCTTCCAGGGTGCGACCCACGTAGGGCTGCAGGTCCCGGACTCGCCGCAGTTCCACCAGCGACGCCGGCAGGAAGCCGCGCAGGCCGATGTCGACGATCAGGCCACCCTTGACGACCTCGATGACCGGGCCGGACACCACGCCGCCCTCTTCCTACTTCTTCTCGATGTCGCCCCAGGCCCGTTCGTACTGGGCGCGCTT
>CAYVAS010000073.1:0-12482 GCA_964449375.1 uncultured Iamiaceae bacterium | reverse complement strand
CCATCATCAACCCCAACCCGCATAGCAACTGGACCACCAACAGGGGTCCCCTCACCGTCCCCAGTATCGACGGCAGTCGTCGTGCCGCATGCTCCCAGGACCAGGCAGCCCGAGACCACGACACCAACAAGTCCGGAGAGCCGAACGGGGGCGGATACGGAAATTGCGCTTGAACATTGGATTGCTTCTCCCATCTCATCTTGTAGATGAAATCGTTGGCGAGCCCTCAGGGGACATCAGCAATACGAGTCAATATGGTTTCCATGGTGCGGGTTCAGGTAGCACAATGAATTTCCCACCAGTCCACCAACCATCGCGTCTGGGCCACCAGCAGTCTGCACTGCTCATGTCCCCTTCCTCGGAGCGACGACCGCACGGCGGCGCATCGCGACACGACTCAAGCTCCACAGTGGACGCTACTCCATACTTGATGGTTCATAAAGGAGCCGACTGGCCCACACATCTTGGAATTCTGACCTTTCGGTGGGGGCATGTACCTGGCAGGCAGCAGCCACATGGGTACGCGCGCCGGCAGGCGTCGCTGGGTGCCGCCGCTCGAACCGCATCGGTAGGCTGTGGGTCGACCATGTCCCTGTTCGAAGACGTTCGGACCGCCTACCGCAAGGACCCGGCCCTCCACGGATTCCACGTGGTCGAGGTGGCCTTGTATCCGGGGCTCTGGGCGATCTGGTTGCACCGAATCGCACACCGTTTGTGGCGACTCGGCGTGCCCCTCGTCCCCCGGATCATCTCTGAGGTGGCACGTGCTGTCACCGGCATCGAGATCCATCCAGGCGCCGTCATCGGAAGACGGGTGTTCATCGACCACGGGGGCGGCATCGTCATCGGCGAGACCACCGAGGTGGGCGACGACTGCGTGCTCTACCACAGTGTCACCCTCGGGGCACGGGGCTGGTGGGTCGACGAAAAGGGCTCCAAACGTCACCCGAGCATCGGTCGTGAGGTCACCCTGGCGGTCGGTTCGTCGGTGCTCGGAGCGGTGACCGTGGGAGACGGTGCCCGGATCGGGCCGAACGCGGTGGTGATCGACGACGTGCCCGCGGGCTGCGTCGTCGTCGCTCCCCCGAGCCGTTGTGTGAAGATGAGCGGCCCCGACGCCGACCATGCCGAAGACCCCGACGACATCCCCGCTTGGCTGACCACCACCTACGAGATGGGAGGGCTCTGATGCCCATCCACACCGACATCACCGCGCTCATCGGGCGGACGCCGATGGTCGAGCTCACCCGGATCGGACGCGAGGTCGGAGCCCGCGTCATCGCCAAGCTCGAGAGCGAAAACCCGGGGGGAAGCGTCAAGGACCGCATCGCGGTCGCCATGATCGCCGCGGCAGAACGCGACGGGCACCTGCGCCCTGACGGCACCATCGTCGAACCCACCTCGGGCAATACCGGGATCGGTCTGGCCATGGTTGCGGCCGCCAAGGGCTACCGGGCGGTGCTGGTGATGCCCGACTCCATGAGCGTCGAGCGACGCAGGATCCTCACCGCGTACGGCGCGGAACTGCATCTGACTCCCCGGGCCGAAGGGATGAAGGGCGCAATCGCCGCCGCCGAGCGCCTGGCCGCCGACAACGGCTGGTTCATGCCCCAGCAGTTCGCCAATGCCGCAAACCCCGAGATCCACCGGGTCACGACCGGCGAGGAGATCTGGGCGGACACCGACGGCCAGGTGGACGCGTTCGTGAGCGGCATCGGCACCGGCGGCACCGTCACCGGGGTGGCCCGTCGGCTCGTCGAACTCGGCGCCTCCCCGCATGTGGTGGCCGTCGAACCGACCCTGTCGCCGGTGCTGTCCGGGGGCGAACCCGCGCCCCACCCCATCCAGGGCATCGGCGCCGGGTTCGTTCCCTCGATCCTGGACATGGACGTCGTCGACGAGGTGGTGACCGTCGAGGCGACCGATGCGGCCGACACCACCCGTCGGCTGGCCAGCGAGGAAGGGATCCTGTGCGGGATCTCCAGTGGCGCCGCGGTGTGGGCGGCGTTGCAGGTCGGCGCCCGGGAGGCCTTCGAGGGAAGGAACGTCGTCGTGGTCCTGCCCGACACCGGCGAGCGCTACCTCAGCACCGACCTGTTCGACTGACCGACCTCGAGTCTCACGCGAGCACGACGGAAGCCCAGCCCATTGAGCTACAATGAAGCACATGGACGAAGTCGGAATCAGAGCGCTGAAGCAGAATGCCTCTGAGGTGGTGGCCGCAGCGGCGGCCGGACGGCCGATCACCATCACCAGCCGGGGAAGAGCGGTTGCGGCGCTCGTACCGCTTGCCGAAGACCGACTCTCGACGCTGATCGCCTCGGGGCTCGCCCGTCCGGCCACGGCCGATCTCGCGGATCTCGGGCCGCCCGACCCGGCCGAAGACGAGGCCCCGTCACTGACTGCAGCGGTCCTGCGCGAACGTCGCGGCAATCGTTACTGACCCGCCGCGCGGACACGATGGCCTGGTATCTCGACACTTCCGCGGCAGCCAAACTCGTCGTCGCCGAAACCGAAACGTCGGCCCTGCGCGCCTGGATCGCCGACACGCGCGAGCCCGTCGTTTCCTGCGACCTGCTCCGCACCGAGCTGTTGCGAGCGGTTCGACGGGTCGCCCCCGACCGTATGACGAGGGCGCGAGCCGTCCTCGAGTCCGTCACACTGCTCACCGTGGCGACCGCCATGTTCGAACGCGCCGCGTTTCTCGAACCGGTCGGACTCCGAAGTCTCGATGCGCTTCACGTCGCTGCCGCGCTCGATCTCGGCGACGACCTCGACGGCATCATCACCTACGACGACCGACTTCGTGAGGGCGCCTCGACGCTCGGCATCACCGTCGTCACCCCGGCATAGGGGACGTCGTTGCCCACGTTGGCCAAGTACGGGCGTCGTGTCAGGCGTCGAGGGGGTCCAGGAGCTCGTCCGCGGCGGTGTAGGGGTCGACCGCGCCGTCCTGGACCCGGCGGATCAGGTCCTCCGCACTCGCCGCGCCCGTCAGTTCCGCGGCCCGTCGGCGGAGTCGGGCGGTGACCACCGAGTCCAACTCGTCGCGCAGCCGACGCCGCCGGCGGACCTCGAGCTCACCGGAGCTCCGCAGGTGGTCGACATGGGCGGTTATCGCATCCCACAGCTCGCCCGCACCCTGACCTTCGGTGGCCACGGTCTCCACCACCGGTGGGGTCCAGTCCCGGGCGTCGCCCATCTGCAGCATCGCCTTGAGGTCGCGCCGCGTCTGGCGGGTGCCCTCCCGGTCGGCCTTGTTGATGACGAACACGTCCGCGATCTCCATGAGGCCGGCCTTGTTCGCCTGCACCGCATCGCCCCACCCCGGGTTCACCACCACCACGGTGGTGTCGGCCTGGTCCACGATCTCGACCTCGACCTGACCGACCCCGACGGTCTCGATGATCACCCACGCGAACCCGGCCGCGTCCAACACCCGGACCGCCTCGGGGACCGCCAGGGTCAACCCGCCCAGGTGCCCGCGGGTCGCCATCGACCGGATGAACACGTCGGAGTCGGTGGCGTGTTCGGCCATGCGGATCCGGTCGCCCAGGATCGCCCCGCCCGAGAACGGCGACGACGGGTCGACCGCCAGCACCGCGGGCCGCTCCCCGACGCTGCGCAGGTGGGCGACCAGGGCGCTGGTGAGTGTGGACTTGCCGGCCCCGGGGGCACCGGTGATGCCCACCGTCGTGGCGCCGCCGGTGTGGCCGAACACGAGCCGGCCGATGCGACGCGACACGGCATCGCCCCGCTCCACGAACGACAGCACCCGTGCCAGGGCCCGTCGATCCCCCTGGAGCACCGCGTCGACCAGCCGGTCGGGATCCGAGGGCAGTTTCGACACGGACATCTCGGGCATCGATGATGGCGCAGCCGTCAGTCGACCGACGAACCCGCAGCCCCCACGGCGACCGGGTCGACGGGGCGGTCGGCCGCCTCCGGTCGGCTGCGGCGGAGGGCGCGCTCGAGGTCGGCCCGGTTCGACCAGAGCGACGCGGCGCCGAACGCGGCGCAAAGACCGACCACGACGCCTGCGGGGACGTGCCACAACGCCAGCGCGGAGGCCAACAGCAGCACGCACAGGATCGACCGCACCGCGCCGGCAGGCATCCGCACCGCGGCCTTGGCGCCCAGGTAGGTGCCGGGAACGGCCCCCAACAGCAGCCCGGCGGACAAGGCCAGGTCCACCACTCCGAAGACCAGGTGGCCGATGAAGGCCGATCCCACCAGGGGGATCGCCTGCACCAGGTCGGTGCCCACCAGCTCGGCGGGGCGCAGACCCGGATGCAACAGCACGAGCGCCACGATGATCACCGATCCCGAGCCGATCGAGGTGAACCCCACCATCAGGCCACCGATCAACCCCGCGATCGGCGTGGCCACCGGACGCAACGCCTGGGGCGCCAGACTCGGTGGGCGCCGCCGCGCCAGGGACGCCTGGACCCCCATGGCGATCACCCCGATCACCAGCACCACCCCGATCGCCACCCGGACGAAGTCCTCGGCCCGACCGTCGTCGCCCAGCAACGAGATCAACCAGGCACCGGCGAACGCGGCCGGTACCGCGGTGGGCAACAGGTAGCGGACCAGATCCCAACGCACCGTGCCGGCGCGCTGGTGCACCACCGCGCCCACCGGCTTCATCGCCAGCGACACGCCCAGGTCGCTGCCCACCGCCGCGGTGGGGCTCACCCCGAAGCCCAACACGAGCAGCGGGGTCATGATCGCCCCGCCACCCATACCGGTCATCCCCACCAGGAAACCGACGAAGAGTCCGGCCAGCGCGAGCTCCGCGACGGGCATCGGTGGTCGCCTCAGGCGATCGTGGCGTCGAGCAGGGCGCGGGCGTCTTCGATCCGCCCGTCGCGCACCAGATCGACGAAGGGCCCATCGAGCAGGCCGCGCCAGTCGATCGTCTCGGTGGAACGGCCCTGGGCCTTGACCCGGGCGCGGGCTTCGGCGAGCAGCCCCACGACCTCGACGATCGCGTCGCCGACCGTGTCGGTGAGCAGCCCCGCGACCCGGTCACGCAGCCAGGAGGCCAGCGCGGGTGAGGTTCCCGACGACGACACCGCAATCGACACCGGGCCGGCCCGGTGGATCGCCGGGAGGATGAACGAACAGTTGGCCGGGTCGTCCGCTGCGTTGACCCAGACCCCGTGGGCGTCGGCGTCGGCGGCGACCATGGCGTCGACCTCTGCCACGCCCGTGGCCGTGACGACCAGACGGTGGTGCGCCGCTTCGCCGGGCCGGTACCGACGGCGCTGCAGCACGAGCGTCCCCCGGTCGGCCCTGGCGACGAGTTCGGCGTCGACCTGCGGGGCGACCACGGTCACCTGAGCCCCCGCAGCGACGAGGCCGCCGACCTTGCGGGTGGCGACCCGACCGCCGCCCACGACGAGCACCGCCTTGTGGTGCAGGTCGAGGACGACCGGATACGCCGCGCCCTGCCCGAGCGAGGGGCCCGGCGCCGTCGGAACCGTCGCGGTCGGGTCCGCTTCGGCCAGAGTCCGGTCGGTTGGTCCCGTGTCGATCAGATCAGTCACCTACGCTCCACTTCGTGAACCCCACCCGTTGCCGTCCTCCGAGCCCGTGACCGTCCACCTGGTCGGGGCGGGTCCCGGAGATCCCGAGCTGATCACCGTGCGGGGTGCCCGACTGCTCGGCGAGGCCGACGTCGTCCTGTACGACCGGCTCGCCGAACCGCTGGTCTTCCTGGCCGGCCCCGACAGCGAGCTCGTCGACGTGGGCAAGGCGCCGGGCGACGCGCCGGTCTCCCAGGCCGAGATCAACCGACTGCTGGTGGAGCACGGCCGCCGCCACGACACCGTCGTGCGCCTCAAGGGCGGCGACCCCTACGTGTTCGCCCGTGGCGCCGAAGAGGTCGAGGCGCTGCGCGCCGCGGGGGTCGACTACACGGTCGTCCCCGGCATCTCCTCGGTGCTCGCCGCTCCGTCGGCGGCCGGGGTTCCGCTCACCAGCCGTGGCGTGACCCGGACCTTCACCGTGCTCAGCGGCCACACCGAACCCGACTCCTGGCCCGACGGTTACGCCGAGGCACTCGTGGCCCTGGAGGGCACGATCGTGGTCATGATGGGAGCGGCCCGCATGGAACGCATCGCCGAGACGCTGCTCGCCGCGGGCGCGCCCCCCAGCACGCCGGTGGTCGCCGCCCGGTCCGTGACCACGCCCGACGAACAGATCGCCCGGGCGACCCTCGGTGACCTCGAGGGGGCGCTGCTGGGTTCGCCGAGCGTGTTCGTGATCGGCGCGGTCGCCGCGCTCGATCTGCGCTGAGGGCCCCATCACCGCGGGATGATCCCGTTGCGCACCAACACCGCGATCACCTCGTCGGCGGCCTGCTCGGCCGACGAGGTCGTGGTGTCGATCCGGACCTCGGCGTCTTCGGGTGCCTCATAGGGGGCGTCGATCCCGGTGAAATCGGCGAGTTCGCCGCGCAGCGCCCGGGCGTAGAGTCCCTTGGGGTCCCGTTCGACCGCGACGGGCAACGGCGTGTCCACGTGCACCTCGACGAACTCGCCGGGCACGAACTGTTCTCGCACCGCGGCGCGTTCGGAGGCGTACGGGGAGATGAACGCCGCCAGTACCACCAGCCCGGCCTGATGCAACAACCCCGCCACCGACCCGGCCCGACGGATGTTCTCGGTGCGGTCCGACGGGCTGAAACCGAGATCCCGGCACAGCCCGTGGCGCAGATTGTCGCCGTCGAGCAGGAAGGTGTGCACACCCCGGGCGTGGAGCTTGCGTTCGACCACGTTCGCGATCGTGGACTTGCCCGAACCGGACAGCCCGGTCATCCACACCACCGCGCCCCGGTGCCCCATCAGTTCGGCCCGAGCCGACGAGTCGACCTCGAGGTGTTGCCAGTGGATGTCGTCACGGGACGAGCGGGCGACGTCGATCATCCCGGCGGCCATCGTGTCGTTGGTGAGCCGGTCGATCAGGATGAACCCGCCCAACCCCCGGTTGTCGGCGTAGGTGTCGAAGGCCACGGGCGCGTCCAGGGTGATCTCGACCTCGCCGATGTCGTTCAGGTCCAGGGTGTCCACGGGCACGAGCTCGAGGTGTTCCACGTCGAGGGAACGCAGCGGTCGGCCCACGGTGGCGCCCACGGTGGCCGTGCCGATCTTGGCGCGGTAGCGACGGCCCGGCACGAGCGCCTCGTCGGCCATCCACACCAGGTGGGCACCGAAACGGTCCGACACCGTCGCCCGGGCCTGCGGGTCGCAGAGCACGTCGCCCCGGCTGATGTCGATCTCGTCGGCGAGGGTGACGGTGACCGCCTGACCGGCGGTGGCCAGTGGCAGGTCCCCGTCCGCGGTCACCACCCGTTCGACGGTGCTGCGCGCCCCCGAGGGCAGCACGACCACCTCGTCGCCGGGCGCCACCGAACCGGCGACCACCTGACCCGCATACCCGCGAAAACCCGCATCGGGCCGGTTCACCCACTGCACCGGCAGGCGCAGCGCGGTGTCCTCGGCGGCCCGGGGCAGCGGCGCCGACTCCAGCGCTTCGAGCAGGGTAGGACCGTCGTACCAGGGGGTGTGCGCGCTGGGTTCGGTCAGGTTCACGCCCTCGGTCGCGGACAGGGGAATCGCGGTGACCGAGTCGATCCCGGTCGCCGCGGCGAACGACCGGTAGTCCTCGGCCAGGCCCGTGAACACGGCACGGTCGTAATCGACCAGATCGAGCTTGTTCACCGCCAGGATCACCTGGGAGATCCCCATGAGCGCCACCAGATGGGTGTGGCGGCGGGTCTGGGCGACCAGACCCTTGGTGGCGTCGACCAGGATCACCGCGAGGTCCGCGGTGGACGCCCCAGTGGCCATGTTGCGCGTGTACTGGACGTGGCCGGGGGTGTCGGCGACGATGAACTGGCGGCGGGACGTGGAGAAGAAGCGGTACGCGACGTCGATCGTGATGCCCTGTTCCCGCTCGGCCTGCAGTCCGTCGACGAGCAACGCGAAGTCCAGATCCGCGCCGCGGGTACCGACCTTGCGCGAATCGACCTCGAGGGTGCCGAGTTGGTCGTCGAGCACCAGGTTCGCCTCATAGAGCAGGCGCCCGATGAGGCTCGACTTACCGTCGTCGACGGACCCGCAGGTGATGAAGCGCAGCGTGGAGCGCTGGGCGTGGGCCTCGAGCAGTGCCTCGAGGTCCCCGGAGGTCACGGTGGCCCCGGACACCTAGAAATACCCCTCGCGCTTCTTGCGTTCCATCGACCCCGAACCGTCGAAGTCGATGACCCGTCCCTGGCGTTCCGAGGTGGTCGCAGCGACCATTTCCAGGATGATCGCCGCCAGGTCGGTGGCTTTGGATTCGATGCCGCCGGTGAGTGGGTAGCAACCCAGGGTGCGGAAGCGCACGTCGAGGATCTCGGGGGTCTCGCCGGGTTCCAGGCGGAACCGGTCGTCGTCGACCAGGAGCAGCGCGCCGTCGCGGCGCACCACCGGGCGGGGAGCCGAGAAGTACAGCGGCACCACCGGGATCTTTTCCCGGTGCACGTACAGCCACACGTCCAACTCGGTCCAGTTCGACAGGGGGAACACGCGCACGCTCTCGCCCCGGTCCAGACGGGTGTTGTACAGGTTCCACAACTCGGGGCGTTGGCGTTTGGGGTCCCAGGTGTGCTCGGCGGAACGGATCGAGAAGATCCGCTCCTTGGCCCGGGACGCCTCCTCGTCACGCCTCGCTCCCCCGAAGGCGACGTCGAAGCCGTGGGCGTCGAGCGCCTGCTTGAGCCCCTCGGTCTTCCAGATGTCGGTGTGCACGGCCGAGCCGTGGTCGAACGGGTTGATGCCGCGCGCGACCGCGTCGGGGTTGCGGTGGACCAACAGCTCCACGCCGTCGGTGGCGGCGACCCGGTCGCGCATCTCGTACATGGCCCGGAACTTCCAGTCGGTGTCCACGTGCAGCAGCGGGAACGGCAGCGGTGACGGGTGGAAGGCCTTGCGGGCCAGGTGCAGCATCACCGAGGAGTCCTTGCCGATCGAGTACAGCATGACCGGGTTCTCGGCTTCGGCGACCGCCTCACGCAGGATGTGGATCGCCTCGGCCTCGAGCCGGTCCAGGTGGGTGAGGACGGGCGCGCCCGCGGGCGTCGTGGAGGGGCGTTCGGCGAGGACCGTCACAGCGCCACGCTCTTCACGGTGACCCCGGCGCCCGACAGGCCCAGGGTGAGCACCACGCCGTCGGCTTCGATCCGCACGGTGTGGTTGCCGGGGATCCGGGTCGCGACCCGGACACTGCCGAGGGGGCGGCCCGCCAGGCTGCCCAACGCCCGGTTCACGTCGGCGACCGCTTCGGCCCGGGCCCGTCCGGCGGGCGTGCGGGCCAGCACGTTGGCGAGCAACTTCTCACCTTCGGCGGTGTAGCGGCGGCGGGCCCGGCCGCCCGACAACGACGTGGTCACCAGGTGCTCCAGGGTCTCGACCAGCTCGCCGGGCACGACCCCCGAGGACACACCTTCGGCGATGGCCCGGGCGTGGGACCGCAACGGCTCGGGCCACACGCCGGCCGCGGCGGCGGCTTCGTCGGCGACGATGGCCGCTTCGTCGGCGTGCAGGGTCAGCGCGTCCGGGAGCTCGGAACCGTCGACGGTTTCATCCAGCGTCGAATCGACGGCGCTCACCGGTCCGACCCCAACAACGCCTCGGCCTCGTGTTCGAACCCGCCGGTCTCGATCGGGCAGTGGATTCCGCATTCCTTGGGGGCGCCGGTCTCCCACCACCACCGCCCGGCCCGCTCGTCCTCGCCAGCGGTGATGGGCCGGGTGCACGGGTCGCAGCCGATGCTCGTGTAGCCCTGGGCGTACAGCGGGTGGACCGGGACCTCGTGTTCGCGCAGGTAGTCCCACACTTCGTCCTTCGCCCAGTCGGCAAGCGGGTTCAACTTGACGATGCCGTCGTGGTCGTGGTCGAGCTCGACCTTGCGGATCGCCGCCCGTGACGCCCATTGCTCCCGACGCAACCCGGTGATCCAGGCGTCCACGCTGTGCAGCGCGTCGACGAGCGGCTCCACCTTGCGGACGCTGCAGCAGGTGAGTCGCAGCGGCACCGATTCGGTGAACAGGTCGCGTCCGTGGCGGTTCTCCATCTCGGTGACGGCCGCCAGATCCGGCTGAAGAACCTCGAAGCGAATCGTCGGGTAGTGCTCGCGCACCTGATCCATGAACTCATAGGTCGCCGGGGGCAGTCGGAGGGTGTCGACGGTGAGGACCCTGATGTCGGGGCGCAGCTTCACCGCCATGTCCAGCATGACCATGCCCTCGGACTGCAGCGCGGTGACCACGGCGATCTCGTCGTCGCCGAAGGTTTCGAAGGCCCATTCGAGGACCTCGTCGGGTTCGGATGCGTCCAGGTCGATGGCGATCTCGCCGATCTCCAGGTCGTCGAAGGACACTCGGGTGCTCATGGTCGGGTCCTCGTGGGTCGGGTGCTCACGGTTCTGGGGGTCACGGGTCGTCTCGTTTCCTTCGGAGGCGGTCGCCGGTGTGTTTCAGGTGCTGGCGACGGACGGGTTTTTCGACAAGAGGCTCGGGCCGGTCGGCCCGGGGCGTGCGCGGCCGGGTCAACAGCCGCCGGACAGCGCGGGCAGGATCGTCAGCTCCTGGCCCACGGCGACGGGCGTGTCGTCTCCGTCCAGAAAGCGCACGTCCTCCTCGCCCACGAACACGTTGACCGACGCGATCACCGCGCCGTGCTCGTCGAGGGTCTGGGCGGCCAACTCGGGGAAGCGTCGCTTCAACTCGGCGAGGATGCCTCCGACGGTGCGGGCTGAGACCTCGATCAGGTCCGCTCCCCCGGTGGTCTCCAGCAACATGCCCGGGATGCGCACCAACGGCGTGGTCGCCGCGGTTTCGCGTTCACCGCCACCGATGGCGCCTTCACCGTTGGCGATCCGACGCAGCTCGTCGTCGTCGTGGCGGTCCAGGAAGTCACCGAAGCCGAGCTGGGCACCGGCGGCGCGCTTGGCGTCGACCCAGGCACCGACCAGGCGGCACACGACCTCTTCGATCTGATGAGCGGGGATGCGCCGCAGCAACGGCACGCCGATCGCGGCTCCGGCACCGAGACGCCCCCGCAGACGCAGGTTGTAGGCCTCGGTGCGGAGCCCGGTCTCCTTGTTGGTCGCGGTGGTGCCCTGCAGGCCGATGTCGCCGACCCAGTGGTGGGCGCAGGCGTGCGGACAGCCGTCCATGTGGATCCCCAGGTCGGCGACGGCGTCGGCCCCGAATCGGCGTTCGAGTTCGGGAAGGATCTGATCGAGGCGACCCTTGGTCTCGGCCACCGAGTAGTTGCAGAACTGGTGGTCGGTGCAGGCCACCGACCGGGCGTACAGGTTCGACCGCTTCGGTTCGAAGCCGATCGCCTCGAGCTGTTCGATCAGCCACTCGACCCGCGCATTGGGGACGTTCACGGCGATGAAGTTCTGCGATCGGGTGAACCGGGCCTCGGCGTCGATCTCGGCGAGGATGCCGCCGAGCGCGACGAGCTGGTCGCCGGTGACCCGCCCCATCGTGACGGGCACACCCACCGAGGACTTGTCCACCCGACGCTGGCGGTGCACCCCGGTGTGGCCGGAGCCGTCGCCGACCGGTTCGGGCGCCACGCCGTCCTCGAAGGCGTATCCGAGCCACTCCTCGATCATGGTGCGCATGGCCTCGGGGCCGTAGTCGTCCATCATGTGCTTGATGCGGGCCTTGACCCGGCTCACCCGGTACCGGGTGTTGGTCTGCCACACGTCGGTGACGGCGCGGAGCACCTCGATGATCTGCTCGTTGGACTCGAACGGGATGAACACCCCCAGGTCCTTGGCGATGCGGGGCGTGGCCGACAGACCGCCGCCGATCGCCAGGGAGAACCCGTTGCGCCCGTCCTTGACGGTTCCGATGAGGGCCACGTCGTGGATCTCGGGGGCGTTGCACTGGGCGGGGCAGGCGCTGATCGTGAACTTGTGCTTGCGCGGCAGGTCCGAATAGTCCCGGTTGCCCGAGAAGAAGGCCGCCACGTCGGCGATGAGTCCGGTGACGTCGAAGAGTTCGTCGGCGGCGACGCCGGCGAGCGGGCAGCCGGTGACGTTGCGGACGGTGTCGCCCTCGCCACCGGTGGTGGTCAGGCCACTCGACGAGATCGCGTCGAGCACCTCGGGCAGCTCACCCAACTCGATCCAGTGGAGCTGGATCCCCTGGCGGGTGGTCAGCTCACCGTAGTTGCGGCCCTTCTCAGACGAGATGCGTCCCAGGGTGATGAGCTGGTCGGGGGTGATGCGACCTCCGGGCACCTTGACCCGGACCATGAAGGTCCCGATCTTGGGCTTGTCGTGCATCAGGCCGTACCAACTCAGAAAGACGATGTCCTCTTCGGGGATGGCCTCGTATCCCCGCTCGATCATGTCGTCGAGCTCGTCGATGATGTCGAGCGGGAACTTCTCCTTCTTGTGCCGCTCGATGGCGT
>CAYVAS010000072.1:0-12763 GCA_964449375.1 uncultured Iamiaceae bacterium | reverse complement strand
CCTCGACATCGGAGCGAAGCCAGAGGACGCAACGGCCCGAGCCGCGGACGATCCAAGGCTCAGGGAAGTCGTCGTAGCGAGCCCGGTATACCGCGACGGCCTTCGACGAGGACAGGCCGAGCAGCTCGGCAACTTCGTGGGAGTCGAGAAGGTCGGCCGGCGTCAAGGTCACACCCGCATGCTAGTTGACCTGTTACAACCATCGGCTAGAGTTGACCTACGCCAACACAAGGGAGAAGCAATGAACGCCAACCGCCGACCACCCGAACTGACCCGAGACCGACTCATCGAGGCGAAACCATGAGCGGTCGACGACGCGGCGCCGGTGAAGGCTCGCTCAGCTACGACCGAACCGCCGACAGATGGCGCGGCATCCTCGACCTCGGCACCGACGGCACCGGCAAGCGCCGCCGTGTCAAGGTCACCGCCAAGACGAAGAAGGAAGCCGCCGAACGCCTCGCCGCCAAGCGTGCCGAGTACGAAGCAGGCGACCGGGCACCCTCGACGATGACCGTCGCCGACCTGATAGACGAGTGGCTCGCCGCGGTCACGCCTTCCATGACCCCGCAGACAGCGCAGTTCGCCCGGTGGACCTCCGAGCACTCCCGCTACCACCTCGGCGCTAAGCGCCTGACCGCGCTCCGAGCGGCCGACGTCGACGCCGCGCTCGCCAAGATCGCCGAAGGTGAACCGGCCACGGCCACGCGCCCGGCGCGCCCGGCGCTGAACCGCACCTCGGTAGGCCGCGTCCGTGGCACCCTGGCGCGAATCCTGCGATGGGCCCAACGGCGCGACCTCGTGGCCCGCAACGCCGCCGAGCTGTCGGAGATGCCCAAGGCCAAGGCCAAGCGCGAAGGGCGAAGCCTCACCGCCGAGGAGCTCGAGAAGGTGCTCGCTCAGTTCTCGGGCCATCGCCTCGAAGCGCTCTGGCGCATCCTGGCCGGTTGCGGTCTGCGCCCTGCCGAGGCGCTCGGGCTCAGGTGGTCCGACGTCGACTTCGAGAACGGAGTCGTCCACGTCACTCAGGCGCTCGCCTGGCGCCAAGGTGAGCCGGTCGTGACCGCACTCAAGACCGCCCGGTCGAAGCGCTCGCTCGGCGCCCCTGGGCCCGTTGTCGAGGCGCTACGCCGTCACCGCAAGTCCCAAGCCGCCGAGCGCCTGGCGCTCCGGTGGCCGACCGACTGGGCCGACCTTGTGTTCCTGAGCGAAGACGGTACGCCGCTCGATCGGTCGAACCTCCGGCGCCAGCTCAACGCGGCGACGAAGGCCGCGAAGGTGGGACATGTCCGCATCTACGACCTTCGCCACACCTGCGCGAGTCTCATGGCCGACGCCGGCGTTCGCCTCGAGGACATCGCCGACTACCTCGGCCACGAGGGTACGAACATGGCTCGCTCGACGTACGTCCACCGTCTCACCGAGGTCGTCGACGCCGCCGTGATCCCGCTCGGCAAGGCGATGGGCGAAGGCTGAGCGGGCAGCCCCCGGGCACCATCGCTGCTACTAGGTGCCCGACTTGGTGCCCGGAGCGAATCTTCCCACCCGACGATCCGCTCGGTTTGCAGCAAACCCGCAGGTCAGACTTGGTGGTCGGGACCGGCGTCGATCCGGTGACCTCACGCTTTTCAGGCGTGCGCTCTGCCAACTGAGCTACCCGACCCTGGGCCCGGAGCCTGCTCCGGTATGACCGGACGGTGTCCGGATGGCGGTCCCGACGGGATTTGAACCCGCGACCTCCGCCTTGACAGGGCGGCGTGAACTCCTGACTTCACCACGGGACCTGGTGCGAACCCACCTCGTGGCGCAACCTCGTGCCACGAGGGCACGCAGTCACGTCACGGACGGCGGGAGTCGCGAACCCTAGTCGCGTCGGGGGTCGATCCGCACACCGGCGAACCCGTTTCGGGCGCCCGGGGCGATCCGACTCTTCTAGGATCGGCCTCCACCCGGAGCCACGGATCAGCGGGACGACCCGGACCCGGCGAGAGGGAAGCTGTGGAACACGTGATCCGAATCGAGGTCGACCCTGCCGGAGCGATCGTCGCCGTCGACGACGCCGCGGTGTCCGTGCTGGGAGTGGACGCGTCCCGCCTGGTCGGCCGCGCCCTGCACCTCGTGGTGGACGCGAACGACCGGCGGCGCTTCCGCGACTGGTTGGAGCGCATCTCTGGCGGCGAAAACGGACGAACCGGACGGATCGCGATCCGGTTGCTCGACCACCGGCAACGGCCGATCTGGTCCGAGGTCGTGTCCTCGGCGGCCGACAAGGGAACCGACCCGGCGAATCTGGTGCTGGTGACCCGACCGTTTCGCCGCGGCGACGTCGCCGCGGTCGACCAGACCGATCCGGACCCGTTCCACGCGCTGGTGGAACGCTCCGCCGACATCGTCATGACCGTCGACCCCGAAGGCATCGTCCGCTTCGCCAACACCGCGATGGAACGGCTGCTGGGAGTGGAACCGGACGACCTGATCAACACCCAGATCCTGGACATCGTCCATCCCGACGACCACGACGCGTTGACCGCGCTGGTGGTCCGGCTGCTCGAGGACCCCTCCGAACCGTGTGCCTTCGAGTTCCGGGCCCGCCACGCGGACGGCTCCTACCGATGGATCGACGGCTGGCTCCAGAATCTGCTCGACCACCCCGAGGTCGGCGGGCTGCTGGGAAATGGACGGGACGTCACCGACCGTCACGACGCGCTGGTCGCGCTCGCCGCCAGCGAGGAACGGTTCCGGTCGTTGGCCTCGTCGTCGCCGAGCGCGATCTTCGAGCTGGACGCGTCCGGCACGGTGCTGTTCGCCAACGATCGGTGGCGCGACGTGACCGGCCGCCGCATCACCGAGACCGACGACATCTTCGGAGTGCTGATCCACAGCGACGCCGACCGGTTGCGGAAAAAGTGGTTCGCCGGCGCCGGCAGGTCCGGATTGGACGAGGACGTGCGGGTGTTGCGCCCCGACGGCGAGGTGCGTTGGGTGGAGTTGCGGACCCGCCCGGTGCGCGAGACCGACGCGGACGGCACCTCGCACGTGGGTTCACTCCACGACGTCACCGAGGTCCGCCGCGCGCACGCCGACCTGGAGCATCTGGCGATGCACGACCCGCTGACCGGTCTGCCCAACCGGGCGCTGCTGCTGGAGCGGCTCACCGCGGCGGTCGACGCGGTCGGCGCCGACGGCGGTCTGCTGGCGCTGCTGTTCGTGGACCTGGACCGCTTCAAGGTGGTCAACGACAGTCTGGGGCACCACGCCGGCGACGAGGTCCTGGTCACCGTGGCGGGCCGTCTGGTGGATCTGGTCCGGCCCGACGACCTGGTCGCCCGCTTCGGCGGCGACGAGTTCATCGTGCTGTGCGAAGCGATCGAGGACGCCGATCAGGTGATGGCGCTGGCCGACCGGATCCGGCGCGACGTCTCCGGCGGGGTCGCGCTCGGTGGCCAGAGCGTGCACGTGTCGGTGAGCGTGGGCGTGGTGATCGGTGACGCCACCAGTTCTCCCGAAGCGTTGCTGCGCGACGCGGACGCCGCGATGTACACCGCCAAGACCCGCGGCCGGGACCGGGCCCAGGTCTTCGACGAGGCGATGCACCGGGCGGCGGTGGAACGGCTCGCCATCGAGACGGGGCTGCGTCGGGCGCTGGAACGGGCCGAGTTCCGGCTCTATTTTCAGCCGATCGTCGCGGTGAGTTCCGGCGATCTGGTCGGGGTCGAGGCGTTGGTGCGCTGGCAGCACCCCGACCGGGGCCTGCTGGAGCCCTCCGACTTTCTGGGTGTCGCCGACGAGTCGGGTCTGCTTCGTGAGCTGGGTTCCTGGATCCTGCAAGCGGCGTGCCGGGAGGCCACCTCGTGGACCTACCCCGACGACGCCGCGGTGCCGTGGCTGTTCGTCAACCTCGCGGCTGCACAGCTCGCCAGCCACCGCCTGTTGGAGGTGGTCGCCGACGTCATCGCCGACACCCACATCGACGCCTCCCGCCTGGTGCTGGAGGTCACCGAGGGCATGTTGCTCACCGACGCGGAGGAGACCGCCGCGTTGCTGGCCAGGGTGCGGGCGCTCGGCGCCCGGGTGGCCATCGACGATTTCGGTACCGGGTACTCGTCGTTGAGTTACCTGGCGCGGCTGCCCGTCGACGTGCTCAAGATCGACCGCAGCTTCGTCGCCGGACTCGCGGGGTCGCCCAAGGACCGTGAGGTGACCGGGGCGATCATCGCGCTGGCCCACGCACTGGGCCTCTCCACGGTCGCGGAGGGGGTGGAGCACCCCGCGCAACTCGCCGCGCTCGGCGAGCTCGGCTGCGACCTGGCCCAGGGATTCCACTTCTCCGAACCGGTACCCGCCGACCAGGTGGGCGCGTTGCTCGCCTCGGGCGCCTCGGACTTCTGAGCCCTCCGACGGCCGGACCGGTTCCCCCGAGCCGCGTCGAGTCCCGGTCGTGGGACGGAGTTGCCGGTGAACGCGGGCCGATAGATTGCCGGCCATGACCGACGCCGCTGGTGACGCCCCTGAACACCGGACCCTTGCCGGTACCGACATCCGGATTCCGCAGATGGGGGTGGGCACCTGGGCCTGGGGCGACAAGCGCACCTGGGGCATGGGCGGCTACGACACCGACCTGACGATCGACTCGATCACCGCCGCCTGGCAGACCTCGATCGACGCGGGGATCACCTTGTTCGACACCGCCGAGGTCTACGGCGACGGCGAGTCCGAGCGGATCATCGGTCGACTGCGGGCCGAAGACCCCGAGCGGGCAGCGCGCGCGGTGATCGCCTCCAAGTTCATGCCGATGCCCTGGAAGCTGAACGTGACCAAGGCGCTGGTGAAGTCCGCCGAGGCCTCCCGGGAGCGGCTCGGGGTCGAGGCCATCGACCTGTACCAGATCCACGGGCCTCTGAGCCTGCGGAGCATCCCCGCCCAGGCCGAGGCGCTGGCCGAGGCACACCAGCGCGGCATCGTCCGGGCGCTGGGGATCTCGAACTTCTCTCCCAAGGAGACCCGCCGCTTCGACGCCGAACTGCGCCGACGGGACCTGCGTCTGGCTTCCAACCAGGTCGAGTTCTCGTTGCTGCGCACGATTCCGATCGACTCGGGCCTGCTCGAGGTGTGCGCCGAGCTGGGAGTGACGGTGCTCGCGTACTCACCGATGGGCCAGGGTCGGCTCACCGGCAAGTACTCCGCGTCCTCGCCGCCGCCGGGTAGCCGGAACTTCTCGACCTATCCCATGGAGAAGATCGACCCGCTCGTCGACCAGCTCCGCACCATCGGCGAAGCTCACGGCCGGACCCCCGCCCAGGTGGCGCTGCGATGGACGATCCAGCGGGGCACCGTGCCGATCCCGGGCGCAAAGAACGCCCGGCAGGCCGGCGACAACGCCGGAGCGACGGGTTGGAAGTTGACCCGCACCGAGATGGTGCAGCTCGACCATGCTGCGTTCCCGGGGATCTGGGCGATGAAGAACCGCGTGTTCCAACACGGCTGAGCGCCCGCCACGGTGGCGCTCCTGTCGCGACCCGGCGTCGCCACGGGATCCGGCGTGGACGACCCGCCCCGGTGACGAGGCGGAGCCCAGCGACGGGGACCGATACCGTGGGCGGTCATGGAGAAGACCAATCCGGGCAATCACTTCGAGGATTTCCGTGTCGGCCAGGTCATCGAGCACGCCACCCCGCGTACGGTGACCGAGGGGGACCGGGCGCTGTACCAGGCGCTCTACCCGACCCGTTTCGCGTTGGCCTCCTCGGCTCCCTTCGCGGCGGCCAGCGGGCTGGCGGCGGCACCGGTCTCCGAGCTGATCGCCTTCCACATCGCCTTCGGCAAGACCGTGCCCGACGTGTCGCTGAACGCGGTCGCGAACCTGGGCTACGCCGAGTGCCGGTTCCACCGGCCCGTGGTCCCCGGCGACACGCTCCGCACCTCCTCGGAGGTCATCGGCCTCAAACAGAACTCCAGCGGTTCCACCGGGGTGGTCTGGGTGCGTTCGACCGCGACGGACCACGACGGCGACACCGTGCTGGAGTGGGCCCGATGGGTGATGGTCCGCAAGCACGACCTCGACGCGCCCGCCCCCGACACCGTGGTGCCCGACCTGTCCGAGGCGCTGACCGTCGACGAGTTGGTCGTGCCCGCGGGCCTGGACTTCTCCAACTACGACTTCGTCGCCGCGGGTGAACCGCACCGTCTGGGTGACTACACGGTGGGCGAGAAGATCGACCACGTCGACGGGGTCACCCTCACCGACGCCGAACACATGATGGCCACCCGACTGTGGCAGAACACCGCCAAGGTCCACTTCGACGTCACCGCCCGCGACGACGGCCGGCGGCTCATCTACGGCGGTCACATCATCTCCATGGCCCGGGCGCTGTCGTTCAACGGGTTGGCCAACGCGCAACCGATCGTGGCGATCAACGCCGGGTCCCACACCGCGCCGGCCTTTGCGGGCGACACCGTCCACGCCTGGTCCGAGGTGCTCGACACCGCCGAGACCGCCGCGCCCGGTGTGGGCGCGCTGCGGCTGCGGCTGGTGGCCACCTCCGGTCACGACCCGCAGATGCGCCTCCGTGGTGACGACGGAAAGTACGCCGACGGGGTTCTCCTGGACCTGGACTACTGGGCGCTCTGCCCGCGCTGAAGCGCCTCCCACGTGTCCGAGGTTCCCGTTGTCGACATCGCCGCGCTCCGCGACCCGGACGCGCGTCCCGCCGACCGGCAGGAGTGCGCGCGGCGGCTCGACGCCGCGAGCCGCGAGGTGGGCTTCTTTCTGATCACCGGCCACGGCGTGGCGCCCGAACGACTCGCCGGGCTGGCCGCGCTGGCCCGCGAGTTCTTCGCGCTGCCCGAATCCCGGAAGGCCGCAGTGGCCATGGAGCACGGCGGCCGGGCGTGGCGGGGCTGGTTCGCCGAAGGCACCGAGTTGACCGCCGGACGCCCCGACCACAAGGAAGGCTTCTACTTCGGGTCCGAGCTGCCCGCCGACGACCCACGGGTGCGCGCCGGGCTCCCCCTGCACGGTACGAACCTGTTCCCGGGCCGACCGGCGGGTCTGCGCACTGCGGTGCTGGAGTGGATCGAGGTCATGACCGCCCTGGGCCAGGACGTGCTCCGCGGCGTGTCGATGGGTCTGGGCCTGGACGCCGACTGGATCGGTCGACACCTGACCGCGGACCCCACCGTGCTGTTCAGGATCTTCCGCTACCCCGAGGTCGCCGACGTCGACGGGTGGGGGGTCGCCGAACACACCGACTACGGCCTGATCACCCTGCTCGCCCACGACGGCACCCCCGGGCTCCAGGTCCGACCTCGGGGCACGGAGACCTGGCTGGACGTGCCCGCCGACCCGGACGCGTTCGTCGTGAATCTGGGCGACATGCTCGAGGCGATGACCGCGGGGCGCTACCGCTCCACCCCGCACCGGGTCCGACCTCCCGCGCCGGGCGAAGCGCCCGAGGGTGGTCGGTTGTCGTTCCCCTTCTTCCTGGACCCGGGCTTCGACGTACCGATCGAGCCGCTTCCCCTGGTCGACGAGGAGACCTCGTCCGATGCACCGCCGGCCCGTTGGGACGGCGTCGACCTGTCCGAGGTGTCGGGCACCTACGGCGAGTACCTCCTCGGCAAGGTCGCCAAGGTGTTCCCGGCGCTCGCGCGGTCCGCCGTCGACCGTTGATCTCAGGCTTTCAGCCGCCGTTCGTGGTCGTCAGCAACGACGCGGGCGACCGCTTGGGACACCACCTCGAAGGCGCCCCGGTGCCCCAGATGGAACAGCAACGGCTCGTCGGCGTCGATGAGGATCTGGTTGAACACCATGCCGGGCGGGTCCGTCCACGTGGAGATGCGGAAGATGCCGTCGCCGACCTCGTCGATGCGGGTGTCGTCCATGTCTGGACCTCCGGCTCGTGGAACGGTGCCGAAGATTACCCCGGTGTCTCACCGGCCCGCCGGCCGTTCCGGGGCAGAGCCACGGCGTCGATGTCGGGACCGTGGGCCCAGATCTGATGCTGGCCCGACCCGGCCGGTCCACCGGGGCGCACCGTGGGGCGCACCTCGACCAGGGTGTAGCCCAGACGGCGGGGGACTCCGGCGCTGGGATGGTTCGCCGCGTCGACGTGGATCTCCACCCGTTCGATCCCCTCGAGGGCCAGCACCTGGTCGGTCAGCGTGCCGATCACCCGGGTCATCAGTCCCCGGCCGGTCGCGGCGACGTGCAGCCAGTAGCCGATCTCCACCGCGCCGGGTCCGACCCGTGCGTGGACCCCGCAGCCGCCGAGCACCACCGGCGCGACCCCCTCGGCGGCCGCGGGGCCGGCGAAGATGCCGTACTCGACGTCGGTGCCGGCCGCCCGCCGCTGCCAGGTCCCCTCGATGAAGGTCCGGCACGCTTCCCGGGTGCCGGCCTCGGGCGTGGCCCAGGACATCCACGGGTGCAGATGGTCATGGCTCGAAACCAGCGCGTCGGCCAGGGCCTCGTCGTCGGAGGCCGCGAAGAAGCGCAGATGCACGTCACCGAGGTCGATGCAACGGGGCAGCGTCAGGTCCATGCCCCCAGTTCAGCAGGGCTCGGGAATTCGACGCCCGATCCGCTGGATCCACAACCGGTCTACGCTGGTCGGTCGTGGCGGCGTCGGCAGCGTTCGACCATGTGATCCTGACCCGGTTCAGCGTGCGGCTGTATCCGGGAACCGTCCTCACCGACGACTGGCTCGCGTACCGCTGGGGCCTGTTCCGCGACGCGTTGGTGGCGTCGCTCAGCCGCCAGAGTGTCGACACGTTCACCTGGCTCGTGTTCTTCGACGCCGAGTCACCCGACTGGCTGCGCGAGCTGGTCGCCGAGGCGAGCCCCGGCCGGTTCACCCCGGTCTGGCATGACGGGCCGTGGGTGCACGAGCCGATCCGCCGCGCCGTCGACGGCGTGACGGCGCAGGAGTACCTGATCACCACCCGCATCGACAGCGACGACGCGGTGAGCCGCTCCTTCGTCGAGGAGGTCCAGGCTCGCTTCGCCGGGCAGGAATCGCAGTACGTGAACCTCATGCACGGCGTGCAACTCGACGGCGACGGTCGCCTCTACCATGCGCACTTCGCCGAGAACGGGTTCATCTCCTACATCGAGCGGCGTGTGCCCGATGAGCTCCCGCGCACGGTGTTCTGGTGCATGGCCCACGAGGAGTCGTCCAATTTCGCCCCGGTGGACAACGTGGTGGGCCCGCCGCGTTGGATGCAGGTGATCCACGGTGGCAACGTCGCGAACTCGGTGCGTGGCCTGCGCGCTCGCCCTGGGCGCATCGCCGAGGATTTCGACGTGGACCTGCCGTTCGCCTCCCGGATTTCGCCGGGTCGCTTCGCCGTCGAGTGGCTGACCAGTGCCGGGCGACTGCTCCGGCTGTGGACGCGGCATCCGACCTTCGCGATCGTGTTCGTCCGAGGCCAGATGCTGCGGCTGCGAGGCACCACGCTGGTGCCGTTGCACACCCACACCGAACGCCGGTCGATCACGGCGTTGCGTGGGTTGTGGCGCCGGTTCCGTCGCTGACCCGTCGCTAGGTCGAGACCGGCGTCGCGGTCGGCCGAGAGCAGCGACGGTCGCCGGTCGATACGGTGCCGGGAATGGCTCGATGCTGGGTGACTCGACGGCCCGACCGCCAAGCGCGATCCGAACACGGCCGTGACGAGCCTGGTGACGCGCCCCCCGAGGGGGCCGCGCCGTGAAGATCCGGATCGCGTACGGGCTCGGCGCCGACGCCGCGTTCGCCGACGCGGGGCACTTCGGCACGCTCGTCGACGGCCTCGAGGACGTCGGATTCGACTCGTTGTGGCTGTCGGAACGGCTCACGGGCAGCGCGCCGGACCCGCTCGTCGGCCTGGCGGTCGCGGCCGGGCGGACCGAGCGCCTCAAACTCGGCACCAGTGTGCTGGTGCTGCCGGGCCGCAACCCGGTCGTGCTCGCCAAGGCCCTCGCAAGCCTCGATGTGCTGTCGGGTGGCCGTCTGCTGCCGGCGGTGGGGCTCGGTGCCGCGCACCCGGTCGAACACCAGGCCTTCGGGGTGGTCCGGGGGGAGCGGGCCGCGCTCTTCGACGAATCCTTGGCGGTGATGCGACGGTTGTGGCGCGGCGACGAGGTGGACGGCGTCGGTCTGGCGCTGCGGCCGATCCAGGATCCTTTCGATGTGTGGTTGGGCGGTCGGGCGCGTTCGGAGCTGCGACGGGTGGGTCGGGTCGGCGACGGCTGGTTGCCGTCGTTCTCGACGCCCGACGAGGTCGCCGAGGGCTGGGATGTGGTCACCGCGACCGCGGCGGCACATGACCGGTCCATCGACCCGGAGCACCTGGGGGCGCTCGTCGTCTACGCCGAGGAGGCGATTCCCGCCCCGGCACGCAAGCTGCTGGCGCGCCGCCTCGGCGACGTGGACCCGAGCGCGATCGTGCCGGTCGGACTCGAGGCGCTTCGCCGACGACTCGAAGCGTTCATCGCCGTCGGTGCGTCCAAGTTCGTCGTGGTACCGCTCGACGCTGCCGACGACGTCGAGGCCCACCTGCGCGGCCTGGGTGACGCGTTGCTGGACCTGCAGACCTGATTCGGGCGGCGTCAGCCAGGCACGATGCCCAGCGCGTCGAGCGCTGCACACACGTCGTGGATGCCGCGCACCCGCACCGCCTGCATCCCCACCGCCCGGGCGCCGTCGACGTTCTCGGCCAGGTCGTCGAAGAACAGCACGTGGCGCGCGTCGGTGGCCAGGTGTTCGGCGGCAGCGAGAAAGCAGCCGGGTTCGGGCTTGCGATGGCCGAGTTCGTGGGAGGCGAGGATCCGACCGAGGTCGGCGAGCACCGGGGCGTAGCTGGCCGCGAACGTCGCCGCGTGTGACGCGTTGGTGTTCGACAGCGCGGCGATCCGGTACGGGGAGTCACGAACGGCGGCGATGGCCTCGGTGATGCCGGGGACGAGTTCGCCGAAGATGGCGTTCCATCCTTCGGCGATCACGTCGATCTCGACGTCGAGACCGAGCTGGTGGCGCAGCAGCGCGAAGTACTCGCCCGAGGTGAGCTCGCCGCGTTCGAACCGTTCGTAGTGGAGGTCTTTGCGGAAGCGGTCGGCGATGGTGGTCGCTGCGACCCCGGAGTGGTCGGACCACACCGCCACGGCACGGGCCCAGTCGAAATCGAACACCACCTTGCCCAGGTCGAACAGCAGCACCTCGACCCGGTCGGTATCGATCCGATCGGCCTCGCTGCGGTCGGCTCCGCCGGTCGTGGAGGTCATGGCTCGCCCAGCCTGGCACATCATCGGTCGGTGCGGTTCTCGACGCACACGATGGCTCGCTGGCGCGGTCCGTGGCGCCCGCGAAACTTGACATTCGGATGGGGACGGGGTGGTACCGTTCTGGGCCGTGCGCGACCGCCGCGCATGAGGGTGAGATCGAGGGAGGGTCCATGGGGCTCGACGTATCCAGACAGCGTCGGCGACGGGGGCTCGTCGTGGGGTTGGTGGGCTTGTGTGCCCTGTTGTTCTCGGCGTGTCAACCGGGTTGGACGAATCCCCTCGCGGGCACCGGCGAAGCCGGTTCGACCGGTGACGGTGGCCCGGCGGTCGATGCGACCTTCGAGAAGCCCGGCAGCATCGTGTTCGAGCAGTCCACGGGTGCCTACTACGTGGTCGACAACGCGGCGTGTGTGATCCGCAAGGTCAGCCCCGGTGGCACGATCAGCACCATCGCCGGCAACGGCATCTGTGGTTATTCGGGCGATGGCGGCCCCGCCACGCAAGCAAGTATCGATCCCGCGCCTGGAATGGGCACAGGTGGGCTCGCCCAGGGGGCTGACGGGACCTTGTACCTGGCGGACTCGGGCACCTCTAGGGTCCGCATGATCACGGTGGATGGCACGATCTCCACACTCGCCACCGACACCAATCCGCCCGTTTCCCTCCTCGATGTCGCAGTGTCGACGGCCGGCACGGTCTACGTCGCATTGGGTTATCATGGCCTCGGAAAAGTGGCTCCGGATGGAACCATTACGCCGGTGATGACCGACCAGCTGATCTCGACCGTCGTGGCAGATCCGGATGGCGGGATCTTCCTGGTCTGTCTCGATTTCGTTGGCAACTGTGCAGGATCCAGCAACGTGCAGCACCTCGAAGAGGGGTCGACGACCCCGACCTTCGTCGCTGCACTGCCGACACCAGACCTCATTTTCGAACTGTCGATCGATGCGTCCGGGAACCTGTACGTCGCCACGAGCGCAGGCGACGTATCTGAGGGCAACGTCCTGCGGATCGACTCCGACGGTACGGTCACGACGATCGCGGGCAACGGTATGGCTGACCCGGGTACGGGGAAGCAAATGGGATATGCGCTGGAGCTTCCGTTGTCGCCGATGGGAATCGCCGCCACGAAGAACAACGGCCTGTTGGTCTCTTCTGGTCATGTCGTCTACCGGATCGACAAGCCGGCGATGTGACGAGGACCGTCAGGGGGGAGGGTGGTAGCGTGGTTGGGCTGCGCGCGACCGCCGCGCGAGAGGGCGAGATCCGGGGAAGGGCCATGGGGCTCGACGTATCCAGACAGCGTCGGCGACGGGGGGTTGGTTGATCGGCCCGAGTGCCGACCTGTCCGACGAGTACAACGTCGAAGGGGACTTCTCGGGCGTGGACTTCACCGGTGTGGATCTGTCGAACGTCCTGTTCGGTGTGCCTGGTTCGGGCCCGAGCTTCGTCGACGCGGACCTGTCCGGGTTGGACTTGTCGACGACGTTTTTTGCCGGGACGACGATG
>CAYVAS010000071.1:12449-13257 GCA_964449375.1 uncultured Iamiaceae bacterium | reverse complement strand
AAGCAGTACCGCGTCGCCGAGGGCGACACCCTGGACGTGGAACGTCTGGGTGTCGACTCCGGTGAGGTCGAGCTGACCCCGGTGCTGCTGGTCGACGGCGACACCGTCACCGCGACCCCCTCGGCCCTGGCCGGTGCCAAGGTCACCGCCGAGGTCGTGGGCGAGGCCAAGGGCCCCAAGATCACGGGCTTCACCTACAAGAGCAAGACGAACCAGCGCCGCCGGTGGGGGCACCGCCAGCGGTACGCCACGATCCGGATCACCGGCATCGCTCCGGCCTGATCACCGGCCCGACGCTTCTTTCTCCGGAGGAACCAACCATGTCAAAGACCAAAGGTGGCGGCTCCACCCGCAACGGCCGTGACTCGAACGCCCAGCGTCTGGGCGTCAAGGTGTTCGACGGCACCGCCGTGAACGCCGGCACGATCATCGTGCGCCAGCGCGGTACCCGGATCCACCCGGGCGAGAACGTGGGCCGTGGCGGCGACGACACGCTGTTCGCGTTGGCTCCCGGCAAGGTGAAGTTCGGGTCCCGTCGGGGCCGCAAGCTCGTCGACGTCCTGCCGGGCTGACTGCCCGAGGGCTGACGCCGCCGGGACTGGTGCCCCGCGGGTCGGCTTCCTCCGGGCCCGGGCCGTTCGACTTCAGACTCCCTGGGGGAGCTTGGCCGGGTCCCACCCGAGTTCCTCGACCGCGCTCTGGAGCAGGTAGCGGTCGGTCATGCCACTGACGTAACGCACCGCGGCGGCGACCGGGTCGGCCCCAGACTCGTCGGGCGTGCCCGCGGGGACAACGGGACCCGTCGCCC
>CAYVAS010000071.1:0-12439 GCA_964449375.1 uncultured Iamiaceae bacterium | reverse complement strand
GGCTCTCAGGACCGGACCGGTGCCCGCGGGCACGTCCCGGGTGGCCGCGGACGCCTCGAGCGTGCCCGCGGGCACGTGCAGCCCGTCCCGGCCCATGCGGTCGGGGTGTTCGATGAAGTACGCGCACAGTTCGGTGATGACCGCGGCGGCACTGTCGGCCTGGGCGACCGATTCGTGGCGCAGGTAGATGCGTTCGTAGTTGAAGGCCCGGAAGGCGGCCAGAGCCTCGGCCTCGGTGGTGCCCAAGGCCACGCTGCCGGTCGTCGCGATGGCGTCGATCATCGCGGTGATCAGCGTGCCGAGCTGCACCCGGCGCTCCCGGCCGAGGGTGGCCTGCACGTCGGCGGGCAGGTCGTCGAGCGTCACGATGCCGGCGGACACGGCGTCTTCGAAGTCGTGGCAGACGTACGCGATGCGGTCGGCCCAGGCGACCACCTCGGCCTCTGGGGTGCGGGGTGCGGGCCGGTTCCAGGAGTGGTTCCGGATGCCATCGAGGGTTTCGGCGCACAGGTTGAGGGGCGCGAGCACCACGTCGGCGCCGTAGACGGCGTGGTGGTAGCCGCCCTCGACGAAGGGTGACAGCGCGCCTTCGGAGGCGTGTCCGGCCGGGCCGTGGCCACAGTCGTGGCCCAGCGCGATGGCCTCGGTGAGCGCCACGTTCAGGCCCACCGGTCGGGCGATGGACACCGCGACCTGGGCGACCTCGATGGCGTGGGTGAGCCGGGTGCGCAGGTGGTCGTTGTCGGGCGCGACGAACACCTGGCACTTGCCGGCGAGGCGCCGGAACGGCTTCGAGTGCTTGATGCGGTCCCGGTCGCGTTCGAAACAGGTGCGGTACGGGTCCGGCTCCTCGGCCACGGCGCGGTCGCCCGCGCCCCGGGAGCGCGTGGCGCCCGGGGCAAGCAGCAGGTCCTCACGCGCTTCACGTTCGGCCCGACCGACCGCGGCGCCGCCCGGTTCGCCG
Organism: uncultured Iamiaceae bacterium; assembly: GCA_964449375.1. Taxonomy (GTDB): domain Bacteria; phylum Actinomycetota; class Acidimicrobiia; order Acidimicrobiales; family Iamiaceae; genus JAFDWI01. The sequence continues at coordinate 11,475 of CAYVAS010000071.1, read as the reverse complement.
ACCCGGATCGGCGCGTGCGCGACCACCGGCGCAGCCCGGTCGGCGGAGCGGTCCGATTCGAGAGCAAGGAAGGGAAAAGCCATGTCACGGAGCGTACCCAGCAGGTGTGACAACGCCCAGGACACCGCGGCGCGGCGTCCCCGCCACCAGGGCCGGCCACGATGCGTGCGACCGTGGGGCGCTGGGTGGCGACATGGGCTAAAGTACCCGGATCGTCCGGCCTAGTAGGGCTTCAGGAAGGGGGTCGAATGGCCGATAGAACCAGCATGGCTGACGTGCCCCCGACCTCCCGCGCCGGGCGCGCGCGAAGCGTGTGCCTGGGCCGCCGTCGGGACGACCGCGGCGCCACCATGGCCGAAGCGGCGCTGGTGATGCCGGTGTTCGTGCTCCTGCTCTTCGGCCTGTTCGAGTTCTCCGGTTACATCGGCGCCGCGACCGGGGCCAATGCCGCGGTGAAGGCCGGCGCCCGGATGGCCACCGTTTCCGGTGACGACCCCATGGCCGACGCCAACATCCTGGACCGCATGAACATGGAGGGCGCAGGGCTGGTCGCCAGCAACGACGTGGTCGAGGAGATCAAGATCTGGAAGGCCGCCGGCAAGGACGACGAACCGCCCGAGACCTGCAACGACGCCAGCAACTGCAACCACTACGTGAACCCCAACCAGCCCGGCGGAGCCTACGGCAAGGCGTCGTTGCCCCTCACCACCGAAGAGGATCCCACGGCGACGATGAGCCCGGATTACGCGGACTGTCACTTCGGCTACGGCTCGGGAGCGTCGGAGGAGAACGGATGCACCGAGGCGAACCGCCTGGATTCGGGGTGGCCGCCCGGGGATCGCCGGATCATGACCAAGAATCCGAACAACCCGGCGTGCGGCCCGAACCCGTCGTTGCCCGAGTGCCAGCCCACCGACATGGTGGGACTTTGGATCAAGGTGCGTCACGACTACTACACGGGCTTCTTCGGTGAGAGTGTGACGGTCACCTCCAAGACCATCGTGCAGATCGAGCCCCAGAGGTACGACAAGTGAGCGGCGAGGTCCACGCCGATCGCCCGACCGCTGCGGTTCGTCACGGGCGCCGGCGACGCCGGCGGGGCGAGCGTGGCGCCGTGTTCGTGGAGTTCGCGCTCCTCGTGCCGATCTTCACCCTGCTGGCGATGGGAATCGTGGAGTACGGACTGGGTTGGAAGTGGGCCAACGACGCCAACGCGGCGGTGCGCGACGCGGCCCGGACCGGCTCGAGTGCCCGGGCCTACCAGACCGCCGACAAGTTCATCCTGCAGTCGATCGGTACCTCGTTGACCGCAGAGCAGCTCGAGCACGTCGAGAAGGTCATCGTGTTCAGAGTGCTCGGCAGTGACGGCCAGGTTCCCAGCGTCTGCATGAACCTCAAGAACACCAGCGGTGATTCGACCGATCCCGGGACCCGACTGGGAATCGAAAGCCGTTGCAACGTCTACGGCGTGGGTCAGATCGAGTACGTACTGGCCAACCCCGAGGACGACGGACCGTGGGTCAACTCGGCGGGCACCGGCTGCAACTCCAGTGACCTGGATTCCCGCTGGTGTCCGGCGACGCGCAGCCACAGCCTGGACAAGGGCGAGTTCGACACCCTCGGCGTGTATCTGGAGATGAAGAAGCCCAGCTCGACCAACTTCGGATTCGGTGAGCAATCGGTGTCCCGCACCGCGGTGTTCCGACTCGAGCCAGCCTTCGGAGGAGCATGATGAGCACGAACCCCGAACGACGACCCAACCCTGGCGGCCGAGGGGTCGACACCCCCGGCGCCGAGCGAACCCTCACCGGACGTTGGCGAGCCTGGGTCGAGTCCCGGGGCCACGGCGCGGATGACGGGATGATGGCGATCATGTTCGGCCTGCTGCTGATCCCCATGATGATCTTCACGGCGTTGGCGATCGACGTGTCCTCCTGGTACAGCCGGGCCACCGAGCTGCAGCGCACCGCGGACGCGGCCTCGCTCGCCGGCGTGGTGTGGATGCCGGACCTCGGCAAGGCCAAGACCGACGCGACTCCCGTACTGGCCCGCAACGGGGTCGTCGACGGATCGGGCAACATGAGCGTGACCATGGACACCGGCGAGACCGGCATCACCTCGTTCAAGGTGTGCGTCACCGACAACGAGGTGACCCAGTTCTTCGGGGCGGTGTTCACCAAACCGACCAAGATGACCCGCTGTGCCACCGCGCAGTACAACGCGCCGCTGCAGCTGGGGAGCCCGCTGAACTACTTCGGGGGGAACCATGAGTCACTCATAGGGTTCGGCCCCGCGCCGGACAACGCGTACGGAGCACCACCACCGAGGAGCGCCTTCGGTTGGGGCCGCTACTGTTGGGTCAACGAGGGTGGTGTCACCAAGGGATTCTGGGACAACCGCAACAATTCCAACTCCGCGAACTGGTATTACTGGGTCTGGCCGGACAACAACCTGGGGGGCAGCCACCCGGTATGTGGAACATCGGCACCGGCCGTTCCCGCCGAACCATCCGGCTCCGGGTGCAACGTTCCCGGCCACCCCAACGTGTACTGGTATCGCGATGGAAGCGGCCCATTCCCCAGGGGGTGGCGATACCGCGACCGTAGCGGTGGCAGCAACTACGATGCAGGGCGCGATTGTACGTACGGCGACGCCGATGACAGCCCGATCCCGTCCCAGAAGTCTCCCAACATGTGGGCGGCGATCGAGTCCTACAACTACGGCCACGCCAACGGTGACGCGTTCTCGAACGCCGGCTCCGAATACCGATCCACGGGTTACTGGTACAGCGTCGACGTTCCCGAGTCCGGTGTGGCCGGTGACATCAGCTTCCAGGCCTGGGACCTCACCTACAACTGCATCCTGGGTTGTCGCAGCCCCATGGGTGACACCAGCGGTTCCAACGTCGGGACGCCGGTGCGGATGCGCCTGTACAAGGCGGGCCCGCTCAAGTTCGACATGTCGGCGATCAGCCCGATCGCCGGGTGCGACACGGGCTGGGTGACCGGCACCAGCAACGCGGCCTACGACCTCAGATGGGCCGAGATCTGCAACATCGCCAGCCCCTCGCCGGGAGACCGGTACTACGTCCAGATCCAGTCGACCTCCGAGAGCGGGTTCGGGCAACCCACCAGCCAGGGCCGAGGCGTCACCGGCTACGCGGTCCGGGCCGTGGCGGGAACCTACCCCGCCGAGTGTCTGGAGTACCTGGCCAAGGGCGATGTGGCCTGTTACGGCACCGGCACCCAGCCCCGGCTCTCCGCGTTCGGCGACATGGAGATGTACAACGGCATCGACTCCGGCCAGCCGACCCAGTTCTATCTGGCCGACGTGACCCCGATGTACGCGGGCAAGACCCTGGAGATCCTGCTGTTCGACCCGGGTGACGGTGCCGGCAGCAGCTGGGTGTCGATCCGTGGCCCGGATGCGACCGGAACCGAAGGGGTGATGATCCCCGCGTCCAACTGCACGGTCCACTACCGCAACTACGGCAGCAGCAACTGGAACCCGGTCGGGCTGAGTAACGGACCCGGCGGAACCTACCCCGACACCTGCACGGTGCAGACCACCACGAGCAGCACCAACACCTACAACGACCGCTGGTTGCGCTTCCGCATCGACCTGCCCAGCAGCTACGGCCCCGAGGGTGACGACTTCTGGACCAAGTGCGACCCCACGGTCGAGGACCCCACGACCACCGGTGGAAGCTGCTGGTGGCAGATCAGCTACTACGTGGGCAGCGGTCAGCTCGGCGACTACACCACCTGGAGCGCGGGCATCATCAACGACCCGGTGCGCCTGGTCCGCTGACGCCGATCCCACGAGGGCGCTGCGCCCCGCGCATGGCTACGCTGCGGGCCGACGCGGTCAGGGCGCGCCGGCGCCCCGTAGGATCAGAGCCCCATGTCCGGGTTCACCGATCGCGCCCAGCTGCACGCCAAGGCCGGCGACGGCGGCAACGGCTGCGTGTCGTTCCGCCGTGAAGCCCATGTGCCCCGCGGCGGCCCCGACGGCGGCGACGGCGGCGACGGCGGCGACGTCTGGCTGGTCGCCGACACCAACGTGTCGTCCTTGATCGCCTTCGCCGACCACCCCCACCGGCGGGCCGGCGACGGCGCCGCGGGCCGCGGCAAGAAGCAGCACGGCCGTGGCGGCGCCGACGTGGAGGTACCCGTGCCCGTGGGCACCGTGGTCACCGACCGTGACGGAGAAGTCCTCGTCGACATGGCCCAACCCGACCTGCGCTGGCGCTGCGCCCGGGGCGGCGAAGGCGGCCGGGGTAACACCCGGTTCCTCGCCAACAAACGCCGCGCCCCCAGCTTCGCCGAGCTCGGCGAACCCGGCGAGGAACGCTGGCTGAACCTGGAACTCAAACTGCTCGCCGACGTGGCCCTGGTGGGCCTTCCCAACGTGGGCAAGTCCACGCTCATCTCCAAGATCTCCGCCGCCAAACCCCGCATCGCCGACTACCCCTTCACCACGCTGGTGCCCAACCTGGGCGTGGTGCGCGGCGACGACTGGGACTTCGTGGTCGCCGACATCCCCGGCCTCATCGAAGGCGCCGCCGGCGGCAGAGGCCTGGGCATCGACTTTCTGCGCCACATCGAACGGGCCCGGGTGCTGTGCATCCTCATCGACCTGGCCCCCACCGCCGCCGCGCCGCCCGAGGAGCAACTGCAGGTGTTGCTCACCGAACTCGAGGCGTTCCGGCCCGAGCTGCTGGAGCGACCCCGGATCGTGGTGGGCAGCCGCGGTGACCTCGCCGACGACGCCGCCCACGACCACCTGGCACGGCTCGTGACCGACCACGACACCGCCAAAGCCGCGCGGGACGCCCGCCCGGGCGCGGGTGTCGACGACCAGGACGAGGCCCGTGTCGACGCCACACGTCACGGCGACGACAACGGCGAACCGCTGGTGATCTCCTCGGTCACCGGCGAGGGCCTCGACCGCCTGGTCGGCCGTCTCGCCGCGCTCGTCGACGCCGACCGGACCGCCCACTTCGTCACCGGCGACCAGGGCTTCATCGTCCACCGCCCCCTGATCGAAGATGTCGGCGTGGAACGCGTCGACGACCACACCTGGCAGGTCACCGGCCGCAGCGCCGCCCGCGCCGTCGCGCTCGTGAACCGCTCCGCGCCCGACGCCGTGGCCTACATCCAGGACCGCCTGCGCGGCCTCGGCGTCGACCGCGCGCTGCGCCGCAGCGGCGCCAAACACGGCGACACCGTGATCATCGACGACTTCGCCTTCGACTACCTCGAGGACGACGCATGACCCAGGTCGTGGTCGCCAAGATCGGCACCTCGTCGATCACCACCCCCGAAGGCGCCGTCGACGTCGACGCGATCGCCACCTTCTGCGCCGGGGTCGCCGACCTGCGCGCCGCCGGCCACACCGTGGTGGTCGTCACCTCCGGCGCGATCACCGCCGGCCTCACCGCGCTCGGCATGGGCGGCGACCAACGACCCGACGACCCGGTCACCCTCCAGGCGCTGTCCACCGTCGGCCAGACCCGCCTGATGGCCACCTATGAACGTGCCCTGGCCGACCGGGGCCTGGTCGCCGGCCAGGTGCTGCTCACCCCCCTGGACTTCGGGGTGCGCGACCAGTACCTCACCGCCCGGGGCACCCTGCAACGGCTGATCTCGCTCGGGGTGGTGCCCATCATCAACGAGAACGACGCGATCGCCGATGACGAGATCCGCTTCGGCGACAACGACCGCCTCGCCGCGCTGGTCGCCCACCTGATCCGAGCCGACACCCTGGTGCTGCTCACCGACACCGCCGGGCTGTTCACCGCAGACCCCCGCCTGGACGCCGAAGCCACCCTCATCGAAGCGGTCAGCGCCTCGGACCACGACCTGAACGCCAAGGTGGGCGGTGCGGGCAGCGTGCGCGGCTCGGGCGGCATGGCCTCCAAGCTGGCCGCCACCCGCATCGCCGCGTATTCCGGAGTCCGAGCGGTGATCGCCGCCGCCTCCCGACCCGACGTGCTCGTCGACGCCGTGGCCGGCGTGCCCGGCACCGGCACCTTCGTCTCTCCCGGCGAGGTCACCCTGTCGGCCCGCAAACTGTGGATCGCGTTCGCCCGACCCCGCCGGGGCACCCTGAGCGTCGACGCCGGCGCGGTGCGCGCCCTGGTCGCCGGCAACCATTCGCTGTTGCCCGCCGGGGTGACCGAGGTGACCGGTACCTTCGGCGCCGGCGACGCAGTGGAGATCGTGGGCCCCGACGGTGCGGTCATCGCCAAGGGACTCGCCCGGGTCGACGCCGCCGCCGCCCGGGCCGCATCGGGCCGACGCACCGCGGACCTCGCCGGTGACGCCGCCGGGGTCGTGGTGCACCGTGACGACCTGGTGATCCTGGCCGGGCGCTGACCCCGGCCGGCCCGAGCCCGCCCGGGTAGGCGAGGCCCCACCCGCCACGAAATTCGGAGCGAAAAGGTCGAATGTCCACCTTTTCGCTCCGAATTTCGATTGGGGACGGGAGCTGTACCGGCTTCAGCGCCCGAACCGGCCGCGCAGCCGGGCCACCACCTGATCCAGCTCGGGGATCCGAAGCCGCCACGCCGCCAGCGCGAACACCGCCGCTCCGGCCGCGCCGGCCACGACCAGGGTCGGCAGCGACGCAAAACCCGTGGGCGAGCCCATCACAAGCACGATCCCGCCGCTCACCGCCGCCATCGCCGCGGTGGCCACCGACACCCGCCAGGTCGTGTTCCACACGGCCCTGCCCTCGATGCCCCGGGTGGTGCGGCGCACCGCGACGGCCGCCAGGATCGCCGCCACCGAATAGGCCACCGAGAACGCCACCACCAGCCCCTCGGCACCCCAGGGACCCACCAGGGCCAGCGCCAGCACCACGTGGCCGGCGTTCTTGACCAGGTTGACCATGAAGGGCGTGCGGGTGTTCTTCTGGGCGTAGAAGCACCGCAGCGAATACAGATACACCGAATAGCCCACCAATCCCAGCGCGAACAGGGCCAGCAGCGTGCCCGTCAGGGTGGTCTCCTCGGTGAAGCCCCCGTGGCCCAACAGCGCGTTCACGATCGGGTGGGCCAGCACCGCCATGGCCGCCGCGGCCGGGATCAGCACCAGCAGCACCAGCCGCAGACCGTTGGCGAACTGCCGGCGCAGACCCGCCACGTCGCCCGCGGCCACCGCCCGGGCCATCTCGGGTTCGGTGGTGGTCATCAACGACACCGCGAACAGCCCGTTGGGCAACTGGAAGAACATGAACGCGTAGGTGTAGGCGGTGACATGCCCCGACCCGGCGATCGAGGCCGCCAGGGCCAGCACCACCGCCAGGGCCACCTGGTTGGCCAGGGTGTAGGCAAGGGTCCAGCCCGAAAGGCGGAACACCTGACGGATCGACCGGTGCCGCCAGTGGAAACTGGGTCGCAGCCGGACGCCGGCCCGCACCAGCGCTGGCCACAGCGCCAGCGCCATGACCACGATGCCCGCGGTCGTCCCTCCGCCCAGCAGCACCATCAACAGCGGATCGGCCAGCACCTCCTCGGCCGACGGCGCCACCCCGCCCACCTGCCAGAACGCCGCCAGAAAGCACAGCATGACCACGTTGTTGAGCACCGGCACGAACGCCGGGGCGGTGTAGGAGCGCCGGGCGTTCAGCACCGCCGAGGCCAGCGCGGTGAGCCCGTAGAACAGGATCTGGGGCAGGAACCACCGCAGCAGCGGCACGCCGATCTCGATGATGTCGGCCCGGTCGGCGGCCGAGTCGATGTTCCAGGTGTATAGCCGGAAGATCCACGGAGCCAGGATCATCGCGAGCCCCGTCAACACGATCAGCCCCGACACCAGCAGCGTCATGACCGCCGCGTCGCCCTCGTCGTCGCGTTCGACGTGATGGTCGACGAACACCGGCACCAACGTGGCCGTGAACACCCCGCCCAACAGCAGGTCATAGAGCATGTTCGGGGTGGTGTTGGCCAGGTTGTAGCCATCGGCCAGGGTGTGGGCGCCCAACACCGCCGCGATGGCGATGGTCCGGATCATCCCCGACAGGCGGCTGAGCAGCGTGCCGGCCCCCACGATCGACGACGAACGCACCAGCTGGGACAGCCCGCGCAACTCGGCGCGGTCGTCGACCACCCCGGCGTCTTCCCCGTGCTCGCGGGCAGCTTCCCGATCCGGCCCGCTGTCGGCCGAGGCTTCCCGGTCGGGCGCCTGCTCCTGGGCGGCTGCCCGGTCCGGCTCACCTTCCCGGGCGACTCCCCGATCGGACGCGCCGGTGGAGGGAGGGCTCGCCATGAGGGCTCAAGCTACCAGTGGCACCTCGCTCCCGGCCCCGCCGAGACCCGGGTCAGACCCCCACCGACCGGCCCGCCACCCGACCCGCCGACCCGACGCGCCACCCGACCCGCCACCCCCAGGTGAAATTCGGAGCGAAAAGGTCGAATGGCAACCTTTTCGCTCCGAATTTCGGGGTGGGGGGGAGGGGAGTGGGGTGGCGCGGTCGGCCGGGGGCGGTGCTGGTGACGCGATGGCGGTTCAGGTCGCCGGAGGGCGGGGGTCCCGCCACATGGTCCACATCGATGGGCCGCCCCGGCCCAGCCGCACCGTGCCGGTGACCTCGAAGCCGTGACGGGCGTAGAAGCCCAGGTTGGACTCCTTGGAGGACTCCAGGTAGGCGCCGGTGCCCTCGGCATCGCACACCGCCAGGACCGGCGCGAGCACCGCCGAGCCCAGACCGCGGCCCTGATGGTCCGGATCGGTGCCCAACAGCGCCAGATACCAGTGCGGTTCCCGGGGGTGGACCCGGTCGACCGAGGCCAGCGCGGACAGCGACCGGGGCAGATGCGGACCGAACAGGCGCAGCGCACCCGGGGCCAGGCGGGCGAGGTCGGGCACCGTCGAGCGCCACGCGCCTGGCGGCGCCCACAGGGCTCCGGCGTCGGCGCCCGGCACGGTCCAGACCGTTCCGGCGGCCAGATGATTGCGGGTCTCCGCGGTGAAGAACGGGCTCGCCAGCGACGCGAAGCGCCGCATCCGGTTCCGGCACATCCACGCCCACACCGGATCGTCCGCGAAGGCCCGGGCGAACATCGCCCCCAGCGCGACGGCGTCATCGGCCCGGCCCGCACGAGCCGCGACCCGCCGGGTCGGCGAGTCGGTGCCCGGGCGACGGTCTGCTGCGCCCGAGGGGGCAGCGTCGCCACCGTCGGGCGCGGGATCGGCTCCGGCGGGGGGAGCGGCGTTGGTCATCCGACAACAGTAGAAACCCCCGCCCCCACCTGACGACCCACCCCCCCCCATCGCAACTTCGGGAGGTTGAGTGGTCTATGGCGACGGTTCCTCCCGAAGTTCGATTGGGGGGCGGGGTCCAAGGTCGGGGCGGGGCGGGTGAATGGGCCGGACCGGTAGGCTCGGGAACGTGACCGTCACCTCCGAACCCGCCACCACCACCGGCAGCGGCGCCGACGTCGCCGCACTCGGGGACCTGGGTGCCCGTGCCAAGGCCGCAAGCCGGATCCTCGCCGTCGCCTCCACCGCCGACAAGGACGCCGCACTCGAAGCCGCCGCCGACGCCCTGGTCGCCGCCACCGACACGATCCTTCAAGCCAACGCCGCGGATGTAGCCCGTGCCGAATCCGAAGGCGTCTCGGCCACCGTCATCGACCGGCTGCGTCTGGATGCCGGACGCGTCGTGTCCATGGCCGACGGACTGCGCGACGTCGCCGCGCTGGCCGACCCGGTGGGTGAGGTCGTCGACGGCTGGGTGCGACCCAACGGCCTGCGCATCGAACGGGTCCGGGTGCCTCTCGGCGTCGTGGCCATCATCTACGAGAACCGTCCCAACGTCACCTCCGACGCCGCCGGGCTGTGTCTCAAGTCCGGCAATGCCGCGTTCCTGCGGGGTTCCTCCGGGGCGATCGAATCCAACAAGGCCATCGCCGGCGTGCTGCGCGGTGCCTATGAATCCGCCGGGTTGCCCGCCGACTCGCTGGTTCTGGTCGAGGACACCAGCCGGGAGGCCGCCGTGGCCTTCATGCAGCTCCGCGACCACATCGACGTGCTCATCCCCCGGGGTGGCCCCTCGCTCATCGCGTCGATCCTCGAACACGCCACGGTGCCCTTCGTCATCGACGGCGACGGCAACTGCCACGTCTACGTCGACGCGGCCGCCGACCTGGACATGGCCGCCCGCATCGTCATCAACGCCAAGATCCAGCGCCCCTCGGTGTGCAACGCCGCCGAAACCCTGCTGGTGCACCGTGACGTGGCCGACACCTTCCTGAGCCAGGTCGCCCCCGGACTCGACGGTGTGGACCTGGTTGCCGACGAGCAGGCCCGGGCCGTGCTCACCGGTGCGGCCGCGGCCACCGAGGACGACTGGGGCACCGAGTTCCTGGATCTGAAGCTCGCCGTGCGTGTCGTCGACGACGTCGACGAGGCGATCGATCACATCTCCCGGTACGGCTCGGGTCACTCCGAGGCCATCGTCACCGGCGACCTGGCCGTGGCCGACCGCTTCACCCGAGAGGTCGATGCCGCCGCGGTGCTCGTCAACGCCTCGACCCGCTTCGTGGACGGTTCCGAATTCGGCTTCGGTGCCGAGATCGGCATCTCCACCCAGAAGCTGCACGCCCGCGGTCCCATGGGTCTGACCCAGCTCACCACCGCCAAGTTCGTGGTGCGCGGCACCGGCCAGACCCGCGGCGACGTCCCGCCCGGCCCCGACGCCTGCTGACGACCCCCGACACGGCGAACCGCCCCCGACCCGGCGAACCGTCCCGAAATTCGGAGCGAAAAGGTTGACATTCCACCTTTTCGCTCCGAATTTCGTTGGAAGGAAGGGGGCGGTACCGGGGCGGCACCGGGTCGGCTCCGGGGCGGCTCCGGGGTGACGGCCAGGTGACGGTGGGGTGACTCCTGAGAGGGGGGACGGGTCGGGAGCCGATTGACCCGGAGGTCAAGACGGCCGATACCCTCGGAGGCATGGCCGAACCGAGATTCGAATCCGTCGATGCCGTCAACGAGGCGCTGGGCAAGGTGGACTACCTGGCCGACGAAGGCATCGCCAGCATCGTGTACCTGGCCGACCGACTGGGCAAGCCGGTGCTGGTGGAGGGCCCCGCGGGCACGGGCAAGACCCAGCTCGCCAAGTCCGTCGCCGAGATGACCGGCTCACGGCTGATCCGGCTGCAGTGCTACGAGGGCCTGGACGAGTCCAAGGCCCTGTACGAGTGGAACTACAAGAAGCAACTGCTGCGGATCCAGGCCGAGCGTAACGACGGGGCCACCTGGGCCGACGTGGAGGAGGACATCTTCTCCGACGACTTCCTGCTCACGCGCCCCCTGCTCGAGGCGATCCGCGCCGAGGACCCCGTGGTCCTGCTCATCGACGAGGTCGACCGCGTCGAGGTCGAGACCGAGGCGCTGCTGCTCGAGGTCCTGTCGGACTACCAGGTGTCGATCCCCGAGCTGGGCACGATCGAGGCCAAGCAGATCC
>CAYVAS010000070.1:12077-13388 GCA_964449375.1 uncultured Iamiaceae bacterium | reverse complement strand
GAGCTCGTCGAAGAGACGCTCGGCGATGAGGGTCTGCACGAAGTTCAGGCTGCCGATGACGTGGACGTGGTCGTGGCGGCCCCGGAACGTGTCGATCTCGGCGGCCAGGTCCGCTCCCAGCAGCGTGGAGTTCTGCCACTCCAGGTCCGGGGCGCTGCGGGAGGCCACGTACTTGGGGATGCGGTTGAACAGCTCCGCGATGGACGCATCGGGGCCCTCGGTGCCCTGGTGGGGCCAGTAGCCGGCGAAGATGTCATAGGTCTTGCGGCCGAGCAGCAGCGCGTCGAGGGTTGCCATGCCCGCGCCGACCAGCTCGCCGGTGGCCTCCTCGAACAGGGGGGCCTGCCAGCCCCCGAAGGTGAAGCCGCCTTCGGTGTCCTCCTCGGGTCCGCCGGGTGCCTGGCCGACGCCGTCGAGGGTGGTGAATTCGTCGATGTGGATGATGCCCATGGCAGCGCTCCGCGTGTTGAGGGGGTGGGTTGCTCTTTCATGCAGACGGGACGGGCGCGGCGAAGTCATCGGCGGATCCCGCGTGGACTAGACCGGTGCCGATGCTTCGGTCTTTCGGTGTGGTCCAGGTCCGGTTCCCCACGTCGCCGTCGCCGGTGGCGGGGTGCCCCGGCGGCTTCCGGTTCGGAGGGTTCCGGTGAACGCGCTCGCCTGGACCTTCGCCGCGCTCACCGGGGTGTGCGCGCTCATCGAGTGGTGGGCGACCCACACCGACCGCAAATCGGTGCGGTACGTGACCAAGCCGCTGACGTTGGCGTTGCTGATCGGGGTGGCGGTGACCCTGGACCCGTCGGTGTCGGGGGCGATCCGTTGGTGGATGGTGGCCGGTCTGGTGCTGTCGTTGGCCGGCGACATCTTCCTGCTGCTGCCCGAGAAGTGGTTCCTGGGCGGGTTGGGGTCGTTCCTGGTCGGCCACATCGCCTACGTGGTCGGGTTGCAGCTCGGGTTCGAGTCGCTGGCCTGGCTGCTGGTGGGGCTGGCGCTGGTGGCGGTGTCGGTGTTCCTGGTGGGTCGGGAGATGCTGCGCCGGGTGGACCTGGATCAGGCGAAGGGGCTGCTGGGGCCGGTGATCGCGTACGTGGTCATCATCTCGGCGATGGTGGTCTCGGCCTTCGGTACCGCGTCGGTGGTCGCGGTGGTCGGCGCGGTGTTGTTCTACATCTCCGACGGAACCCTGGCCTGGAACCGATTCGTCCAGAAGCTCCGGCTGGGACCGGTCGCGGTGATGGTGACCTACCACCTGGGCCAGTTCGGCCTGGTGGCCTGGCTCGTCACCGGCTGAGGTTCGCGCCCGTCCGGGCT
>CAYVAS010000070.1:0-11977 GCA_964449375.1 uncultured Iamiaceae bacterium | reverse complement strand
CAGGACGCACCCGGGCGGGACCCGTTGCCGTTGCGGGGCAGGGCGGTGGTGGTGACCGGGGTGAGCCGTCGGGCCGGGATCGGTTTCGCGACCGCCTGTCGGCTCGCGGCCCATGGCGCGCACGTGTTCTGCCACCACTTCGGCCCGCACGACGCCGACCAGCCCTGGGGCGCCGACGACATCGATGCCGTGCTCGCCGGGGTGGCCGCCAACCTGGTCGGCAACGCCCGGATCGCCGAACTGCACGCGGATCTGGCGGACCCTGACGGGCCGGGCGCGGTCGTGGACGCCGCCGTCGAGGCATTCGGACACGTCGACGCCCTGGTCGCCAACCACGCGCTGAGCGGTTCGGACGGGACCCTCGCCGAGGTGACGGCGGCGATGCTCGACCGGCACTGGGCGGTCGACGCCCGCTCCCCCATCCTGCTGGCCCAGGCCTTCGCCGCCCAGCACGACCCGGCCCGGCCCGGCGCGGTCGTATTCCTGACCTCAGGCCAGCAGCTCGGGCCGTTACCCGGCGAGGTCGCCTACGGCGCGGCCAAGGCCGCACTGGCCGGGATCACGGGCACGCTCGCCGATGAGCTGGCCGACGCGAACATCCGGGTCAACACCGTCAATCCCGGCCCGGTCGACACCGGCTATTTCACACCGGAGCTACGGGCCGCGGTCGAAGGGCGCTTCCCGGCGGGCCGGATCGCCGCGCCGGACGACCCCGCCCGACTGATCGCCTGGTTGGTCACCGACGAGGCCGCCTGGATCACCGGGCAGGTCCTGAACTCCGAGGGCGGCTTCCGCCGCTGGTCCGGCGCCGACTGAGCGACGCGCGGTCCTCGGGACGCGTATTGCGCCCGACCCGCGGATCCGTCGGCCTCGGCTCTCCGCGGGTGAACGGCCGGTGCGCCGCCCGCCTCAGCCCTTGGCCACGAATGCGGGGGCCGGCCGGTAGAGGCACTGGCCGCCACCGGAGGCGTGCAGGGTGCCTTCGGGGGACCACACCCCGGCGGTCCAGCCGAACAGCCCGCCGGTGGAGCGGGGTGCGGCGCCGTCGCACAGCAGCCAGGGGTCGCCGGACGCGGCGCTGTGGAAGGCGACGTGCAGGTCGAGGGTGGGGGCGATCCAGGGGGGTCGTTGCCAGGCGTGGGGGCGGTGCGCGGCGGGCCAGCTCGGCAGGTCGACCAGGATCACTGAGCGGCATGCGTCGACGAAGGGGTCGTCCCAGGTGGCGGTCGGCTCGAACCGCAGCCAGTCCCGCCAGCGGGCCGGACGCGGTCCTGAGGGAGGCCAGTCGGCTTCGAAGTCGACGGGTCGCGACGACAGGTTGCGCCAGAACGGGAACGGGGGTTCCTCGTCGTCGACCAAGTCGGTGATGTCGGCCAGGTCGTCGGGGCCGGGCACTTGTGGAGCCACGGTCTCGTCGTGTTCGAGTCCTTCGGTGGCGGTCGTGGTCCACACCGAAGCGTCGAGGATCCTGCGGTCCTCCTGGGTCACCTCGATCCGCAGCGAGGTGGCGGTCCGCCCGGCGCGACGGGTCTGGACCTCGATGCGGACGGGTTCGAAGCGGGCGACGGCCAGGTAGTGGCACGAGAAGGTGGCCGGACGCTCCCCGGGCCGTTCCGCGCCGGCTGCCCGCAGGGCGCAGGCGGCCACGTAGCCACCCATGGGGCCCCAGATCTCCCATTCCGCGCTGAGCACCGCTGAATAGGTGTGCTCGTCGATCTGACGGACCGCGGTGTCGTCCGCAAGGTCTCCCATCGCCGCAAGAATACGGCGTCATCATCGTGCGGGTGCGGTGAATTCGTCCGCTTCCGGGTGGGCGGGACGCGGCCCGGTCCGGGGGCGGTTCAGGCCGAGTCGAGGACCACCACGGGGATCTTCCGGTCGGTCTTGGCCTCGTAGTCGGCGAAGTCGGGCATGTCCTGTTCGTGGGCTTCCCAGATCTCGGTGCGTTCGGTCCCCTGGGGTGGGTATTCCTCCGCCGGACGAGCACCGGAGCCCGGTGGCGGAGCGGCCCAGCGGCCGCTGTCGGCGTCTATCGCACTGCCCCGTCAGGAGCCGTCGAACCCGAACCCGTCCCAGTACACCTCGATCTCGGTCCCGTCGGGATCCCAGCAGCGGAAGGTCACGTAGTCCTCGCCGGACCGGTGGTCGGCGACATCGTCGGGGTGTCCACCGGCCCGGTCGATCTCGGCGTGGCGCTGGTGGACCTCCTCGGCGGTGCGGCACACGAACCCGATGTGGAAGCCCTCGGGGAGCGGCGTGTGCGAAGGCGCGGGCACCAGCGCCAGCAGAAACCCGTCGGAGCCGCGCAGGAACTGTCCGTCCTCGGCCTCGAACGCAGCAGTGAAGCCGAAGGCGGTGGTGTAGAAGGTCCGGCACCGGTCCACGTCGGCGACCCGCAGGTTCAGGTGCGCGAGCTTCACGGCTGCGCCGTCCCCGGATCAGCGGCGCGCCGGTTCCGCATCAGGCGGCGAGCGCGACCGCGGCGCTGCCCATGAGGTCGCGGAAGTTGTCGCAGTAGAAGCGGCGTCGCACCGACTCGTCGGCGTCTCCGAGGGACGCTTCGAAGCGTTCCAGGGGCCGGCGTCCGCCTTCGACGTGGGGGTAGTCCGAGGAGAACAGGCACACCTCGGGTCCGGACTGTGAGATGATCCAGCCCACGTCCTCGGTGGGGTAGGGCGTGAAGCGCATCTGGCGTTGCACGTACTCGGTGGGCCGCAACGACAGGTCCCGGAGCCGTTCCTCGTGACGGGCGAAGGCTTCGAACGCGGATTCCATCTGGCGAGTCCAGGAGGGTACCCAGATCGCGCCTTGTTCGATCACCCCGATCCGCAGGGTGTCGAAGCGTTCGAAGACCCCGTCGAAGAGCATGGTCGCCAGCGTCTGGGCGGGCGGGTTGGGGATGCCCATGTAGTCGACGGACCGGAAGTTCTCCTCACCGCCGTGGAAGTCGGGCGGGACGGGTCGGCCGTTGGCGAAGTAGGCCGGGTCGATCAGGTCGCCGGTGCCGCCCACGTGGAACACCACCGGGATGCCGGCCTCCTGGGCCTGGGCCCACACCGGGTCGAGGGCGAGGTGGCTGGGCGAGTGGCCGGGCGGGCAGCCCGAGGCGACCAGCAGCGCGGCGGCACCCATGTCGATGGCTTCACCGGCCATGGCCGCGGCCCGCTCAAAGTCGACCAGGGGCACGTACGCGGTGGGCAGCAGGCGTGCGTCGACCGAGCAGAACTCGATCATGCCCCGGTTGTGGGCCCGGGCGGCGCCGTAGGCCATGTCGAGGTCGCCGGAGTGTTCCCAATCGTGGAGGCGACGGTTGTGGAAGGTGTTGAACACGAGCTGGCTGGAGAAGCCCAGCAGGTCCAGCGCGCGGGGCCGGTCTTCGGCCAGGAACGATCCGGTGGCCGCGAAGTTCTTGCGGTTCATGATGTCGTCGGCTTCCGAGGCGCGGTAGTCCTCGGACCGGTGCTTGTCGGCCAGCCGGTCGAAGGCGGCTTCCAGGTCGCGTTGCTGTTCAGCGGGATCGCCGGTCTGGCGCAGTTCGTTGCCGCCGGGGTAGCGCAGCGGTTCGATGCGGTCACGGATGGCCGGGTCGGCGTGGTCGCGCAGCCAGTTCGGTGTCTCCATGATGTGGGCGTCCGCGTCGTGCACGATCCGTCCGGTGCTGTAGGCCATGGTGGGTCCCCTGGGTCGAGGCGACCTGCCCCCTGGTGCGGCCGCCGTGGTGCGAACCCGAGTCTGCCCCCTCACGCCCAGCCGCGCCACCGCTCCCCCGCGCCACCCCTTTTTCGAACTTCGGGAGGTTGCGCGCCGTATGGCGACGCAACCTCCCGAAGTTCGCTTCGTGATGGGGTGTCACGAGTGACCGAGACGACGCAACCTCCCGAAGTTCGCTCCGCGGCGGCGGTCGGGGGGCGGGTGACCCGGGCGGACCCTCGACCGGGGCGGGTCGGCGGGTCAGTCCCGGGCGATGCGGCGCCGACCGCCGCCCGGGGTCCACCACTCGACCACGAGCTGGGTGCCCTCGGGGTTCAGCGAGGTGAGCACCACTTCGGTGATGTCGGCGACGAAGTACTCTCCTGCGGGTTCGCCCGGAGCCTCGTCGGCCGGGTCGACGACTCCGGCGGGTCGGGCCGACCCGGCGATCTTGGCTTCGCCCGGCCAGGCGGCCTCGTCACCTTCGACCGGGTCGACGCTGGGGCTGTGCAGCGCGAAGCGCGGGTCCCGATGCAGGTCAGCTCCTTTGCGGGCTCCGGGCATGGACCCGAACCGCAGGTCACCGTCGACGAACTCGCATTCGATTCCCGAGATGCGGGGTGCCCCGTCGGCCCGCAGGGTGGCGATCGTCTTGTGACGGCCGACATCGAAGCGGGCACGCACCGCCTCGGCGAGTTCGGGTTCGGCTGCGGCGAAGTCCCGCCAGGTCGTCATCGCCTGAACGGTACCGGCCCGTCACCGGGTGATGCCCGGCATTTGTCGACGACGCGCCGCCCTGGCTTGCCGGACGGCAGCCGCCGACCGCCCGGAGGCGGGTCTCAGCCGGTGGCGCCGCCGGCGTAGCTGCCGAAGCTCCAGAGGTTGCCTTCGGGGTCCCGGATCACGAACGCCAGGCCACCGGGGTCGTAGTGGGGCTCCTCGGGTGGGCGGACCACCTCGACGCCGGCGTTCTGGCAGCGTTCCCACACCGCCTGGGGGTCGCGGGTGACCACGTAGAGCCCGCCCTTCTGGCCGGGTTCGGGGACGAAGGGATTGTCGGGGTCGGCGCCGGCGACCTGCACGACCCCGCCTTCGGGCCAGCGGTACTCACTGTGGACGATGCTCCCGTCGTCGCCTCGCGCCATCACCTGTTCTTCGAATCCGAGCACTTCTGTGACGAAGCGGATGCCCGCTTCGGGGTCCGCGTAGGCGACGACCGACCAGATCCCGTCGACGTAGGGCTGGCCGGCGGTCGGATCACCGGTGGTTGTGGAAGTGGAGGTGGAGGTGGTTGCCATGGTGGTGGCTCCTTTCAGGTCGATGACGGGAACGTCGGCGGCCGAGGTGGGCCGGTCGACGTGAGGGGTGTCGAGTCCGAGCGCCTCGATGAGCCGGGCACGCAGGCCGAGCGCGAAGTCGGTGCGGGGTGCCCGGGGGGCGTCGGGCGCGGCGAGTTGGTCGAAGGGATCGGTCATGGTCGCCCTCCCTGCAGTCGGTGCTCATAGGCGCTCCGGAACGCCGCTCTGGCCCGGACCAGCAGCACCTCGGTGGCGCCTTCGGTGCGACCCAGGTATTCGGCGACTTCACGCACGGGCAGGTCGTCGAAGTAGCGCAGCACCAGCGCGCTGCGGTGGTGGTCGCCCAGGTCGGCGAGGGCGGCCTGCGCGGTGAGCTGGTCGAGGCGGACGTCCCACACGTCGCCCGTGTCGTTCACCGGCGGTTCGATCCGATCGGCCAGGTCACGGTCGCGCCCGACGCGTCGCCAGTGGTCGACGAGCTTGTGGCGGGCGACCCCGATGAGCCAGGCGACGGACAGCTCGGGGACGGCCCCTCGGCGCACCGCGTCCACGGCGGCCATGAACGTCTCGGAGGTCAGGTCCTCGGCGACCCCGGTCGATCCGCAGCGCGCCAGCAGGTAGCCGTAGACCTCCGGCAGGGAGGTGTCGTAGAGGTCGATCAGCTCCTGGCGCTGGTCTGGGGTCGCGGTCGGTCGGCTCACCACTCTCCCATCGCTCGGGGTCGTCCCAGTCCTACACCCTCCGGAACGAATTTTCGCCGAGACACGGCCGCGCCCGCTGGCCGAGTCGGGGCGAACGGGGCGTCAGGGCCAGGTCTTGGACGACGTGCTGGGGGTCAAGGTTTGCGCAGGACGGTGACGGCGAAACCGGCGTCGTCGTGCCAGGGGCGCAGGTCCCAGGTCGCGAAGCGGTGTTCGAGGTCGAGGCCGGCTGCGGCGCCGTGCGCGTCGAAGTCGGCCAGCGCGTAGCCCCGGTCGGTACCGAACCCGACGATGACGAAACCGTCGCGTCGCAGGTGCGCGGCGACCCGGGCGATCACGTCGGCTTCGGTGTCGGGCGCGACGAAGGCCATGACGTTGCCGGCGATCACCGCCGCGTCGAAGGGTTCCGGTTCGCCGTGGTCGGCCAGGTCGAGCTCGGCCAGGTCGGCGACCACGTAGCGGGGGCCGGGGTGGTCGACCTCGGCGGCGGCGATGAGCGCGGGGTCCACGTCCACACCGACCACGTCGTGGCCACGGTCGGCGAGCGCGCCGGCGACCCGGCCCGGGCCACACCCGGCGTCGAGGATGCGGGAGCGGCGTGGCAGCATCGCATCGACCAGGCGTGCCTCTCCGTCGAGGTCGGCGCCTTCGGCGGCCATGGTCCGGAACCGGTCGATGTACCACTGCGAGTGACCTTCGTCGTGGTCGCTGAACCAGCGGGGGGTGGTGGCCATGGGGCCAGCGTACCGACCTGCTCCGAGGCGTCGGACCGGCCCCATCGCACCATCCGACCCTCGACGCTGGGGTCAGTCCGGGGGGCTCCAGGTGAACCGAGGCGGGCGCTTCTCCAGAAAGGCGACGACCCCTTCGACGGGCTCGGCACTGGCGGCCACCTCCTCGGCCCAGGCGCTGGCCGTGGCGTGGCGCACCTGACCGTGGTCGGCGATGTCCGCGAGCATCGCCTTGGTGGCCATCTGGGTGAGCAGCGAGCGCTCGCCGGCCAACAACCCGCTCAGCGACCCGACCCGCTCGGCGGTCCGGGCGGTGTCGTGGACCTCGTGGACCAGGCCGATGCGCAGCGCGTGGTCCGCGTCGATCAACTCCGCCGAATACAGCAGATGCTTGGTGGCGGCACCGCCGATCAGCGCGACGAGGCGTTGGAGGGGCGCGGCCGGATAGACGATGCCCAGGCGCGCCGGAGTGACGCCGAAGCGGGCGGTGGTATCGGCGATGCGCAGGTCACAGGCGACGGCGAGTTCACAACCTCCGCCGATGCAGGCGCCGGTGATGTGGGCGAGGGTGGGTTTGGGGAAGGCGGCGAGCGCCGCGTCGGCGGCCTCGTTGGCGGCCTGGTACGTGGCGGGGTCGACGTCGCCGAGCCCGGCGATGTCCGCGCCGGCACAGAAGTGCTCCCCGGCGCCGCGGACCACCAGCAGGCGCACCTCGGCGTCGGTGGCCAGGTCGTCACAGATCTGGGCGATGCCGTTCCACATGGTGTAGGTGACGGCGTTGCGTTTGGCCGGCCGGTTCAACCACAGCGTGGCGACGGATCCGCGCCGGGTGACCACGAGCTCGGCGTCGCTGTCGGGTGCGTCGGCCTGCGGTCCTTCACCAGGACCGTCACCGGAACCGCCGCTCGAGGCGTGGGTGCTCATCGCTGGATCCCGGCTTCGGCCAGGATCGCCTCGGTGTGCTCGCCCAGCCGGGGTGGACGGGTGCGCACGCCGGTGGGGGTGACGGCCATCTTGATGGGTTGGCCCGCCAGGGTGACCGGACGGGATCCGTCGGGTTGTTCGACCTGCACGAGCATCTGGCGCGCCGCCACGTGGGGGTCGGCGACGATGTCGGCCATGTCGTTGACGGGCCCGACGGGAATGTCGCCGCCGAGCAGGTCGACGATCTCGCCGGTGGTGCGGGTCCGGGCCCACGCCCCCAGTTCTTCATCCAGTGCGGGACGGTTGATGAGGCGTTGGATGTAGTCACCGAAGCGGGGGTCTTCAGCCAGGTCGGGCCGGCCGATGCGGGCACACAACTCGACGAAGGCGGCGTCGGTGGGGGTGCCGATCGCGCAGTGTCCGTCGGCGGTGGCGTAGATGTCGAAGGGGGCGATGAGGGGGTGGCCGTTGCCGGTGGGGCGGGGCACGTGGCCGCCGTAGGAGTGGGAGTACACCGCGCCTTCGCACAGGCTGAGCACCGCGTCGTACATGGCGACGTCGAGGAACTGGCCCTCACCGGTGCGGGCGGCGTGCACGAGCGCGCCGAGCAGGCCGACCGCGCCGAGCGCGCCGGTGAAGATGTCGCCGACGCTGGGTCCGCACTTCATCACGTTGCCCGTGGGGCTGCCGTCGTTGGTGCCGGTGACCGACACGAGCCCGCCCATGGCCTGGGCGACGATGTCGTAGGCGGGCCAGTCCACATACGGGCTGGTGCCGGTGCGGGGGTCGCCGAACCCGCGGATGGCCAGATACACCAGCTTGGGGTTGGTCTCGGCGAGGGTCTCATAGCCCACGCCCAGGCGGTCCATGACGCCGGCTCGGCTGTTTTCGACCATGCAGTCCACGGTGCGGGACAACTCGATGAAGGCGCGCCGGTCGGCGTCGTCTTTGAGGTCGAGCACGATGGAGCGTTTGCCCCGGTTGATCGACGCGAAGTAGCCGCCGTAGGCGTGTTCGGTGTCTTCGGCGGTGAAGGGTCCGGGAAAGCGGGTCATGTCACCGGTGGGCGGTTCGACCTTGATCACCTCCGCGCCCAGGTCGGCGAGCAGCATCGTGCAGTACGGGCCGGCGAGTGCCTGGGTGACGTCGAGGATCCGGACACCCTGCAACGGGCCGGGTGCGGACGGTGAGGGTTGGGGCATGGGCGGGCTCAGATCCGGGCGAGCAGGGCGGACTTGATGGCGGGTCGGGAGCCGAACACCAGCAGGAACATGGCTTCGCGCATGAGCCGCTGGGCGTGCTGGTTCAGCTCCAGGGCGCGGCTGCCGGTGGTGACCACCAGTCGGGTGGCGGCCCGGTTGGCGAAGGCCGACGCGGCGGCCCGTGCGCCGGCCATGTCGTCGTCGCCAGCGGCGTCGAGGCGGGCCCGGACCTCGTCGAGGTCGTCGTCCAGGGGGCTGGGTCCGAGCAGGGCACAGCAGCGGCGGGCCACGCCGAGGGCCAGTGAACCGTTGAGGCGCAGGCGTTGACCACCGGCGGCGGCCGGGTCGTGGGGCACGACGCTGATCACGTCGGTGTCGGGCACCACCAGGTCGGCAAAGTCCAGGCGGACCGTGGCCGATGCGTCCAGCGCGGCCAGGTGGTGGCGGTGGGCGGTGAGCTCGGGACGGTCCAGGTCCTCCACGACGACGGTGACCACGGTGTCGTCGGGTCCGCGCGCGGCGACCTGGAGGGTGTCGATCCGGCCCCATCCCGACACCCAGGGGGCGTGGCCGCCCAGGACCCAGGCGTCGTTGCGGCGGGTCGCCTGCAGCGGTGAGGGGCCGGGGATCAACCCGGCGAACACGATGCCCGAGCGGCGGGTGCCGCGGCACAGGTCTGCCAGGAGCCGCTCACGCAGATCGTCGGGGCCGGCCAGCAGGTTGCCGACCAGGCCATGGTGTTGCATCCACACCAGGGTGGTGGTCAGACACCCCGAGGCGAGGTGTTCCACGACCTGGGTGGCGGTGGCCAGGTCTGCGCCGTGGCCGCCGAGTTCGGTGGGGCCGAACATGCCATAGAGCCCCGCCGCAGCGAGCGCGTCGAGGTTGGCGCGGTCGACCAGTTCGGAGCGGTCGGTGTGCAGCGCGTTGGCGAACAGCACGTGCTCGGCGATGTCCGTGGCCAGCGCCACCGGGTCGGTCATGGTCGTTTCACCTGGGCCAGGGCTCCTCGTTCGCCCCCGATACTGCCATCGATCCCGGTCCTGCTCATTCACCGGCGTCGGCGAAGCCAACTAGCGTCGCCGGGGTCTGCACGCCGCCGGTGCCCGATGACGTCACCAGAAGTGGAGGGAGCGGGAGTGGCCCAGGTTCATCCGGAGAGTCGCGAACCCGAACACGATTCGGAGCGGCGGGTGCTGGCGGCGCTGCGCCGGTTGGAGGACGACTGGCACGTGTTCCACAACATCAAGTGGCAGGGGCTGCGGCGGGGTCGCCAGGGCGACGGCGAGACGGACTTCGCACTGTTCCATCCCCGCGAGGGGATCGTGGTGATCGAGGCCAAGGGTGGGGAGATCAGGCTGGCCGACGGCGAGTTCGTCCGCGTTCTGCCCGATGGCCGTCACCGCCCGATCACCAACCCCTTCGATCAGGCGGCCGCCTGCAAACGCCAGTTGCGGGAGTTCCTGTGCGGGTCGGTGCCGGGCCTGGACCGCATTCCCCGTGTGGGCCATGCGGTGGCCTTTCCCCAGGGTCGGGTCGACGGCGACCTGGGTCCCCAGGGTCCCCGTCCGATCATCATCGACGCCGACGACTTGGACGACATCGCCGGCACGGTCAAACGCGTCGCCGCGCACTGGGCGCCACCCACCTGGCTCGACGACGACCAGCTCGCCGCGATCCGCAACCTGTTGCTGCCGTCGGTGCGGGTGCGGCGGTTGCTGGCCGACCAGGTCGCAGATGCCTCCCGGGCGATCATCGAGTTGACGACCGAACAGTTCGAGGTGCTCGACGGGTTGAGCGGCAACCGTCAGGCGCTGATCACCGGCGGGGCGGGAACGGGCAAGACGGTGCTGGCCGCCGAGCGGGTGCGCCGCCTGGCGGATCTGGGCCCGGAGGCGACGGTGCTGTTCGTGTGTTTCAACCGACCTCTGGGCGATGCGCTGGAAGCCGAGTTCGCCGATCGGGCCAACGTGGTGGCGGGCAACCTGCACCGCTTCGTGCGCAACATGCTGGTGGAGGCGCAGGTGGGGCTGCCCGACATCTTGACCGCCGAGTGGTGGGCGCACGACGCGATCGAACAGTTCCCCGACGCCGCGGCGGCTCTGGGTTTCGAGGTGGATGCGGTGGTGATCGACGAGGGCCAGGACTTTCATCCCCACTGGTGGGATGCGCTGCGCATGGTGATGCGCGACCCGGACGACGGCTGGTTCTACGTGTTCGCCGATGCCCAGCAGGCGGTGTATGTGGAGGACTGGTCGCCCCCCTTCGATGGGCGGGTGGCGACCTGGATGCTGACCAAGAACTGCCGCAACACCGATGAGATCGCCGCGAAGGTGACCTCGCTGTTCGGCG
Organism: uncultured Iamiaceae bacterium; assembly: GCA_964449375.1. Taxonomy (GTDB): domain Bacteria; phylum Actinomycetota; class Acidimicrobiia; order Acidimicrobiales; family Iamiaceae; genus JAFDWI01. The sequence goes on along the minus strand of CAYVAS010000070.1, from coordinate 1,079 downwards.
GGTCGGCCAAGACCCTGGGGGTGAGCGGGCCCCGGCCTCGGTTCCACGTGGTCAAACATCGTGACGGGCTGGCGGACCGACTGGCGAGTCGGGTGGGCGAACTGCTGGCCGAGGGAATCCCGGCCGATCAGATGCAGGTGCTGTCGTCGTCGCGCCGGCTCGTCGAAGAGTTGCAGGCGGCCTTGGTGGGGTCCGGAGGCTCGGGTGAGGAGCCGGTGGCCGGCCAGGTTCCGATCGAGACGATCCAGCGGTTCAAGGGGCTGGAGGCACCGGTGGTGCTGGTGGTGCTGGCCGACGACCTGGATGAGTCCGATCTGGCGATCGCCTACACCGGGTTCAGTCGTGCGACGTCGCTGCTGGAGGTGTTCGGCACCGCGGCGACCATGGAGGCGGTGCGCTGGGACCAGCCGGTCCCGGGGTAGACGGCCGCTCTGGGGACGGGGGTACGATCGTGGCCGATCGGGATCGGTTGGCTCGGAGCGACCAATGGGCATTTTCGATTCTTCGGAGCAGGCCAGGCCCCGGCGCCGGGACCGATCCCACGCTGCGCCCGAAGCCGACGACCAGTTGCGGGCCCGGTGGCGCGCGGAGGGCAAGTTCTACGAGTTCACCGGTCACGCCGAACAGGGCGTGGGCCACCCGTTGACCATCACGGTCTACGCGGACCGCATCGCCACCACCCCGGGCCATTCCGGTGCCGCGGCTACCACGGGTGTGAGCCGCCTGCCGGCCCGGGGGGTGGGGGTCGAGGAGGTGCCCCTGCGGGCGGTCGAAGGCGTGACGGTTGAAAAGGCGACGGTCACCCAGGCCCGCATCGAGGTGGTCGCGCCGCTGCGGTCCCTGCGCATCCTGTGTATGCGCACCGTCGCCGACCAGGTCCACCACGACCTGGAGGCGGCGATCAGCGAGGCGATGATCGCCGCCGCCCGCCGGGCGGTGCCCGAAGCTCCGGTGCCGGCGGTCGCGGAACTGATCGCTGGTGAGGACCCGGCCACCCGGATCCAACAGTTGGCGGACCTGCGGGACCGTGGTCTGATCACCGACGCCGAGTTCGAGGTGAAGAAGCGCCAGATCCTGGG
>CAYVAS010000069.1:0-13849 GCA_964449375.1 uncultured Iamiaceae bacterium | reverse complement strand
GTGGATGTACCACTGCGGAACCCCGCCGGTGCTGCACCACATCGCCAACGGCATGTACGGCCTGGTGATCATCGACCCCGCCGACGGCCTCGAACCCGTCGACCACGAGATCGGCCTGGTGCAGTCGGAGCTCTACCTGGGCCCCGAAGGCGCCGAGTCGGACCTGGCCAAGGCCGAGTGGGGCTTCCAGGACGCGGTCGTGTTCAACGGCTACTACAACCAGTACGTCTTCGACCCGATCGAGGTTGCCACCGGTGATCGCATGCGGGTGTGGATCGTGAACGTCGGACCCAACGAGATCTCGGCCTTCCACATCGTGGGAACCCAGTTCGACACGGTGTTCAAGGAAGGGACCTACCTGCTGGAGCGGGACAACCCGCAGAAGGGGGGCTCACAGGCGATCGACCTGGCGCCCTCACAGGGTGGGTTCGTCGAGTTCGACATCCCCAAACCGGGGAAGTACGCGATGGTGACCCACAAGTTCAACGACGCCGAGCGCGGCGCCACGGGACTGATCATCGCCGAATAGCAACACTCCCGAAACCTTCCGGTACGGGCAACGGGGCTCCGCCGCAGTCCAGGTGACTGCGGCGGGCCCCGTTGGCGCGTCCGGGCGGCTCGAGTGACCCCCTCTCCAGGGCGGTCCTGCGTGTCGGACTCGCAGCAACGCCGCATTCGTGAGTCCTTTGGCCAATCCTGGGCGCCAACCCTTGACCAACGCCGTGGCGCCGCCGATGGGTACACGCCCCGGGAGGCACGCATGCAGGAAGTCGCCGACGTCCTTCGGCAGGAACGCAACGCACTGGACCAGCTGCTGTACCGCATGACCGCGCTGCGCGCCCTGTTGACCGGTCGTGACGAGGCCTTCTTGACCTGGGCGGCCGCCGAGGTGGAGACCGCCCGGAACCAGGTGCGGGAAGTGGACCTGCTGCGCGCCGCCCAGGTGCAACTGCTCGGGGTGCACGGGCCCAACCGGGCCACACCCACCCTCCGCCAGTTGGCCGCCCTGGCCCGAGAACCGTGGTCGTCGATGCTGCGGGACCACCACGACGGGCTGACCAACACCGTGGCCGAGATCGAGGTGGTCCGCTACGGCTGCGCCGAGCGCGCCCGTCAGGGCATCCGGCGGGTGGCCGAGGCCCAGTCCACCGAGCAGCGACGCCGCGGCCAGGCCCGCGCGCGGGCCCGCCAGCACGTGACCAGCCCGGTCGAGTCCCGTCCCGCCGATGCCCCTCCCCGGCTGTCGACCTGGTCCCCGGTGACCTTCGACGACGATCTGGGACCCGACGACGGCGACCTGACGTTGCTCACCACCGAAGCCGCCTATCAGGACGCGCTGACGGCGTCGGGCAAGCTCCAGATGCCGTCGCTCATCGCCTTTCTGCGCTGAACGGTCCCCGCCCCGTCCCCGCGGGTCAGACCGGAGGGTCGTCGACCACGGTGGGCGGGCCGGCGCCGGCGGTCGGCGGCGGGTGCCCCCCGGCGCCGTCGGGCATCGGCGCGGTGGGCATCGCATGGGACGGCAACGCCCGGGTGGGGTCGTGCCCCGCGCCGCCGGTGATCTCCTGGGTGTGCTCGATGTTCTGCTGGGCGCGGCGGTCGGCTTCCCGGGCGCTGCGGCGCTCCTGGGCGACCTGCAGGCGTTCATAGGGCCGCCGGTAGGCCCGGCTCAGCCGTTCGGCCAGCTCCATGACCCATCCCGCGATCGCGATGATGCCCACGACCGCGACCATCGTGATCGTCGAGGGCATGCTGAGCGCGAAGAACTCCCGGCCGAAGGGCACCACCAGCACCAGCGCGAAGGCGGCCATGAGCGCCCCGATCAGGAACTTGCGCCACCCGTTGAGCGGGCGCGCCAAGCGGATCAGGATCAGAAAGCCCAACCCGACCAGGACCAGGGTCGCGGTGGTACGCCGCTGGTCGAGGGTGAGGGTGGACGAGTCCAGATTGGCCAGGTAGTAGCCGCCGAAGGTGGCGCTGGCACACAGCAGACCCGCGGGCACCGCGAAGCGCATGACCCGGGCCACGAAACCCGACTCGGCACGGGTGGTGTTGGGCGCCAGAGCCAGGAAGAACGCCGGGATGCCGATGGTGAGCGATCCCACCAGGGTCAGATGCCGGGGAAGGAACGGGAAGGGCAGCCCGGCCACGCCCACGGCCAGGGCGAGCAGCATCGCGTACACGGTCTTGGTCAGGAACAGGTTCGCGACGCGTTCGATGTTGGCGATCACGCGGCGACCCTCGGCCACCACCGGCGGCAACGCCGCGAAGTTCGAGTCCAGCAGCACGAGCTGGGCCGCGGCGCGGGTGGCGTCCGCGCCCGAACCCATCGCCACGCCGATGTCGGCGTCCTTGAGGGCGAGCACGTCGTTGACCCCGTCGCCGGTCATGGCGACCACGTGCCCGTCGGCCTGCAGCGCGCGGACCATGGCCCGTTTCTGACGGGGTGAGACCCGTCCGAACACGGTGTTCTCGGCCAGGATCCGACCGAGGGCCTCCTGATCCTCGTCCTCATCGGGCAGGGTGGCGGCGTCGACGCCGCCGGACACGTCGAGGCCGGCCTTGCGGGCCACGGCCGCGACGGTGGCCGGGTGGTCGCCGCTGATGACCTTGACGGTCACGTCCTGGTCGGCGAAGTAGCCCAGGGTGGCTTCGGCCTCGGGACGGATGCGGTCCTCGAGCAGCGCGATCGCGTACGGGGTCAACCCGGCGGGAAGCGTGTCGCCGTCGGGCGCGCTGGATGCGGTGGCCAGCAGCAGCACCCGCTGGCCCTGGGCCGCGTAGGTCTCCACCGCCTCGGACAGCGCCGCCGAGTCGGCGATCCGGCGGAGCAGCACGTCGGGCGCGCCCATGATCCAGGTGGTGCCCGAATGGGTCACCGACGACCACTTGCGCGCGGAGGAGAACGGCGTGGCGCTCTGGTGGGAGGTGCGGATCTGTCGGACCCGGGGCGAGTCGTCCAACGGGGTACCGATCTCGTCGACGTCGCCGGCGGCGACCCCCCGTGCCAGCGCCCGCAACGTCGAGTTCGGGCTCTCCTCGATGAGCGCCAGCATGGCCAGCGCGTTGGCGGCGTCGGCGTCGGAGACGTTCGGTCCCGGTACCACCCGGTCGAGCACCAGGTCCCCTTCGGTGATCGTGCCGGTCTTGTCCAGGCACACCACGTCGACCCGGGCCAGGGTCTCCACCGCGGGAAGCTCCTGGACCAGCACCCGGTGCTTGCCCAGCCGGACCACCGCGGCCGCGAACGCGATGCTGGTCAGCAGCACCAGGCCTTCGGGCACCATCGCGACCAACCCGGCGACGGTGCCACCGATGGAATCGGCCACGCCGATGTCGAGACGGATCTGGTTGATCAGCAGCAGCACCCCGGTGGGGATCATCAGGAATCCGACGAGGCGGATGATCAGGTCGATCCCGCTGCGCAGCTCGGAGCGGGCGAGCGAGAACTGCCGGGCATCCGCGGCGATCTGGCTGGCGTAGGCGTCCGCCCCGACCCGTCTGGCCTGGAAGACGCCGGAGCCCGCGGCCACGAAGCTGCCCGAGAGCACCCGGTCACCGGGGTTCTTGACGATCGCGTCGGACTCGCCGGTGAGCAGACTCTCGTCGACCTCGAGGGAATGGGACACGATCACCTCGCCGTCCACGGGCACCTGGCTGCCCGGGCCCAGATCGATGACGTCGTCGAGCACGACCTCGTCGACGGCGATCTGCTGGGCCGCGCCGTCGCGGCGGACCGTCACCGTGGGGTCCGAGATGACCGAGAGTCGGTCCAGGGTGCGCTTGGCGCGGACCTCCTGGATGATCCCGATCAGGGTGTTGGCGATGATGACCCCGCCGAAGAGCGCGTCGTTGAGAGGCCCGACGATGAGGATGACGACCAGCAGGCCGCCGAGCAGGAAGTTGAACGGGGTGAACAGGTTGGCCCGGGCGATCTCGCCGATGGAGCGTGTGGAGGAGTCGGGGAGGTGGTTCACCTCCCCCCGCGCCACCCGGTCGGCGACCTCGTTCGCCCGCAACCCCTCCAACAGGGCCGTGACACGGCTCGGATCCATAGCCGCTCCAGCGTAGATGCACTCGATCGGCCGCCACGGCGCCGCGGCGCATCGTGGTGGCAGGACCCGTGACCGGCCCGGGCCCCGGTTGCACTAGACAGGAGGGCTATGTCTGACGCCGAGACCGCCGCTTCCACGAGCGCGCCCGTGAACGACTCGGTGGTGGTCACCGGGGCCGCCGGATGGCTTGGAGAGAACCTGATGCGCACGCTGGCGCCCCGGCGGGCCCAGATCCGTGCGTTGGTGCGCGACGAACGTGAAGCCGCGCTGCTCGACGTGCTGTCGCCCGCGATCACCTCGGTGATCGGCGACGTGCGGGACCCCGCGGCCATCGCCGAGCTGTTCGAGGGCACCGACTCGCCCACGGTGTTCCACACCGCCGGGGTGATCCACCCGCCCACCGGGCTGGTGCGCGAGTTCTTCGACGTCAACACCGGCGGCACCGAGATGGTGCTCGACGGTGCCAAACGGGCCGGTGCGACCCGGGTGGTGCAGGTGTCGTCGAACTCACCCTTCGGCGCCAACCCGACCCCCGACGACGTGTTCACCGAGGAGAGCCCATTCAACCCCTACATGAACTACGGCGCCTCCAAGCTCGAGGCCGAACAGATCGCGCAGCGTCACGCCGCCAACGGCGACCTGCACATCGTGATCGTGCGGCCGCCCTGGTTCTACGGCCCCTGGCAGCCCCAACGTCAGACCCAGTTCCTGCGCACGGTGCGGCGCGGGCGGTTCCCGATGGTGGGCGACGGCACCCAGCGCCGGTCGATGGTCTACACCGGCAACCTGGTCGACGGGATGCTGTGCGCGGAGGTCGCAGACGTCCCCTCGGGCAGCGCCTACTGGATCGCCGACGCCGAGCCCTACGCCCTGGCCGACATCTTCGCCGGGATCCGCGAAGCCTTCGTCGCCGAGGGGTTCGACGTCACCGAAGGCCGGATCCGGATCCCGCGGATCGCCGCGGAACTCGCCGAGTTCCTGGACGGTCGGCTCCAGGCGTTGGGCCGGTATTCTCAGGGGATGCACGTGATGGGCGAGCTGAAGGACACCATCGCGTGCGACGTGTCCCTGGCCCGCCGGGAGCTGGGCTATGAGCCGAAGGTGAGCCTGGTGGAGGGGATGCGGGCGTCGATCCGTTGGTGCGTCGAACACGGACACGCCCTCTAGATGGGCGCATCGTCGACGGAGGTGCGCTGAATGGCGACCCAGATCCTGATCACCGGCGGCAGCGGATACTTCGGTACCGTGCTGGCCGCGGCGGCCGACGCCGCCGACATGCAGGTGCGGATCTTCGATCTGAACCCACCGGCGTCGGAGGACTTCGAGGGCTTCGAGGTCGACTACGTCGCCGGAGACATCCGCGACCGCGCCGCGGTGCGCGCGGCCTGCGACGGCGTGGACGTGGTGTTCCACAACGTCGCCCAGGTGCCCCTTGCCAAGGACCGGGACCTGTTCGAATCGGTCAACGTGACCGGCACCGCGAACCTGCTGATCGCCGCCCGCGACGCGGGCGTGGGCAAGGTCGTGCACACCTCGACCAGCGCGATCTACGGGATCCCCGAACGCAACCCGGTGACCGAGCAGACCCCGCCCACCCCGGTGGAGGACTACGGCCGGGCCAAGCTGACCGCGGAGCACCTGTGCGCCGACGCGATTCACGCCGGCCTCGACGTGACCATCGTGCGACCCCGCACGATCATGGGACACGGTCGCCTCGGGATCATGGCGATGCTCTTCGAACTCGTCGCCGCCGGGGCGCCGATCCCGCTGCTGGGCCGCGGTGACAACCGCTACCAGTTCGTGCACGCCGAAGACCTTGCCTCGGCCTGCCTGCTGGCCGGCCAGCGCAGCGGGCCGACCAGCTACAACATCGGCGCGACCACCTTCGGCACCCTGGGCGAGACACTCCAGGCCCTGATCGATCACGCCGGCACCGGATCGCGGATCCAGCCCCTGCCGCTGGGCGCGGCGCAGCTCGCCATGAAGGCCGCCGCCCTGGCCGGACTGGTGCCCCTGGCGCCCTACCACTGGCTGTTGTACGGCGAGTCGCTGTACTTCGACTGTTCCAAGGCGCAATCCGAGCTGGGCTGGGAGGCGACCCGGTCGAACGCGGAGATGATGATCGAGTCCTACGACTGGTTCTGTGCGCACCGGGACTCCCTGGATGCCGGAGGCTCCGCGCACCAGTCCCCGGCCAAGATGGGCGCGCTCAAGGTGCTCGAGTATCTGCCATGACCCGCGAGGCCCAGCCCCGGCGATGACCGTGGCCGACTCCGACACCGACGCCTCCGTAGCGCCGTCGCAAGAGCCGGTGGTCTGGTGGCGCCGCCCCGGCGTGGTCGCCGGCGCGTTCATCACCGCGATCGTGGTGCCCTTCACCGTGGCGGCGATGCAGCTTCGCAACCCCCGCCCCTATGTGGTGCTGGACCTGGCCCAGACCGAGATGCGGGTCCGCTCGGTGTTCAGCACCAACCCGCCGCTGATCGGGCTGCCCGGTCGCCTCGGCGAGTTCGGGGTGCACACCGGCAGCCATCCCGGGCCGTTGAGCTTCTGGTTGCTGGCACCGTTCTACAAACTGTTCGGTTCCACCCCCTGGGCGCTGTTCGCCGGCGCGTTCATCCTCAACTTCGCCTGGATCTGCGTGGCGCTGTGGCTGGGTTGGCGCCGGGGACGGCTGGCGATGCTCATCGGCGTGGGCGCGATCGTGCTGTTCCTGGTGCAGGGCTTCGGGATCATCGTGGTCGAACAGCCCTGGAACCCGTACCTGCCCCTGATGGCCTGGACGGTGGTGCTGCTGGCCGCGTGGTCGGTGCTCGTCGACGACATCGAGATGCTGCCGGTGCTGGTGGTCGCCGCCAGCTACTGCATGCAGACCCACCTGCCCTATCTGGGGATGGGCGGGGGAATGGTCGTGGCCACCGTGGTCCTCGTGGTCCTCTGGCGTCATCACCGTCACCGGGTCGATCCCACCGACGACCCCGAACGCGCCGAACGCTGGAGCGAACGCCGCCTCGCCTGGCTCATGGGCGACCCGCAACGGTGGCCCTCGGTCAAACGCACCTGGACCTGGATCGGCATCGCCGCGGCCGTCGGCCTGGTGTTGTGGGCGGCGCCGATCTTCGAGCAGTTCCACTCCAACCAGGGCAACCTCACCCTGATCTGGGAGGACCTGGTCGACCCGCCCCAGGCCGCGGGCGGGCTGTCCCAGGGCATCCACCTGATCCTGGCGCACCTGCAGCCCTGGCAGTTGCTGGCCGGTACCGACATCGAGTTCGTGGTGATCAACTCGAACTGGCCGGGCGGAATCTTCCTGGCCGTCTGGGCGCTGGGTTTCGTGGCCGCCTGGCGGTTCCGGATGCGCACCCTGGTGATCGGCAACGTGGTGATCACGCTGTCGCTGGGCTTCGCGTTGCTGGCGCTGTCCAGCATCTACGGTGACCTCTACTGGTACCTGATGATGTGGATGTGGACCATCTGCGCGGCGATGGTCGCCTCGCTGGTGTGGGTCGCGGTCGAGGCGGTGCGCCGCTCCTCGCTGCCCGCGACCACGGTGCGCGTGCTGCGGTCGGGTTCTGCCGGGGTGCTGGCGGTGGGCCTGGTCGTGATGTTCGCCGGGCTGATGACCCAGGCGGTGGACGCGGAGATCCCCGACAAGAACCTGTCCCGGCAGATGTCCAACGTGGTGCCCGACACCGTCGCCGCGATCGAGGCCGGGCAGGTCCCCGGCGACACCGGCGAGGGCATGTATCTGGTGACCTGGTTCGACCCGGTCAAGATCGGCAGCGGCGGTTACACGTTGCTCGACGAGCTGCGCGGCCACGGGATCGACGCCGGGCTGCGGCCCGCGTTCCTTGGCATCGTGCCGGGGCGGCTGACCATCCCGGAGGGCACCGAACGGGGTCGGGTGCACCTGGCGGTGGGCGACACCAACATCGAGTTGTGGCGCTCCAACGTCGACGCGGTCGAGGTCGCGTATTACGACGGTCGGACCCCGGCCGAGCGGGCCGAGTTCGACCGGCTGCGCGCCAAGGCGCGGCGCATCGTCGCCGAAGCCGGGGGCGACCCCGACGTGGTGGACGAGTCGCTCACCGGTGCGTCGCTCAACACCACGCTGCCGCTGGAAGCCACCCAGGCGATGTCGCGCATGTCCGACATCGGGCTGCCCATCGCCGTGTTCCTGGCTCCTCCTTGGACGCCCTGAGGCCCGGAGCCCCGAACGGGACCTAACCGGCCAGGAACGCCCGGGTGTTTCTGGTGGCCAGCATCATGATCGCCGCCTGGGGGTTCACCCCGGGAGCATCGGGGAGCAGTGACGCGTCGTTGATGTAGAGGTTCTCGGTGCCGCGCAGGCGACCGTGACTGTCCGCGGCGGCCAGATGCGGGTCCTCACCCATGCGCACCGTCGAGGTGAGGTGCACGGTCATCACGTTCGCCCTCGAGCGCGAGATCGTGTCCCACCACCGGACCAGCTCGTCGCTGCTGCGCAGGATCGGCCCGCCCACGATGCCCGGGTACAGCTCGGTGGCGCCGGCGGCGAACAACGCGGACCCCAGGTGGATCACGCCGCGGGCCAGCCGGGACATGTCGGCTTCGGACATCGAATAGAACACCACCGGCGACTTCAGCCCGGGCAGACCCAGCACCCGGCCGTGACCACCGCGGATGGCGGCGTAGTACACCGCGACGTTCTGCCAGTCGGCCAGCGCCTCGTCGTAGGGCAGCGAGGCGTCGGCAAGGGCGAGCGCGACGTGGCCCCGGCGCGACGCCGAACCGCCGATGGTCAGGTGGGGACCGAACTCCATGATGCGGTGCATCGGCACCTCTTCGTGGTCCATCGGCTCGGTGAAGCGTGCCGCCACCTTGATCGTGGGATGGAACCGCAGACCGGTGCCGATCCCGCGACGGAACCCGCTGCGCTGCAACAGGAACGGGGTCTGCACGGCGCCGCCGCACACGAACACCGCGTCCGCGGTGATCCGCACCCCTTCGGCGCCGCCGTCGCCGTGGCTGACGCCCACCGCGGCGCGGAACCGGCCCGCCGAGACGACCAGCCGGTCGATCCTGGTGTCGGGAATCACCGTCGCGCCGGCCTGCACCGCACGGGGCACGTAGGTGCGGGCCATGGTCTGTTTGGTGGCGTGCCCGTCGGAGCCGTAGCTGAACGCGCGGGCGAATTCGGTGGATCGCCACCCGAGCGCCTCGGCGCCCCGGGCGATGACCGCCGAGGCGGCCGGCACCTCGCCGGGGACCATGGTGACGTCGAGGAAGTCCTCGACCTCCTTGGCCGCACCGGCCAGCGTCGCCGCATCGAAGTCGCCGATCCGGTAGGTGTCGGCCCACGACTCGGCGAGCCGGTCGGGCAGGCGCCGGTACAACCCGCTGTTGACCTCGGTGGAACCGCCCACGCAACGGCCCTCGGCATAGGAGATCCCCGGGTTGCCCAGCGCGGCGTTCAGCCCGTGGTTGCGATACCGGGTCATCATCTCGGCCATCGAGAAGGGTTCGACGTCGCCGGGGGTCCACCACGGGCCCTCTTCGACCAGGTGCACCCGACGGCCCGCCTCGGCACACAACGCCGCGGTCACCGCCCCACCGGCTCCCGAGCCGATGACCAGGACCTCGGTCTCGATCGTTCTCATGCCGAAGCCTGCTCCCGGTCCTCCGCGGGGGCCGCGCCGCGACTGTCCGGAGTGGTCTCCTGGTCCGCGAACAGCACCAGCGATGACAGCATGCGGGCGTACTGGCGGATCGGCGTCAACGGGTTGGACTCCCAGCGGGCGATCAGGGCCCGGAGGGTCGCGTCGTCGGGGATCCGCCCCCGGTGGGTGAGGCGGGTCCAGGCCTCGAGCAGCACCGAGTCCAGGGCGATCCCGATTCCCAGGTGCTGGGGCAGGTCGTCGAGCGAACCGTGCACGAAGGCCTCGGCGGGACCTCGCTGGACGGGGTCCAGCGGGGCGAGCAACGCGTCGACGATCCGGTCGGTGAATCCAGGCATGCGGTGTCGGATCCTACCCGGCGGCCGGCGACGGGTCGGTGCCCGGCGGGGTGCCGCCACCGGTGTCGGGAGCCGCCGAAGTGGGTCGCGGCTCACCTGCGGCGTCGTCGTCCAGGTCGTCATCGTCGTCGTCGAGGTCGGCCAGTTGCAGCGCCAGTCCGCCCGAGGCGATCGCGGCGATGATCGCACCGGCCGCGGTGCCCAGCGCCGCGGCGATCACCAGCCGGGTGACGGTGGGATCCACGGTGCCCAGGGGAACCGCCTTGTCGAACGCGGGAATCCGCAGCACCGCCCACACGCCGAGCGCGGCGGCCGAGGCGAGCACGCCGATGGCCCGACCGGCGGCCGAGCGCACCATGGCCGCGCCCAACGCGGCGACCACCGCGACCGCCGGGAGTGCGACCCACAACGGGTTGCCGCCCGCCAGGGGGGGCACCGCCATCATCTCGGACACCCCGATCCAGATCGCGAGCCCGCCGGCCACCACCAGGGATCCCGCGGCGATCCGGCTCGCCGGTCCCCGGAGCATCAGCCCGGTCGCGGCCAGCGCCAGGGCAACCAGCGCGGCCACACCCCATTGGGGGAGCGGGCTGGGGGCGGGGTAGCGGCGGAGCTCGCCGAGGATCTCGGTTTCGGCGCCGTCCACGGTCAGCGGGACGGACCAGCGTCCGTCGTCGCGTTGGGACATGACCACCAGGTTCGTTCCCTCGATGATCGTCGGTTCGATCTGGGGGGTCATGTAGTGGATCCGGTGGTCGTGCCAGATGTAGCCGCCGTCGGTCGCCACCGTGGTCCACTGGGGGTTCTCGGTGGCGTTCTTGGCGGTGATCCATTCGGGCACGTCGGTGTTGTCCGCGGTGCCGTAGCGGCTCTCGTTCAGATAGGTGGCGCTGGAGGCCTCGTTGCGCTGCACGGTGCCGTCCGCGTCGACGCGCAGCCAGGGTTCACCGGTGTAGCCGGGGACCTCGGCCTCGTGGCCGGGGGCGACCTGCAGTTCCAGAAAGCCGTCGCCGCCCACGACCTTCGCGCTGATCGCGTCGGTGGCGGGTTCGATCGCGACCACATCGGAGCGGTAGTTGCCGGGTTTGGCCGGGTCGGCTCCGGCGGCGGGCGCCAGGAGCACCCCTCCGCCCAACGCCGCGAGGGCGACGAGGAGGAACCGTCGCAGCATCAGCCCGCCGGGTCCGGTCCGAGGATCTCGAGCAGCTCGTCGTGGAGCCGGCCGTTGGTGGCCAGCCCCGACCCGCCGCCGGGGCCGCTGCGACCGTGCAGGTCGGTGAAGCGACCACCCGCCTCGGCGATGATCACCGGCATCGGCGCCACGTCGTAGAGCTCGGCCACCGGGTCGGCCATCGCCTCGGCCCGTCCCGTGGCCACCAGGGTGTAGCCGTAGCCGTCGCCCCAGGTGCGCAGGTGGGTGCCGTGGTCGTTGAGTCGATCCACGACCGAGCCGGGCCAGGCGGCGAACCCCGAGGTCATCACGTACGCGTCGCCGATCTGCGCGGTGTCGTTCACGTGCACCGCGTCGCCGTTGCAAAATGCCCCGAGGCCCCGCCCGGCGTAGACGGTCTCGCCCAGGGCGGGCACGTTGATCACCCCGATCGCGATGCCGTCGGCGTCTTCGAGCGCGAGCAGGTTGGTGTAGAGGGGCACCCCGTGGGTGAAGGCCTTGGTGCCGTCGATCGGGTCGATGATCCAGCGGCGACCCGAGGTCCCGTGCCGTTCGTCCTCCTCCTCGCCCAGGATCCCGTCGTCGGGGAACAGCTCGGCGATCTCGCGACGCAGCTGGGCTTCGGCGCCCCGGTCGGCGACGGTCACCGGGGTGCCGTCGCCCTTGGTGTCGACCCGGAGCTCGGCGCTGCGGAAGTGGGTGAGGGTGAACTCACCGGCACGACGGGCCAGGCCGACCGCTTCGTCGAGGAGGCCACGGTCGACCGGTGAGGAGGCCGGATTGGTCATGGGCACCAGCTTGGCACCTACGCGTGGACGATCCACGTCCGCCCCACGCCACGGTGAGCAGTCGATCCTGGCGGCGGGTCGGTGGGGGCGCCGACGGAGCGCGTTTGTACGCTGAGACGTCGTGACCTCACCCGAATCGAGCGTCGAGGACGCCCCGGCGCCCCGGCGCACCTTTGCGATCATCTCCCACCCGGACGCGGGCAAGACCACCCTCACCGAGAAGTTCCTGCTCTACGGCGGCGCGCTGGGCGGATCGACCGCCGGGACGGTCAAGGCCCGGGGCGGTCGCCGGTCGGTGACCTCGGACTGGATGGTACTGGAGCAGAAGCGGGGGATCTCGATCACCTCCACCGTGTTGCAGTTTCCCTACCGCGACCACGTGGTGAACCTGCTGGACACCCCGGGTCACCGCGACTTCTCCGAAGACACCTACCGGGTGCTCGCCGCCGCGGACGCCGCGGTGATGGTGCTGGACGCCGCCCGGGGCATCGAGGCCCAGACCCTCAAGCTGTTCGAGGTCTGCCGGGCCCGGGGATTGCCGTTGCTCACCTTCGTCAACAAGTGGGACCGCCCGGGCCGCTCACCCCTGGAACTGCTCGACGAGATCGAGGAGCGCCTGGAGCTGCCCGCCATTCCGATGACCTGGCCGGTGGGCATCGCCGGAGACTTCCGTGGGGTGGTGGACCGCCGCGACGGGTCCTTCGTGCGCTTCACCCGGGTGGCCCGGGGGGCCACCGAGGCCCCCGAGGAGATCGTGGACGCCGAACGGGCCCACGCCGAGGAGGGCGCCGCCTGGGACGAGGCCGTCGAGGGTCTGGACCTGCTCGACGCGGTCGGCGCCGAGTTCGACGCCGAACTGTTCGAAGCCGGCGAGCTGACCCCGACGTTCTTCGGGTCGGCGTTGACCAACTTCGGGGTGCGCCTGTTGTTGAACGCGGTGGTGGACCTGGCCCCGGGACCCTCGCCCCGCCTCGACGTGGCGGGAACGCCCCGACCGCTGGACGCGCCGATGAGCGGGTTCGTGTTCAAGGTGCAGGCGAACCTGGACCCGTCCCACCGCGACCGCATCGCGTACCTGCGGGTGTGTTCGGGACGCTTCGAGCGCGGCATGACCCTGACCCATCACCGCACGGGTCGGTCGTTTTCGACCAAGTACGCCCACACCGTGTTCGGCCGCGACCGGGAGACGGTGGAAGAGGCCTGGCCCGGTGACGTGGTGGGTCTGGTGAACGCCGGGGACGTGCGGGTCGGCGACTCGCTGTGGTTCGAGGATCCGGTGGAGTTTCCGACGATTCCGAGTTTCGCGCCCGAGCACTTCCAGGTCGCCCGGGTGCTGGACACCGGGCGCTTCAAGCAGTTCCGGCGCGGCATCAGCCAGCTCGACGAGGAGGGCGTGGTCCAGGTGCTGCGCGACGCGGATCTGGGTGACCAGGCCCCGATGCTCGCCGCGGTGGGCCCGATGCAGTTCGACGTGGCGGTGCACCGGCTCGAGAACGAGTTCGGGGCGCCCGTGGAGCTGAGCCCGACCCGCTTCACGGTCGCCCGCCGGACCGATCCCGACAGTGCCGACGCCCTCCGCGGGATGCAGGGGGTGTCGGTGCTGGCCCGGGCCGACGGCACGTTGCTGGCGCTGTTCGAGTCGGAGTTCTGGTTGCAGCGACTCGCGGGAGACCAGCCGGACCTCGTCCTCGAACCGCTCGTCGGCGCCGGCCTCTCCGGCTGACCCGCCCCACCACCCACCACCTCCAAGCCGCCCCCTCCAAGCCGCGCCCCAAGAAAAAAGCGAACGAAAAAATGCGAACTTCGGGAGGTTGCGTCGCTCCAGGCGAAGCGACCTGCC
>CAYVAS010000068.1:0-13946 GCA_964449375.1 uncultured Iamiaceae bacterium | reverse complement strand
ACCATCGGCCCGGCGTTCTGGTTCTGGCCGGTGACGAGGTTGCCGTCGACGACCCAGTGGTTGGCCAGCACGTCGCGGAAGGCCCGGGCCGACTCGAACACGGCGCCCTGTCGGCGCAGCTCGGTCTCGGGGTGCATCGGGGTGTCCTCGATGCCCAGCTCAGCGACCTGTTTGTCGGTGACCGCCGAGACCCGCCGGCCGGCCACCAACGGTCGGCCTTCGGGCGTCGTGGCGCCGAGGAGGCCCAGGGGACCGTGACAGATGCCGCCGATCGCCCGGTCCGCGGCGTGCGCGGCACCGATCAGCGCGCCGAGCTCGTCGGAGGTGCCCAGGTCGAAGGCCGCACCCCAGCCTCCGGCGAGGTACACGATCGAGTAGTCGGTGGCCTCCAAGGTGCCCACGGCGAGCGAGTCGCTCACGGCGGCCCGCAGCTCCGGGTCGGCCAGGAAGCGGTCGTCCGCGGTGGTGCGCAGCGGGCCGCGCAACGACAGGGGGTCCACGGGGATGGTGCCGCCCCTCGGACTGGCCACGTCGACCCGGGCACCGGCGTCGGCGAAGGCGTAGTAGGGCACGGTCAGCTCCGAGGCGAACACGCCGGTCGGTCGGCCGATCGCGAGCACCGCGTGGTTGGTCGCCACCACCAGCACCCGGTGCCCGGTCAGGTCGGGCACCGGTGTGGGGTCGTCGGGGTGCAGCCCCAATCGGTGCAGCAGGCCGCGCACCGCCCGGGCCGGGGGCGGGGGCCGGTCCTGGTCGGGCACCGGCGGTCGGCGGCGCTCATAGGGCCAGGGCGTGTTGCGCTCCGGGATCGACCGGGCCCGTTCGCTGACCAGGAGGTCCTCGAGAAGGCCCCGCACCGGGGCGACCGTGGGGTCGGCGGCCCGGTTGTGGGTCTCGATCGGGTCGACGTCGAGGTCGTAGAGCTCCCATTCGGAGGCGAGCGGTTCGGTGCGGTAGCGGTCGCCGGTGGGCGGGCTGGCTGCCAGGTGGCGCACGTGGGGTTCGGTCCAGGTGGCCGGGTCGTCGAAGGTCCGCACGAGCTTCCAGGTGTGGCCCTGGCCCCCGTCGGCGGAGTCGACCCGGGCGACGACCGCCTCGAAGTTGGCGCCCACGTGGGCGGGAACCTGGATCCGGAGGGGTTTCGGGGGGCGCTCGACCCGACCGAAGCGCCGCGCCAGGCCCGAGGCGAGCGAGTCGCCCTCGAGCATGTTGTCCCGGGTCATCAGGTACACGGGGCGGTCCTGGTCGGCCTCGCCGCCGTCGACCACGGCCATGAGGTTGCGTCCGGGGAGCGGGTGGACTTCGGTGAAGTCCTCGGCGAGGGTCACCGCGGTGGCCTCCGCGTCGATGCCGGCGGCGGCCAGCAGCGTCGGGACCAGGTCCACGTGCGAGCTGGGCGCGTCGACGGTCCGGGCGGTGGTGGGCCGGGTGCCCACCCGGGCGATCTGGAAGGGCACGCGGGTGGCCTCGTCGTAGAGGTTGAACCATTTCTGGTGCAGCCCGCCGTGCGCGCCGAGCAGCTCGCCGTGGTCCGCGGTCCGCACCAGCAGCGCCTCGCCGGAGCCGCCCTCGGTCACGGCGCGGCGGACCTGGTCGATGGGAGCGTCGACCTCGGCGTGCAGCCGGTGGTACAGGTTCCGGTACGCCTGCGCGTTGGACCGGTACATGCGGGCCACCGCGGCGGCCGGCCCGTAGGCCGAGGGATAGGACGAGCGATAGGCGATCTGCGCGGCCGGCTTGGTACCCAGGTCCTCGGAGGCGGTGGTGGGGGCGGGCACCGGTGGGGGGTCCAGCGGCGACGGGTCCAGGGGATTGCGGCGGACCCAGATCGGGAACAGGACGATGTCGTGGGGGTTGACGAAGCTGGCGACCAGCAGGAAGGGGCGCAGGGCGTCGAGGTCGCCGGCGCGGCGGCGGGCGTAGCGGTCCTCGAGCCAGGCCACCACCCGCCGGGCGATCAGCGGATCGCGCACCAATCCCGAGTCGGCCAGCGCGGCGCCATGGGGTTCGGGTCCCACCCAACCGGAGAACCCGAAGGGCCCCAGGGGGTCGGCGTCGAGATACCGCTGGACGGCGTCGGGGTCGGGGTTGCCCTCGACGTCGTTGGTCGCCAGGGGCCCCCCGGTGGCCGGGTCGGTCAGATCGGCGTGGGAGATGTGCCACTTGCCGTCGTAGTGGGTGTCGTAGCCGGCAGCTCGGAACCAGTGGCCGAGCGTGGGTACTTCGCCGGGTCGCAGCCACCGCAACCGCGTGTCGTCGGCCATCTTGCCCAGCCCGTCGGTCTGGGTGACCCCGTGCAGGTCCGGGTACTGGCCGGTGAACATCGTGGGCCGCGACGGGACGCAGGCCACCGAACCGGTGTAGTGGCGTTCGAAACTCACCGCGTGGTCGTCGAACCAGCCCCTCCCGGTGAGGGTGTCGGCTCGCCATCGGGCCAGGGCGGCGGCCTCGTGGCCGGCCTCGGCCTGCTCGTAGGGCGGGGTGGCCCGTTCCTCGTCGGTCATGATGACCACGATGTCGGGGCGGGAGGCGGGCTCAGGCACGGTTGGTCCCTTCGATGCTGGCGTCCAGGCCGTCGAGGAGCTGATCGGAGGCCCGGGCGAGCACCCTGGCCATGATCGCCGCGACGAGTTTGCGGGGCGGGCGGCTGCCGGCGTCGACGGTCGAGGTGAGCGACACCGCGGTGCCACCGTCGACCGGTTCCAGGCGCCAACGGTTCTCTGCGTGGCGGACCGGCCCGGGCAGGCCGTCGATCTCGTAGGCCAGGGTGACCGCCGGGTCCCAGTCGACGACCGTCTCGAGCAGCACGGTGCGTCCGGCCTGGACCCGGCGGGTGGCTCCGGGTCCTTCGTGTTCGCTCGAGGTCAACGCCGAATGCTGCACGTTGGGCGCCCAGGTCGACAGCGCCCCGTAGTTGGCGAGGACCTCCCAGATCTCGCCGGGTGACGCCTGGATGCGTCGGTGTCGTGTCGCTCGTGCCATCGGCCGGCCCCCTTCGTCTGTCGCCTCCTCCACCCTAGTCACGAACGGCTTGTTGTGGGACAAGTCATCGCAATAGTTCGCGGAGCGGGTAGCCTGTGGGGCGTGTCCGAATCTCCTGTCGTCGAGGATGGGCGCCGCGCGCGGCGCACGCGGAACCGGGAGGCCGTGGTGGACGCCCTGGTCGATCTTCTCAGCGAGGGCGCCGGCGTCCCCGGCGCCGAGGAGATCGCGGCCCGCGCCGGGGTGTCGGTGTCGTCGCTGTTCCGCTACTTCGACGGCCTGGAGGACCTCAAGAACCAGACGATCGAGCGGTACCTGGCGCGGTACGCGTCGCTGCTGGACGTCCCCGACCTGGGCGAGGGCGAGCTGGCCGAGCGCATCGACGGCTTCGTGGAGGCCCGGCTCCGCCTCTACGACGCGGTCGCGCCGATCTCGCGGCTGGCCCGGGCGCGCGCCTATGACCAGCCGGCGATGGCGGCGCCTCTGGCCCAGACGCGCGCGATGTTCGTCGACCAGATCCGGCGGCATTTCGCGCCCGAGCTGACCGGCGCCGACGCGCTGCACCGGGTCATCCAGATCGACGCGTTGACGTCCTTCGAATCCTGGGACCTCGAGCACACGGCGCACGGGCACGCCGTTGCCGAGGTCCGTTCTGCATGGCGTTCCGGGCTCAGCCGCCTCCTCGGCGACTGAGCCCGCATCCGCTGGACCCTCCCGCTCGGGAGGCCGGCATCAGGCGGCGCTGGTCTCGATGGCCGGCGCACCACCGGTGGTGACGGCCACCTTGCGGGGCTTGGCCTGCTCGGCAACCGGAATGGTCACGGTGAGCACACCGTTGGTGTAGTCGGCGCTGATGCGCTCGGGGTCGAGGGCCTTGCCGAGGAACAACTGCCGTCGGTAGGACCCCTGACGACGTTCGGACGCCACCACGTGGGTGTCGTCGTCCACGTCCCAGGAGCGCTCGGCCGACACGGTCAGCACGTCCTTGTCCACCGTCAGGTCGATGGAATCCGGCTCCACGCCGGGAAGGTCGAAGTGGACCGTGAACTCGTCGTCCCTGCGATAGGCGTCCATCGGCATCGCCGAGGGACGGGCGCGGGACCCGAAGGCCTCCTGGACCAGCGCGTCCAGGTCACGGAACGGATCGGATCGGAGCAACATGGTTGGCTACCTCCTTCGAGATGGGGAATCGGGTTCACCCTCCAGGATAGCAGGCGAACCTCAAGTTGACAACATCAGCATCAGGTTTCTTGACATCGTACCGGCGTTCCGGTAGTTTCCCCGCTATCCACCTGTATTCGATCGGGCACTCCACCCAGTCCAGCACCGCGTTCCGCGAGCAGCTGACCGCCCACGGCGTGGTCACCCTCGCCGACATCCGGTCGATCCCGGGCTCCAGACGCAACCCGCAGTTCCATGCCGAGTCGCTGGCCGCCGCGTTGGCCGAGGTGGGCATCACCCGGGTCCATCTGGCCTCTCTGGGAGGCCGCCGAAACCGCAACCGCGCCATCGACCCGGACCTGAACGCCGCCTGGCGGAACCGCTCGTTCCGCAACTACGCGGACCACGCCCTGACCGACACCTTCGCCGAGGGGCTCGCCGAACTGCTCGCGCTCGACGCGCCGGTGGCCTTCATGTGCTCCGAAGCGGTGCCCTGGCGCTGTCACCGCACGATCGTCTCGGACCACCTGGTCGCCCGTGGCCACACCGTGACCCACCTGATGGGGTCCTCCACGACCGAACACGTCCCGGGCGCGTGGGGACCCGAGCCGGTGGTCGTGGACGGTCAGGTCACCTACCCGGTGCCCTCAGACGGTCCGGACTGAACCCGAGGGCGGGCCCTGGGTCGGTTCGGGCGCGAGGCCCTCGGAGTCGGTCGCGGGCAGCCACACCACGAAGGTCGAACCACCCCGCTCCGACGCGAGCACTCTGATCTGGCCGCGGTGACTCTCGACGATCTGGCGGGCGATGGTGAGTCCCAGGCCGCTGCGACCCTCGGCACGGGCGCGTTCGGGCGTGCCCCGCCAGAACCTCTTGAACAACTGGTCCCGCTCCTCGGCGGGAACCCCCGGCCCCGCGTCGTCCACGGCGAACCACGCCCAGTCCCCCGCACGGCCCGAGCCCACCACCACGTCGGTGTCCACCGGCGCGAGCCGGATCGCGTTCGCAAGCAGGTTGGCAAGCACCTGGCGCAGCGCCACCGCGTCGCCCAGCACCCACGTATCCGGTGCGGTGGCGCCCAGCACCAGGCGGTGGCCGCGCTCCTCCGCGGAAGCCTCGAACTCCTGGGCGGTCGCGATCACCAGCGCGCTCAGGTCCACCGGACCGTGCTCGTGGACCGGGGCGCCCCGGTCGGCGTAGACCAGCAGGTCGTCCACCAGGCGGGAGATCCGGTCGGTGGAGCGCTGGACGACCTGGACGGTCTCGGCGAGCGAGTCGATGTCGGGATCGGGGTCCGCCAGCGCCACGTCGACGTTCGCCCGGATCACCGCCAAGGGATTCCGCAGCTCGTGGGAGGCCTCGTGGATGAACCGGCGCTGGCCCTCGAAGGCCTCGTCCAGGCGACCGAGCATTCCGTCAAAGGTGTCCGCCAGCTCGCGTAGCTCGTCGGGGGGTCCTTCCAGTTCGATGCGCCGGGACAGGTCGGTGGCCTGGATCTCCCGGGCGACCGAGGTGATCCGACCGATCGGGGCGAGCACCCGTCCGGCCACGAACCATCCCAGGACCAGGCTGACGCCGAACAGCGCCGGCAGCACCGCGAGCGCGATCCCCCGGAACGCGTCCAGGGCCCGGGCGTTGGTCCAGCGCTGCACGGCCCGGGCGTTGACCACCAGCGCGGGGTCCTCGGTGCCGTCGTCGCGGGGGATGTAGATGAACCCGATGTCCTCGCGGCCCAGCGGCCGGTTGTCGATCCGTTGTGCGACTCCCACGTAGATGCCGGCGACCACCAGCGACGCCAATCCGAACAGGAGCAGCGAATAGATGAGGGTCAGGCGGAAGCGGATCGAACCGATGAACGACCGCAGCCGGCCCGTCTTCGGTTCCGGTGCGGTCACGCCGCTCCGGACCGCAATCGGTAACCGGCACCGACCACGGTCTCGATCGGCTGGTCCGCGTCGGGACCGGAGGCCCGCTCCAGCTTGCGCCGCAGGGTCCCGATGGTCACCCGGACCGTGTTGGTGAACGGGTCGGTGTTCTCGTCCCAGACGTGTTCCAGCAACCGCTCCTGGGACATCACCTCGTCGGGGTGGGACATGAAGTAGCGCAGCAGCGCGAACTCCTTGGCGGTCAACTCCACCGGGGTGTCCCCCCGGGTCGCCACGAACCGAGCGGTGTCCATGACCAGCTCGCCCACCCGGAGCACCGCGCCCTGGCGGGACCCGTCCCGGCGCAGCAGCGTGCGCACCCGGGCCTGGAGCTCCTCGAAGGCGAAGGGCTTTGCCAGGTAGTCGTCGGCACCCTCGTCGAGTCCGGCGACCCGGTCGGCCAGCGATCCCCGGGCGGTCAGCATCAGGACCCGGGTGGCGGGTTGCTCGTCGTCCGGGCGGTACATCGGGTCGGTGCGCAGACGCCGGCACACCTCGAGGCCGTCCATGTCGGGCAGGTTCAGGTCCAGACACACCAGGTCATAGGCGTTCAGGCTCAGCCGGTCGAGCGCGGCCGCGCCGTCCGCGGCCACGTCCACCGCGTAGCCATCGCGGCGCAGCCCCTTCGCGATCGCCTCGGCGAGGTCCGACTCGTCTTCCACGACCAACAAGCGCATGGGCTCACGTTACGGCCTCGGTGGGAGCCGCCATCCCATATCCGAGCTTTCGGTTGCCCGTGTAGCGTTGGGCGCACATGATGAGCCCCGAGCATCCCCGCGAAGAAGCCGACGACCTCGAGCGCGTCCTGTTCGAGGTCAAGAAGGTGATCGTCGGCCAGGACCGCGTGGTGGAACGGCTGCTGGTGAGCCTGCTGGCCCGCGGCCACTGCCTGCTCGAGGGCCTTCCCGGGTTGGCCAAGACCCTCGCGGCGGAGACGCTGGCCACGGTGGTGGGCGGAACCTTCAACCGGATCCAGTTCACGCCCGACCTGCTGCCCGCGGATGTGGTGGGCACCCGGGTCTACCGGGCCTCCACCGAGACCTTCGACGTGGAACTGGGGCCGGTGTTCGCCAACTTCGTGCTGGCCGACGAGATCAACCGCGCCCCGGCGAAGGTCCAGTCGGCACTGCTGGAGGTCATGGCCGAACACCAGGTCACCATCGGCGGGCGGTCCTTCGAGGCCCCCGACCCGTTCCTGGTGCTGGCCACCCAGAACCCCATCGAGTCCGAAGGCGTGTACCAGCTCCCCGAGGCCCAGCGCGACCGCTTCCTGATGAAGATCGTGGTCGAGTACCCGACCATGACCGAAGAGGTCGAGATCGTGCACCGCGTCGGGGTCCGACCGCCCGAACCCACCCAGATCATCGACCCGGCCCGGCTCCTCCAACTCCAGGACGCCGCGGACCAGGTCTACGTGGACCATTCGGTGGTCGACTACGCCGTCCACCTGGTCTTCGCCACCCGGGAACCCGAACGGTTCCAGCTCGAGTCGCTGAGTCCGTACCTCACCTACGGGGCGAGCCCACGGGCGAGCCTGGGCCTGGTGGCCGCGGGCCGGGCCCTGGCCCTTTTGCGGGGCCGCGACTACGTACTTCCCCAGGACGTGTTCGACGTGGCGCCCGACGTGTTGCGCCACCGCCTGGTCCCCTCCTATGAGGCGTTGGCCGAGTCGATCACGGTCGACCAGATCCTGGCCCGGGTGCTCTCGACGGTGCCCGCGCCCCGCATCAGCCCCGCCGACGGCGACCACCCCCGCATGGAACCCCCTCCCCCACCGATGCCCGCAACGGTGCCCTGGGCGCCCCCGGTGCCGGTGCCGGGCGACCCCCAGCCGTGACCGGGACGGCCACCCGCACCGACGAGATCCTGCGGCGGCTCGAGCTGACCATCACCCACCGCCTCGACGGACTGTTGCACGGCGACCATCTGGGTCTGGTGCCCGGCCACGGCTCCGAGCTGGGTGAGACCCGCGCCTACACCGCCGGCGACGACGTGCGACGCATCGACTGGAACGTGACCGCACGGATGCAGAAGCCCTACCTGCGCGCCACGATCGCGGACCGCGAGTTGGAGACCTGGCTGGTTCTGGACCGCTCGGGCAGCTTCGACTTCGGCACCGCCGAGCGCACCAAGGCCGACCTGGCGCTGGCCGCGTGCGGCGCGGTCGGGTTTCTGACCGCGCACACCGGCAACCGGATCGGGGCGATGCTGGTGTCCGAGGACGCCGAACGCATCATCCCCGCACGGGGTGGGCGGGCCCACCTGATGCAGATCCTGCACCTGGTCGCCACCGGCGCGGGCACGGCCACCGGTTCGATCGACCTCGCCCACAGCCTGACGCGCCTGGGGCCGATGCTGCACCGCCGCGGCCTGGTCGTGGTGATCTCCGACTTTCTCGAACCGGCCCCGGACGGCACGACGCCCACCCCGGCGACCCGGGCCCGGGCCGCGACCTGGGAGCGCCCGTTGCGGATGCTGGGGATGCGCCACGACGTGCTGGCCGTCGAGATCGTCGACCCCCGGGAACTGGACCTGCCCGACGTGGGCCCGGTGGCACTGTTCGACCCCGAGTCCCGGCGCAGCGTCCGGGTCGACACCTCCTCGCCGACCGTCCGGCGTCGCTTCCGGGCAGCCGCCGAGCGGCAACGGAACGAGATCGCCGCGACGCTGCGCCGGTCGGGGGTCGAGCACCTGCAGCTGCGCACCGACCGTGACTGGGTGCGCGACCTGGTGCGCTACGTGGCGCAGCGCCGCCGGCGTGCCCTGGGCGCCGGCGCGGTGCGGGTGACCCGATGAGCGTCCTGGCCCTGTCGTGGGGCGCGCCCGAACGGTTCTGGCTGCTGGTCCTGGTCGCAACCGTCGTGGTCGGCTACGTGCTGATCCAGATCGGGCGTCCCCGCGTGGCGGCCAAGTTCACCAACCTGGATCTGCTCGAGTCGGTGATCCCGCGGGGCCACGACTGGAAGCGACACGTGGGTTCGGTGCTGTTCGTGCTGGCTCTGGTCTCGCTTGTGGTCGCGCTCGCCCAACCCCGCACCGAACGGCGCATCCCCACCAACCGGGGCACCGTGATCCTGGCGATCGACACGTCGCTGTCGATGGCCGCCACCGACGTCGCGCCGAGCCGCATCGAGGCCGCCAAGACCGCGGCCCAGGCCTTTCTCTCCAGCGTGCCCGAACGCTTCAACGTGGGCATCGTCTCGTTCCACGGTGCCGCCACGGTGCTGGTGAACCCCACCCAGGACCGCGACGTGGCCCGGCGCGCCGTCGAGGGGCTGCAGATGGGTGAGAGCACGGCAATCGGTGAGGGAATCTTCGCCTCGCTGTCCGCGATCTCGACCGTGCCGCCGGCCGAGGACGACTCACCGGTGCCCGCGCGGATCGTGCTGCTCTCCGACGGCGCCACCCAGAGTGGCCGGTCGAACTCCCAGGCCGTCACCGCCGCCCGCGAAGCCGAGGTTCCCATCGACACGATCGCCTTCGGCACCGACCACGGCACGGTGACGATTCCCGGCTACGCCGGTGAGATCCCCGTGGACGTGGACCGCGGCGCGCTGGCGACGATCGCGAAGGACTCGGGAGGCCGCGCCTACACCGCGGCCAGCGAGGCCGAGATCCGCGAGGTGTACACCAAGATCGGCACCTCGGTGGGCTACCGCACCCGCGATGTCGACATCGACACCTGGTTCGTCGTGGCCGGGTTCTCCCTGGCGCTGCTGGCCGCCGGAGCCAGCCTGCTGTGGCAGGAGCGGATGCTCTGAGTCGGTGCGCCGGTCCCGGTCAGCCCGATCCGGGTCAATAGGGCGAGGAGACCTCGAGGTCACCGAAGATCGAGGCCTGTCCGGGCGAAAGGCCCAGCTCGTAGCCGCCCGCGAAGCCTTCGAAGACCCAGGTCGACCCCACCTCGATTGCACGGGTGGCATCGGGGTCCTCCCAGGAGGGTTCGTCGTCGTCCACCCAGACCTTGATCGTGATGGTCGTGCCCACCGCTCGGGCACACAGGTGCCAGGGTGGCGGCGCCATGTCGGTGGTGACCGTTCCAGTGCCGATGCCGTCGATCGAACCGACGACGTGGTCGAACTCGGCGGACCCGGCGAAGGAACGATCCGCGACCGCCAGTTCCCCGGTCCCGTCGATCCGCAGGGCGTTCACCTCGAATCCCCAGACCGCACCGTGCCTGGAGCGCTGGGTGACGGTGAGGGCGTAACCCGTCTCGCCGTCGAGCGGAGGACGGACCCGCAGCGCGACACCGGGAAGGTGGCGCTTGGCGGGTTCTTCGAGCAGTGTCTCGACGGCTTCGGGCGTGGAGGTGTCGGGCACCGAGTCGAGCTGGACGCAGACCTGTTGGTCGGCGAGCATCTTCTGGCCCTGCTCCCAGAAGACCTCCCCGATGACGCCTTCGCCGACACCGATCTGCAGATTCGGGTCCACCGGAGCGTTGGATCCGGGAGCCTCCACGACGATCTCGCGACCCTGCTGCCGGTACCCGTAGGACTCACCGGACTGGGAGTTGAGCGTCATGACCTGCAGTCCGTCCACCACGCGACCCGGCAACGTGGTGGTGGTCGGCGCGGTCGTCTCCGAATTCGAACCACAGGACGCGCCCATCAGGGCCAGGGCCACGATCCAGGCGGCCCGTCCCACCCGGGGGCGGCGGGTCCCGGTCACGTGGTCACCCGCTCGGACACGACCTTGGAGGCCCCTCCGGGCTGCATCGTCACCCCGAAGAGCGCGTCGGCGGCCTCCATGGTCCGCTTCTGGTGCGACACGATGATGAGCTGAGCCGTCTCCCGGAATTCGGCGATCAGGCCCAGAAAACGGTTGAGGTTCACGTCGTCGAGCGCGGCCTCCACCTCGTCCATCACATAGAAGGGCGACGACCGTGACCGGAACACCGCGAACAGGAACGCCAGGGCCACCAGGGAGCGTTCACCTCCCGAGAGCAGCGACAGTGACCGGATGTTCTTGCCCGAGGGCCGTGCCGCGATCTCGATGCCGGTCTCCAGGGGATCCTCGGGATCGGTGAGCGTCAGGTCACCGGCGCCCCCGGGGAACAGCGTGGTGAACAGGTCCGAGAAGTTGGATCGGACATCGGCGAATGCGGCGGCGAAGGTCCCACTGATCTGGGCGTCCACCTCGCGGATCACCTTGTGCAGCTCCCGACGCGACTCGCGCACGTCGTCGACCTGTTCGGTCAGGAACTCGTGCCGCTCCCGACGTTCCTCGTATTCGCTCACCGCCAGCGGATTGATCGTGCCCATGCGCCGCAACTCCCGCTCCAGATCGCGGACCCGGGCGATCGGCGTGACCTGGTCGGGGAGCTCCGGACAGGGCGCGGCGATCGCGGTCTCGGGGTCGACGTCGAGCTCGACCCGCAGCGTCTCGACGACCTGCTCTGCCCGGACCCGCGCCTCGGTGGCCTCCAACGCCACCTGTTCCTTGCGGGACCGGCATTCGGTGAGCTGGCCTTCGGTGCGGGTGCGGGCGCCGCGCAGCGCTTCGAGGTGTTCGGTCTCGGCACGCAGCTTGTCGCTCTGGCGTCGCCGACGGCGGCGGAGCTCCTCGGCGGCCACCTCGAGATGTTCCAGGTTGGCGGTGATCACCGCATCGAGTTGCCGCAACACCGTGAACGCGTGGGACCGGCGGCTCCGCCGCTGCTCGGCGTCACGGCGTCGTCCGGCGTCACGGGTCAGGCGTTGCTCGATCTCGCCGGCCCGCCGGCTCAGCACCTCCAGGCGCTCGGTCAGGTGGGCGGAACGGGCGTCCAGGTTGGACCTTCGGGTCGCCACCTCCACCGCACGGGCCTCGATCTCGGCGTGGGCCTCGCCGCGGCGTCGGGCCTGATCGGCGGCGTGGGCCTCGTCGGCCTCGAGGTCGGGGAGGACCGCGGCCAGTGCCTCGAGTCGAGCGGACTCCTCGGAACGGGAGGCGGCCAGGCGGTCCTGGTCGACTCGCAACGCCTCGACCGCGGCGTCGGCCTCGTGGAGGTCCACCTCCACCCGACCGATCCTGGCCTGCAGCGAGGTGAGTTCGGTGGAGGCCTCGTCCACAGCGCGCTGCGCGGCGCGTGCGGCGTCGCGCCGCGTCGTGAGGTCCGTGGCCTTCGTCGACGCGTCGGCCCGTGCCGCCGTTGCGGTCGCGGCGGCGCCTGCCGCCTGTTCGCGGGCCCGGTCCAGGGCCGCACCCGTGGCGCCGGCCGCGGCGGTGGCCGCGCGCCAGCCGGTGGGGGCGAAGCGGCCGCCGTGGGTGGTGACCACCACGACGTCGGGACACGCGATCACCGCGTCGATCGCCGCCGCGGCGTCCTCCGCGACGTGCACGTCGCCCACCAGCACGTCGAGCAGGTCGTCCACCTGACCGTGTCGACCACGGACGTGGCGGCGCAGCGGCGTGGTCCCCGGCGGCGGAGGTGACGCCGCCGAGTCGCGGGTCGGCCCCAGAGCCAGGACCGTGCCGTCGATCTCGCCGTCGGCCAGCTTGCGCAGCGCAGTCCGCGCGGTGGGCACGTCGGCCAGGACGACCGCCGCGATCGCCTCGCCGGCGCCCGCCTCGAAGGCTGCGTCGTAACCGTCGTCGACCTCGACCAGGTCGAGCAGGGTGCCCAACACGCCGGTCAGATCCGCGAGGTGTTCGACCCCGGCCCGGGCCCGGGCGGCATCCAGCGCGGCTTCGAGGGTCTCCACCCGTGCGCGCCAGCCCGCGGCCGCCGCCTCGGCGTCACGACTCGCCTCGTCTGCGGCCTCGGCCGCGGCGGCGGCCTCGGTGGCCTGCGCGTTCGCCGCCTCGAGCCGCTCGTCGAGGCGGGGAAGTTCCGCCGAGATCCGTTCGGCGCGGGTGCGCAGCTGTGCGGCCTCGTCGCCCAGACGGTCGCAGCGCTCGAGCGCCGCGGCCAGCCGCTCGGCGACCCGTTCGGTTTCGGCGACGGCCCGGTCCTGGGAGGCCCGCAACGCGGCCATCTCGCCCCGTACCTCGGCGGCCCGGGACACCGGCGCGGTATCGGTGTCGTCCCACTGTTCGGAGAACCGTCGCCGGGCGGCCTCCAGATCCTGGGCGGCGTCGTCGATCTCCTGTCGTCCCCCGTGCAGCGCGGCGAGTTCGGTCTCGACCCGGGCGATCTCGTCGACAAGGAGGGCCGCCTCGGCCTCGAGCGTGACGATGACCTCCTGGTCCATCTCCGACTGGGCCTCGCTCTCGAGACGACGGCGGCGTTCGGCCACCAGGGCACGTTGACCTCGGGCACGTTCCCGCAGCGACTCGCAACGGCCCAGCGCCTCGGCCAGGTCTTCGCCTCCTGCGGCCAGCAGCTCGGTCTCCGCGGCGAGCAGGTCGGTGTCGAGGCGGGCCAGCGCCGCCACCAGCTCGGTCTCGTCACGGGCGGCCTCTGCAGCGGCCGCCGCGGTCGAGGTGAGCTGGGCGCGCAGCCGGTGCAGGTCGCGCCCGGACAGGTGGATCCGCAAGGCGCGGAGCTCGTCGGCGAGACCCTGGTGGCGGCGGGCCGCATCGGCCTGCTTCTCGAGGGGACGCAGCTCGCGGGCGACCTCCCGGCGCAGGTCCTCCAGACGGGTCAGGTTGCCCTCGGTGGCGGTCAGGCGGCGCTCGGCCTTCTCCTTACGACGCCGGAACTTGAGCACCCCGGCGGCCTCCTCGATGATGAGGCGCCGTTCGGTGGGGCGGGCATTGAGCACCGCGTCGATCTGACCCTGGGAGATGATGATGTGGCGTTGGCGACCCATGCCGGTGTCGCTGAGCAGCTCCTGGACGTCCAGCAGCCGGCAGGGCACCCCGTTGAGCGCGTACTCTGACTCGCCACTCCGGAACAGGGTCCGGGTGATGGTCACCTCGGTGAACTCGATGGGCAGCAGGCCCGAGGAGTTGTCG
>CAYVAS010000067.1:0-14449 GCA_964449375.1 uncultured Iamiaceae bacterium | reverse complement strand
TAGAGCAATTCACTCGTAATGAATAGGTCAGGAGTTCGATTCTCCTCCCGGGCTCCGAGTCCCCCGTCTCCCCGGTGCCCTCCGGCTGCAAGACTGGAGCCATGAGCACCGGCCTCCGCTCCCCGGCCGACCCGTCCTCCCCGCCCGGACTGGACATGCTGCCCGGCAGCGACGGGACCCGCGCCCGGCTCGCGGCCGCCGTGGTCGATCCGGTGCACGCCTACCTGTTCGTGGGCCCCGAGGGCTCGGGCAAGCGCCTGGCGCTGCGGGCCTTCGCCGGTGAGCTGTTCGCAGCCGGTGCCGAGGGGGCCGACGCTGACCGGCACCGACGGCTGGCCGCCGCCGAGCGGCACCCGGACCTGGTCGTCGTCGAAGCCGACGGGCCGGTGTTCCGCGGAGGTCGGGGAGGGTCCGACGGCGAGACCGAGGCGTCCCGGGTGATCCGGGAGGCGTTCGCCTCACCGGTGGAGGCCGACCGCAAGGTCGTCGCGGCGATCGGTTTCGACACCGCCACCGACACCGCGGTGGGCGCGCTGCTCAAGACCCTGGAGGAACCGCCCGACCGCACCACGCTGGTGCTGGTCTCCCGCACGGTGCCGCCCCACCATGCGGCCATCGCGTCACGGTGTGTGCGGATCGACTTCTCCCGGATCGACGACGCCACCCTGCGGGAGCTGCTCGAGGCCGACGGGATCGACGCCGAACGGGCCGAACTGGCGGTCGCATCGGCCGGCGGCAATCTGGAGCGTGCCCGGCTGCTTGCCAGCGACGACCGGCTGGCGCTGCGGGTCGCCGCCTGGAAGCAGGTGCCCGGCCAGGTCGACGGTACCGGTGCCACCGCCACGCGCCTGGTCGGCGACCTGCGGGCGATGATCGACGACGCCGCCGCGCCGGTGCGGGCTCGGCACGAGGCCGAACTCGCCGAGTTCGACGCCGAGGTCGACGAATACGGCATCACCGCGGCCACCGGCCGTCGCCGTGCGCTGGTCGCCCGCCACAAACGCATCGAACGCCAGGCCCGCCTCAGTGAGCTGCGCCTGGGCTGCACGGTGCTGGCCCGGGCCTACCTCGAGGCGGCCACCGCCGGTGACGACGCGCACCGGTACCTGGACGCGGTGGACCGCATCGGCACCGTGAGCGCGCAGTTGGCGCTGCAACCCAACGAGGAACTCACGCTCACCGCGCTGTTCTGGAGTCTTCCGCCGCTTCCGCCGGCGGTCCGGTAGGGTCCG
Organism: uncultured Iamiaceae bacterium; assembly: GCA_964449375.1. Classification (GTDB taxonomy): domain Bacteria; phylum Actinomycetota; class Acidimicrobiia; order Acidimicrobiales; family Iamiaceae; genus JAFDWI01. The sequence continues at coordinate 13,217 of CAYVAS010000067.1, read as the reverse complement.
CAACCATGGCCGATCAGGCAGACTTCGCCGAACTCGCGATGCCGCTGATGTCGTCGCTGTACTCCGCGGCGCTGCGCATGACCCGCAATCCGGCCGACGCCGAGGATCTCGTCCAGGAGGCCTACCTGAAGGCCTACCGGGGTTTTGAGGGGTTCACCGAAGGAACCAACCTGAAGGCCTGGATGTACCGCATCCTCACCAACACCTTCATCAACAACTACCGGGCCAAGCAGCGTCGTCCGACCGAGACCGACCTGGAGGACGTGGAGGACCTGTACCTGTACCACCGGGTGCACGACGCGCCCGGCAACGGTCTGGGCTCCAGCGCCGAGGACGACCTGGTGAGCCGTCTGACCGATGCCGAGGTCACCGCGGCGCTCGAGTCGCTGCCCGAGAACTTCAGGATCGCCGTGGTGCTCGCCGACGTCGAGGAGTTCTCCTACGCCGAGATCGCCGAGATCCTGGACATTCCCATGGGTACGGTGATGAGTCGGCTGCACCGGGGAAGAAAAGCCCTGCAGAAGGCGTTGTACGACTATGCAGTCGATCGGGGCCTGGTCGGAGATCGCTTCGCCCCACCGAAGGAACCAGCGAAATCATGAGCGAACGCACCGAACACGACGAAGCCGGCCGAACCGACACCGTGGCGGACCGGCCCCGTGACGCCGAGTCGGTGTGCAACGACACCCACGTGGACTGCACCGCCGCCCTGCACGAGCTCTACCAGTACCTCGACGGCGAGATGACCGAGACGCGCCGGGCCGAGATCCGCCTGCACATCGAGGAGTGCGCTCCGTGTCTGGACGCGTTCGACTTCGAGATGGAACTGCGCCAGCTCGTGGCCCGGACCTGCCAGTGCGAGGCCCCCGAGGCCCTGCGGGACCGCATCGCCCAGGCGTTGCGAGACTGCGACCAGGGCAGCGACGGCGCCGGGATCGGCTGAAGCGCATCCGGAGTCCGGGGCATTGGCCCGGTGACCGGGTCGGCGCGGTAGGCTCGGGTCCATGTTGCTTCTCGGCGTGGTCTGGACCTACTGGATCGCCCCTTTTCTGGTGGCCGGCACGGTGCTGCTGGTCCTCGCTCTCGGGGTCGGCTATCTGGTCAAGGTCGTCCGTCCGCAGTACCCACCGGGCCGCTTCCCGCTGCCGGGTGCGTCCCGCCGTCGCTGAGTACCGCTACATCCGGTTCCGGCTCGTGGCACCTCGGAGTGAGCCGTGACTGAGGTGATCGACTGGGCGACCGCCGAGACGGTCGCGGTGCGCGCGGTGGGGCGCGAACCGTATTCGGAGTCGTACCACTACGCGTCGCTGCAGCCGGACTTCGCCCGGTTCGCCGCCGAAGCCGAGGCCGCGGTCGCCGCGGAGACCGGCCTGGTGAGCGCCGCGGGTCCCGCCCGGCCCCGGGTGACCGACCGTGCCGGGTGGGTGCGCGCGAACATCGCGTCGTTCCGCCGGCTGCTGCGACCGCTCACCGACCGGCTGGGCGAACGGATGGGCCAGGGTCCGGTCGCGCCGATCGCGCGTCGCATGGCCGGCGCCGAGCTGGGCGTGTTCCTGGGCTGGATGTCCCGCCGGGTGCTTGGCCAGTACGACCTGCTGGTCATCGAGGACGAAGACCCCGAGGACCAGGACATCGTCTACTTCGTGGGTCCCAACGTGCTCAGCCTCGAGCGTCGCTTCGCCTTCCCGCCCGATGAGTTCCGCCTGTGGTTGGCTCTGCACGAGCTGACCCACCGGGCCCAGTTCACCGGCGTGCCCTGGCTGCGCGAACACTTCCTCGGGCTGGTCGAGACCACCTTCTCGGCGCTGGACCCGGACCCGTCCCGGCTGCTGCGCGGCCTGAACCTCGCCATGGACGAGTTCCGGAAGGGCCGCAACCCGCTCGACGACGGCGGCATCGCGGTCCTGTTCGCGTCGCCCGAGCAACGCGCCGCGCTCGATCAGCTCTCGGGCATGATGAGCCTGCTCGAGGGCCACGGCGACGTCACCATGAACCGGGCCGGTGCCGCCGAGATCCCCAGTTCGGAGAGGTTCCACCGGATCCTGCACGCCCGACGGAACCAGGCGAACCCGCTCATGAAGCTGATCCAGAAGCTGATCGGCCTGGACGCCAAGATGAAGCAGTACCAGGCCGGTGAGGACTTCATCGAAGCCGTCGAGGACGTCGCCGGCCACGCGGCGATCGACCTGGCCTTCGCCGAGCCGGCGAACCTGCCGAGCCTGGCCGAGATCCGCGACCCGGACCGGTGGCTGGAACGCCTCGGCCTGGTGCGACCGGCGGCGCTCACGGTCTGAGCCGAGCCCGTCATGGAACTGGTCGACGAGCTGCTCGCCCGCTGCACGTTCCCAGCGCCGGGCACCGCGGTGGACGTGGGCGTGTCCGGCGGCGCCGACTCGGCCGCGCTGCTGGTGTTGGCGGTCCAGGCGGGCTGCGCGGTGACCGCGGTGCACGTCGACCACGGCCTGCGCGACGGTTCCGATCGCGAAGCCGACCACGTCGCGGCGCTGGCCCGACGTTTCGGCGCCGGGTTCCGCTCATGCCGGGTCCCCGTCGCCGACGGGCCGAACCTCGAGGCACGGGCCCGGGCGGCCCGCCACGGTGCGCTCGGCCCCGCCGCGCTGGTCGGCCACACCCTGGACGACCGCGCCGAGACGATCCTGTTGCATCTGCTGCGCGGCAGCGGTGCGGCCGGCCTGGGCGCCCTGGCTCCCGGGGATCCGCGACGGCCCCTGCTGCGGTTGCGCCGCGCCGAGACCGAGGGGTTGTGCACCGCACTGGGCATCGAGGTGCTCCAGGACCCGACCAACACCGATCCGCGCTTCACCCGCAACCGGATCCGCCACGAGGTGCTGCCGCTCCTCGACGCCGTCACCGGCCGCGACACCGCCGTGCTGCTGGCGCGCACCGCGGATCTCATCGCCGCGGACGACCGACTGCTCTCCGAACAGGCCGCCGCGCTGGACCCGACCGACGCAGATCTCCTGGCCGCCGCGCCGGTGCCGCTGGCCGCCCGGGCCCTGCGTTCCTGGGTGGCCCCCGCGCTGGAAGGTCACGCGCCCGACGCGGCGGCGATCGCCCGGATCCTGCAGGTCGTCCACGGCGAGGTGACGGCCACCGAACTGCCCGGTGGGGTGCGGGTCGCCCGCACCGCCAGGCGGCTCCGCATCGTGGAAGCACCGGAGCCGACGACGCCGAGGGCACCGGCGGGTGCGGAACGTGGCAACATGAGGCCCGCATGAGCATCCTGGAGCCCGGTGTCCCCAGCAGTGCGGCGCATGAGCCCACGACGCGCCGTGCCGCACCGGCCACCGATCCGAGCGGGGATCCGCCCGGCACCATCGTGGTGACCGCCGACCAGCTCGCAACGCGCGTCGCCGAGCTGGGTGCCCAGATCAGCGCCGACTACGCCGACGTCCTGGACGGCCGCCCCCTGGTGCTGGTGGGCGTGCTCAAGGGCGCCTTCGTGTTCCTGGCCGACCTGGTCCGCCAGATCCACGTCGACACCGAGATCGACTTCATGGCGGTGTCCTCCTATGGCAGCGCCACCCGCACCAGCGGGGTCGTCCGGATCGTCAAGGACCTCGACACCGACCTCACCGGCCGGCACGTGATCCTGGTCGAAGACATCGTCGACACCGGGCTGACCCTCCGGTATCTGCGCAAGAACCTGCGGGTCCGCCAACCCGCCACCCTGGAGGTCTGTGCCCTGCTGGTGCGCGAAGGCCTGCAGCGGGTGGATCCGGGTCTGCGCTACGAGGGGTTCCGGATCCCGTCGGACTTCGTGATCGGCTACGGCCTCGACCACGGCGAGCGCTACCGGGACCTGCCCGACGTCCGAGCGATCGGCGAGGTCGGGTGACCGATCCGATCGACATCGTCCCGGTCGACGCGGGTCGCCGTCCTCGACCATCCGTTCCGGTGGACGAGGAGCGAATCCGCGCGGCGGTCACCGAGATCCTCCTGGCCGTCGGTGAGGATCCCGACCGGGACGGCCTGCGGGACACACCCGAACGGGTGGCACGCATGTACGCGGAGATCTTCTCCGGTCTGCGTGAGGACCCGGCCCACCACCTCGAGGTCACCTTCGAGGCCGGCCACGACGAGATGGTGATGGTGCGCGACATCCCGATGTACTCGTGCTGTGAACACCATCTGCTGCCCTGGGTGGGAGTGGCCCACGTGGCCTACATCCCCAACGACGACGGCCGGGTGACGGGGTTGTCCAAGCTGGCCCGCCTCGTCGACGGGTTCGCCCGGCGGCCCCAGGTCCAGGAGCGGCTCACCACCCAGATCGCCGACACCCTGGACGTCACGCTGCAGCCGAAAGGGGTCATGGTCGTGATCGAGGCCGAACACCTGTGCATGTCGATGCGAGGGGTCCGCAAGCCAGGCGCCATGACCGTGACCTCCGCGGTGCGCGGGCTGTTCCGCACCAACGAATCGACCCGGCACGAGGCGATGCGCTTCGTGCACTCCGGATGATGCGCCCCGGAAGCGTCGCCCGCTGCGCCGCGCGGGCGGGACGCCGCGGGCTCGCCGCGGTGCTGGTCGCCGCGGTCCTGGTCGCCGGCTGCACCTCCGGCGACGACGGCCGGTCCTCGGATGCCGCCGGAACGACCGCGCCGGACTCCACGGCCTCCGCGTCGACCCGGCCCGGCGCCGACTGGAACGCACCGAGCTGTGAACGTGGGGTGACCGACCCGCCCGAGGTCGTCCCGGTGGCGGGTTCGGATTCGGACTTCGATCTGACCTCCTTCGACGGCACCACGATCCGGATCCACTGGTTCCCCCGCGACGCCGATGCCCAGTCGCCCACGGTGCTCATGGGGCCCGGGTGGAGCCTTCCCGGCGAAACCGACGACGACCCCGACGCCGAAGCCGGCGTCCAGGGCGTCACCTCGATCGCGACCCTGCAGGAGGCCGGCTACAACGTGGCCACCTGGGACCCGCGGGGCTTCGGTGCCTCCGGCGGCACCGTGTCGATCGACAGCGTCGACCACGAGGCCCGGGACGTGTCGGCGCTGATCGACTGGCTGGCCGACCTCGACGGGGTGCTCCTCGACGCGCCGGGCAACCCGCGGGTGGGCATGGTGGGCATGTCCTATGGCGGGGGGATCCAGTTCGTCACCGCGGCGTCGGACTGCCGGGTCGACGTCATCACCCCCGCGATCGCCTGGAACTCGTTGTCGTCCAGCCTGTTCCCCGCCGAGACCTTCAAGGCCGGTTGGGGCGACCTGCTGGTGTCGATCGCCGAAGGCGCCGATCTGGACCCGCACATCCTCAGCGCCAAGGAGGACGCCGGATCCTCGGGCGTGCTCTCCCAGGAGGACCGTGAATGGTTCGTGGACCGCGGCCCGGACCACCTGCTGGACCAGATCCAGATTCCCACGCTGATCATCCAGGGCACCGTGGACAACCTGTTCCCGCTCTCGGAGGGCATCGCCAACTACCGGGCGTTGTCGGCCAACGGCATTCCCCTGGCGATGGTCTGGTTCTGCGGCGGCCATGGCGTGTGTGTGGATCCCGCCGACCCCGACGACCTGGTGAGCGACGCCGTGCTGGCGTGGCTGGCCCGCTATCTGGACGGTGACGCCAGCGCAGAGGCGGTACCCGGTTTCCAGACCACCGATCAGACCGGGGCGCTGCACACCTTCGACCGGTTCCCCCCTGCGTCGCTGGGAGAGCCGGTGTACGCGTTCGTCGACTCGGGCTCGATGAACCTGCAGCCCGAGGGCGGCTCGGGGCCTCTGACCGAGGTGCCCGAGGGTGACGTGATCGGCTCGTTGGCCGCCGAGATCACCCCGGGCCCGGCCACCCGCGGCCTCAGCGTCCCGGTCACCGTGACCGGCGCCGACCGGTTGCTGCTGGGAGCACCCCGGCTCGAGCTGGGCTACACCTGCCGACTGGACGGCGAGGCCACCCGCCCCACCCGGATCTTCGCCCAGCTCGTCGACTCGGCGACCGACCGGGTGCTGGGCAACCAGGTCACCCCGATCGCGATCACCTGCGACGGACTCATGCACCGGGCCCAGGTGGACATGGAACCGGTGGCCTTCGCCGCGGCTGAGGGCGCCCGACTGGATCTGCAGATCGTGGCCACCTCGGTCGCCTACGCCCAGCCCCAGATGGGCGGTTCGGTGGAGATGTCGCGGGTCGTGGTGACGATCCCGACCGTGGCCGACTGACCACCACCTCGCCAGGTCGTGCCGTGCAACCGCTGATCATGGGGGTCGTCAACGTGACCCCCGACTCGTTCTCCGACGGCGGCTGCTGGCCCGATCCCGAGTCCGCGATCCGCCATGCCCGGGACCTCGTCGCCGCGGGCGCCGACATCGTCGACGTCGGCGGCGAATCGACCCGTCCGGGCGCGGACCCCGTCGACGCGGCCACCGAGGCGGCCCGGGTCGTCCCGGTGGTGGCGGCGCTTGCTCCCCTGGTGCGGGTCTCGGTCGACACGATGACCCCGGAGGTGGCCGAGGAGGCCGTGGCAGCGGGCGCGGACATCGTCAACGACGTGTCCGGGTCGCTGGAACTGGCCGAGGTGGCGGCCCGCCACGGCACGGTGTGGGTCTGCATGCACATGCAGGGCACTCCTCGCACGATGCAGCAGCGCCCCCACTACGACGACGTGGTCTCCGAGGTGCGGCAGTTTCTGGTCGAGCGCGCCGCGGCCGGTCGTGACCTGGGGGTGGCCGAGGTCTGGATCGATCCGGGGATCGGCTTCGGCAAGACCACCGACCACAATCTGAGCCTGCTGCGGCACCTCGACGTGCTGGTCGCCACCGGCCATCCGGTGGTGGTGGGCACCAGTCGCAAGTCCTCGCTGGGCCGGCTCACCGCGCAGGCCGACGGCGCGACCGCCGCGCACGTCGAACCGGGTGCGCAGGCCGCCGTGACCCGAGCCGCGCCGGTCGCCGAGCGGCTCGAGGCGTCGGTCGCCACCGCGGTGTGGGCCTGGCGTCACGGAGCTGAGGTGGTGCGCGTCCACGATGTGGCCGAAACGGTACGGGCCCGCGCACTGACCACGCCCGGCGGGACCTGACGCACCCGGACCAGACGGTCGTGGCGAGCGCCACCCCGGAATTTCTGCTTGACTGGTGAACAATGTGCGAGGGGGGCGGGGTGACCCGGGCGGCGGACGAGGTGGCAGCGACGTGATCGTCGCGGCGCTCCGGGACCTGCAGTGGCGTCGTCGGCGGGTGGCCATCGCCATCGTGGGCACAGGCCTGGTCCTGGCGTTGACGATGGTCATCACCGGGCTGTCCGCGAGCTTCCACGCCGAGACGTCCCGGTTCGTGGAGCGGGTCGGCGCGGATGCCTACGTGTTCTCGTCGCGGGCCAGCGGACCCTTCTACGGGGCGCTGCCGATGCCGGCCTCCGAGGTCGCGACCGTCGAGGCCGACCCCGGGGTGACCGCGGCGTCCCCCATGACGCTGGTGCAGGCGCCGGTCACCGACGAATCGGTCCCGCGGGTGATCCTCGTCGGCGTGACCCCGGGCGGCGTCGGCGACCCCGAACCCACCTCGGGCGCGGCGATCGCCGGCCCTCAGGATGCGGTCGTGTCCGACGAGCTCGGAAAAGCACCGGGCGACCGGATCCAGATCGGCGAGGCGACCTTCACCGTGACCGGCTCCACCGACACCACCCTGTTCGCCGGCGCTCCCGTGGCCTTCGTGCACATCGCCGCCACCCAGGAGCTCACCATGAACGGTGCCGACCTGGCCACCGCGTTCGCGACCCGGGGAACCCCCACCGAACTGCCCGACTCGCTGTCGGCGTACGACCCGGACGAGACTCAGGAGAACCTGCTCTCACCGTTGCAGAGCGCCCAGCAGGCCATCGCGTTCATGGCGTACCTGCTCTGGGTGGTCGCGGCACTGGTGCTGGCCTCGTCGATGTACCTGGCCGCCAACGAACGAACCCGGGACTTCGCGGTCTTCAAGGCGACCGGCGTGTCCAACCGGGCCCTGCTGGGTGGGCTGGCGCTGCAGGCGGCGATCATCTCACTCGTCGCCTCCCTGATCGGGATCGTCGTGGCCTTCCTGCTGGCGCCGGTGTTCCCCATGGCGGTCACCCTGACCACGACCGCCCTGGTGAGCCTGCCCCTCGTCGCGCTGGTCGTGGGCCTGGTGGCAAGCGTGGTGGGGATGCGGCGGGTGTCCTCGGTCGATCCGGCGACGGCGTTCGCCGCGGCATGAACGGAGCAACGGCATGGCCGATCTGATCGTCGAGGATCTGGTGGTGGAGTTCCGCAGCGGCGACTACGTGCTCCGGCCCGTGGATGAGGTCAGCGTCCAGTGGCAGGCGGGCTCGCTGGTGCTGCTGCTGGGTCCCTCGGGGTGTGGCAAGACGACCCTGTTGTCGTGCCTGGGTGGGATGCTCACGCCCACGTCGGGGACGATCCGTCTGGGGGACACCGAGGTCACCTCCCTGGCCGGATCCGAGCTGACCGCGTACCGCCGCGACCAGGTCGGGTTCGTGTTCCAGGCCTTCAACCTGATCCCCAGCCTCGACGCGCTCGACAACGTGCTGGTCCCGTTGCGCAACGCGCGGGTGCCCCGAGCCGAACGGCGCGGGCGGGCGATGGAGCTGCTGGAGCGGGTCGGCCTGGCCGACCGGGCCCACCACCGCCCCGCCGATCTGTCAGGTGGCCAGCAGCAACGCGTCGCCATCGCCCGGGCCCTGGCCCTGGACCCGCCCCTCATCCTGGCCGACGAGCCCACCGCCCACCTGGACTACATCCAGGTCGAGGAGACCCTGACCCTGATCCGGTCGCTGGCCTCCGAGCAGCGGATCGTGGTGGTGTCGACCCACGACGAGCGCATGATCCCGCTGGCCGACGTGGTCTTCGAGATGGTGCCGCGGTTCCTCGAGGACCAGGGCGAACCCGAGGCGGTGACGCTCGGCGCCGGCGAGATCCTGTTCGAACAGGGGAGTTGGGGGTCGCTGGTGTACCTGGTGGACCACGGGGAGATCGACATCGTGCGTCTGCACGCCTCCGGCGACACCGAGGTGCTCACCACGCTGGGCCCGGGCAGCTACTTCGGTGAGACCGGCCCGATGTTCGGCCTGCAGCGTTCGGCGCGGGCCCAGGCCCGCAGCGAAGCCCGGGTCGTGGGCTACCCGCTGCGGTCGTTCCGTGAGCAGGTCGCCAGGCACCGCGCGAACGGTGCGGGAACCGGCAACGACGACGAAGGAGTCCTGTCGTCGGCCACCGGAACCTGACGACTCAGAGCGCGGTCCGCGATCGGTCCGCCGGCGCTCCGGGACGCCGATTTGACGGCCTCTCTACACTGGAGGGTCGGAATTGCTCTGCTGTCGACTCCCGCCCGGACCGTGGGCCGCCGAGTCGACGATCCGACTCGAGGACAGCGGAGGTCCCCGATCGAGGAGACGCGCACCAGATGGCTGCCAAAGGCAAATGGGCTCAGGGAATCCCTCCACGGAACTTCTCGTGGATCATGAAGGACCGCCTGGCGGTGGCCGAACGCCCCGGCGGCTACGGCGACAACCACCGCCGGGTGCGCCGCCAGGAGGAGATCATCTGGATCCGTGAACAGGGCTTCACCTGCGTGATCTCGATCCTTCCCGCGCCCCACAACCTGCACAACTACGACGAACTGGGCGTGGCCTGGCGGCACCGGGGTTTCGAGAACGCCGACGAACCCGCGGAGTACCTGAACCGTTTCTACCCCGAACTCCAACAGCTCCTCGGCGCGGGCGAGAAGCTGCTGATCCACGCCGACAACCTCGACGACGTGGTCTGCGGACTGATCACCGGCTACCTGGTCTGGTCGGGGATGATCCCGACGGGTCCCGAGGCGGTGACCCTGGTCGAGCGGCTCGTCAAGCGGCAGCTCGGCCCCTACGGCCGCGAGCTGGTGCACGTGGCCGCCGGGCTGCCCAGCGCCTCGCCGGAGGCCCGTGCGGCCTTCGCCGAAGCCGAGACCGCGTCCGGTGGGGCTCCGTCGTCGGCGGCGAGGTGACCACCGCCGATTCTGCGACCGTGCCGACGAGCGGCGCGGAGCTCACCGCTGAGGACCGCATCGAGCTGCGCGGTCTGCAGCTCGCCGCTCGCTGTGGGGTGCTCGACGAGGAACGTGAACGGGACCAGCCCTTGGAGATCGACGTCGACCTCATCGGCGACCTGTCCCGAGCCGGACGCAGCGACGATCTGGCCGACACCATCGACTACGGCGCGGTGTGTGAACGCATCGCCGAGGTGTGCGCCACGGCCACACCCCGTCTCCTCGAACACCTCGCCGAGAACCTGGCCGCACGCCTGCTCGACGACGCCGCCGCGTCCGGCGCGCCGCTGAGCGCGGTGACCGTGGCGGTGCGCAAGCTCCGCCCGCCGGTGCCCCAGATGCTGGCCACCTCCGGGGTGCGGATCACCAGGCGGCGCAGCCCGGCCGGACACAGCGGCCCGGCCCGCACCGACACCGAGGTATCCGGCGAAGTGAACCCGACGGGTCGGGAGCACGGGTGACCCGGGCTTTTCTGGGTCTGGGGTCGAATCTGGGCGAACGGGCTCGGTATCTGTCCGAGGCGATCAGTTCCCTCGGTGACTCGGTCACCGCGGTTTCCGATGTCTATGAGACCGAACCGGTGGGCGGCCCGGGCAGCCAGGATCCGTTCCTGAACCTGGTGGTCGAACTCGACACCGACCTGGACCCCCATGAGCTGCTGGCGGTCTGCCGTCGCCTGGAGTCCGCGGCCGAACGGGTACGCGAGGAACGCTGGGGCCCGCGCACCCTGGACGTCGACGTGCTGTGGATGGACGGGGTGACCATGGACGACGAGGACCTGACCATCCCGCACCCCCGGTACCGGCAACGCCGCTTCGTGCTGGCGCCACTGTCGGAACTCGCGCCCGAACTGGTCGACGAGGAGGACCTGCGCCTGTCCAGTGGCACCGTGATGCGCCTGGGCCGCCTCGACGACATCGTCGATTGAAGAGTCCGGTCCGCCCGAGGTGGGTTGGCCTCAGATGCGACCCCGCAGCCGCAGGAACTGGTTCCGGAAGTGCTCGGCGCTCTCGGGGGTCGTCGCGACCACCACGACCAGCGGGGCGTCGTGCAGCGCGAAGGCCACCACCGCGAGAGCCCGGTTCCAGGTGATCTCCACGCCGGTCACCCGTTGCAGATCCACGCTGCCCACCGGATTGCCGACCTTGGAACCCCAGCCGTTCTTGTAGACCACGATGCGGGTCGGGGTCAGCGCCAGGGTCATCTTGGGCGCGAGCGGGAACCGCGACGCCCGGGCCATGGTCCGGGGATCGAGCGCGGCATCGCCTTTGGGTAGGGTCGCCGCCATGGCAGCCAGCAGGGGATCCGCGGCGGTGAAGTCCCCGGCACGGGTCACCCGGACCCGCTCCATGTCGACGGTGTGCTCCACGCGGCGTGCTCCTGGTGGCACCCCGGAGCGGTCTCCGGGGTGGCGGCTCGCCGGCAACGATACCCGGCACCGACCACCGGTGGGGTCGTCGTGGGCGTGACGGCGGCGGCGGGCACTGCGGGGGGACCGCACCGGGTGCGCGTGGTGGGGCCGGGGCGGGCCGGCGGGGCCCTGATGCGGGTGCTGGCGGATCTGGATTGGCGGGTCCTCGAGCCCTGGAGCCGCGGCGACGACCTGTCGGGCGCGGCCCGAGACGTCGACGTGGTGGTGCTCGCCACGCCCGACGCGGCCATCGCCGAGGTGGCCGCCGCGATCGAACCCGTGGCCGACACCCTGGTGGTGCATCTGGCGGGAGCCGCCGGTCTGGACGTGCTGGCACCCCATCCCCGTCGGGGCGCGCTGCACCCGCTGGTGTCGATCCCCGACGCCGAGAGGGGCGCGGTGCGCCTGCACGACGGCGCCTGGTTCGCGGTCGCCGCCTCCGACGCGCCCGGCCTGGCCGAACTGCGGCGGATCGTGGACGCCGTGGGCGGCCACGCCGTCGAGGTCGCCGACGCGGATCGGGCCGCCTACCACGCCGCGGCGGCGGTCGCATCGAACCATCTGGTGGCCCTGATGGGTCAGGTCGAGCGGATCGCAGCACCGACGGGGGTGCCCCTGGAGGCCTACCTGCAGCTCGCGACCCGAACCCTGGAGGGCCTTGTCTCCTCGTCGCCGGCCCGGGCACTGACCGGCCCGGTGCGCCGCGGTGACTGGGCCACCGTGGCCGGGCACCTCGAGGCGCTGGCACCCGAGGAACGTCCCGGGTATGCCGCGCTCGCCGAGCTGGCTGCACGCCTGGTCCCCGACGGGGCCGAACCCCCGGCCTGGCTCGCCGCCGCCCGGCGCGGCGAAGCGATCCTCGCAGCAGAGCCGGGCCCGGAGGGCGAGCCGTGACCGAGGTGATCGACACGATCGTGGGGCTCCGCCGGCGCCTGGACGCCGCCCGCGCCGAAGGTCGCTCGGTCGGCTTCGTCCCGACCATGGGCTTCCTGCACGAGGGCCACGCCGCGCTCGTGCGCGCCGCCCGTGCCACCGACGACCTGGTGGTCGTGTCGATCTTCGTCAACCCACTGCAGTTCGCCCCCTCCGAGGACCTGGCCGACTACCCCCGGGACCTGGCCCGGGACCTCGCGGTCGTCGCCGACGCCGGCGGTGACGTGGTCTTCCACCCCACGGTCGCCGAGATGTATCCGCGACCGGTGGTCACCACCGTCACCGTCGACGGGGTCACCGAGGGCTTCGAGGGCGCGAGCCGCCCGACGCATTTCGCCGGTGTGGCCACGGTGGTCACCAAGCTGTTCGCGATCGTCGGGCCGTCGCGGGCCTACTTCGGAGAAAAGGACTACCAGCAGCTCGCGCTGGTGCGCCGCCTCGCCGCGGACCTGTCGTTGGCCGTCGAGGTCGTCGGCGTTCCCACGGTGCGCGAACCCGACGGTCTGGCGATGTCGAGCCGCAACGTGTACCTGTCGGCCGACGAACGTGCCGTGGCACCCGCGCTCCACCAGGCGCTGGTGGCCGGCCGCGACCTGGTCCGGAGCGGCGAACGTCGGGTCGCGGCGGTCGAAGCCGCCATGCGTGCCGTGGTGGCGGCCGCACCCCCGTTCGAGCTGGACTACGCCGCGGTGGTCGACGCGGCCACCGTCGCGCCGGCCACCGAGGTCTCCGGTGAGCTGCGCCTGCTCGTCGCCGCGCGCCTGGGCCGCACCCGTCTGCTCGACAATCTGGGTCTTCGGATTTCAGCGGGGTGTGACCGTGGCGAGTAGCGACCAGTTGGGTCG
>CAYVAS010000066.1:0-14726 GCA_964449375.1 uncultured Iamiaceae bacterium | reverse complement strand
ACGCCTGGCACTCGACACTGCGAACCGTCCGTGCCAACGGGTTCGAGGCAGGTGGACGCTCCTATGGATCGTCAAGTGGTGGTCGGGGGGCTCTCGAGTTGGCGGAGGAGTTGGCGGGCGACGTAGCGCTTGAGGCATCGCTTGATCTCGCGGTCGGTCTTGCCTTCGGCGCGGTGTCGTTCGGCATAGTCGCGGGTGTCTGGGTCGTAGCGGAGCCGGCACAACACAACGGTGTGCAGAGCGCGGTTGAGTTGACGGTCGCCGCAGCGGTTCAGCCGGTAGCGGGTGGTCATCCCTGATGAGGCGGGGATCGGTGCGACCCCGGCGAGGCTGGCGAACGCGGCGTCGGAACGGAAGCGTCCGGTGTGGGACCAGGCGCACAACACGGTGGCAGCGACGATGGGGCCGACGCCGAGCTGGTCCAACAGGTCCGGTCGCCAGGTCTTGACGATCGCCAAAATGGCCTTCTCGTGGGCTGCAGCTTCGGTCTGCATGGCTTGGATGCGGCGGGCCAGATCACGCAGCACTTCGGCGTAGCTGCGGGTCTCGATGTCCCATGTCGAGCTCATCCGAACCTTGGCTGCGGTGGCGATCGACCCGGTAGTGCTGAGGCCCCGGAACCGGGCCCGGAGCACCTCAGGTGCCGCGACGATCAGTGACCCGAGCTGACGTTGAGCGACGGTCGAGGCGTCCACGGCCGAGCGACGAGCAGCGAGGCGGACCGACAAGGCTGCTCGTTCACCCACAGCGCGAGGCTCGGCGAGGTGCTCGCGGGCAAGGGCTTCGCGGCCGGCGCGGATGGCGTCCAACACGTCGGACTTGGCGCCATTGCGGCGAGCGGGACGGTTCGGGCGATCGAGCTCGATGACCAGCTCACCGGCCTCACGCAGGTAGCGGACCAGCCCGGCGCCGTAGCCGCCGGTGCCCTCGATCGACCACGCCCGCAACCCCGAGTGACGGTCGGCCATGTCGACCACAGCGGCGTAGCCGTCAGGGTCGGTGTCGACCGTGACGTCCTCGACGGCGGCGCCGGTCGTGGCCGACACGACTGCTGCGGTGTGGGTGTGCTTGTGGGTGTCGACCCCGATGACGACATCGACGACCTCTGCCAACATGGTCACTGCGTTCTTCTCCTTGCCGGGAACGGACGTGTGGTTCCGGTCCGGGTCGGAGATCGGCAGGACTGTGATGGGACACACCAGCATTCACCTGGTGGTCAAGCTCCTGATCAGGCCAGTCACCCCACTCGGGCCGGGGCCGGTGACCACGAGCGGACAAGTCCGCAGAAGGCACGAAGCCAGTCAGACCATGGGTCACGCTCGCAATCACCAGCCAGCAGCCCAGCACGAACGCCGACCTGCCGCCTCACGCCCTCACAGTCAGTCCAGGGGCGCGTCGCCGTTGAGGATCTCGGCGAGCACCTTCGCCGCGGAGCCCTCGAGATCCTTGACCGCGGTGAACAGCACCACCGGGCGCGAGCGCAGCTTGGTGGTCAGCGTGTCCAGCTCGGAAGCGCCGGGGTCCTCGCGCAGTTCGGCACGGTAGCGGTCCCGGAACTCGTCGAAACGGGCCGGGTCGTGGTCGTACCACTTGCGCAGATCCGGTGAGGGGGTGAGGTCCTTGGGCCAGGCGTCCAGGTCCAGGTCGTCCTTGCGGATCCCCCGGGGCCAGAGGCGGTCGACCAGGACGCGGTAGCCGGTCTTGGGAGGCGATGCGTCGTGGTCGTAGACGCGGAACACGGATGCGGCGTACCCCACGGCTCCTCCATCGGGACGGGTTCGAATCCCTCTCATCGTCGCGCGAGACGCCTGCGACTTCCAGTTGCCGGCGCCTGACCGGCGTGATCGCGTCTTTGCACCATCGACCGGCCCTCGTGGGGGTCGACCGTTCAAAGTCCGGCGTGCGGCGGTCGACGCAACGGGTGTTCCGCCGGGTTCAGTCGGTCGGAGCGACCGCTTCGACGACGGCGCGGACCTCGGCTTCGTCGAATGCCATCGACCGGAGTTCCGCGACCACCGGGAAGGTCACGTCCCCGTGGGGCTGGCCACGGCCGTCCAGGTCGACGCCGACGGTCGCCGAGCCCCCGGCCGGGACCTGCACGGCAAGGACCACCTCGGTCGGCCCGGTACCGAGTTCGACACGCTGGAGCTCACCCGGCGGGCCGATCACGAGCGTGGCGCCGGTCTGGCTGGTCCAGGTGCTGCGGACCCGGATGGTACGGGCCTCGTCCATCGGGTTGGAGAACTCGATCTCCGCCGACGGACCGACCAGGCGCTGCTGGGCGCCCCGTGGGTCGAGGTTCGGTGACACGTCACCGTGGTAGGTGGCCGTCACCCCGTGCAGGATCAGCTCGCCGGCGCGTTGCACCAGAGCGGGCGAGGTGGCCGCGGTGAGGCGGTCCTGCAGCGGCCGCAGGTCGAACCACACCAGGCGGTCGTCGGTACTGGCGCCCCGGGGCGGGCCGACCAGTTCGGTCAGGTCCTCCATCAACGCGGCGGCGTCGTCTGCGGGATAGGCGCGGCGATCGATCGAGAGCGCGTCGAACCCGGCCGCGGCGATGCCCGCCACCTCGGTGGCCAGTGGCTGCTGGTTCCACCAGACCTGCCAGTCGGCCTCACGCCCTCTGATCCCCCCGTAGCTCCACCGAAGCTGATCATCGCCCACCAGGTACGGCAAGGCCAGCGCGTAGTCGGGCAGGTCTCCGACCGGACCGTGCTCGGGAAACCCGACGACCGGCAACTGGAAGACCATCGCCTCGGCGGGAAGGTTCTGTTCCATGTGGGTCACGAACGCCCGCGTCGCCTCCAACGCGGCGCGGGTGGAGGCCTCGGCCGGCGCCACGTCGGCGGGGATCTGATCGAGCAGACCCACCACCAGCACCCCGACCGCACCAGCGGTGGCGGCGAACCTTCGGCGGTCGAGACGCGGAAGGAAGCGATCGACCCACCATCCCGCGGCGAAGAGCCCACACAGCGCCAGGGGCAGTGCCACCCGGCTCCACGCCCGAAACTGGGTCGTGCCCACGATGGCGATCAGATAGCCCAGGCCTCCGGCGGTGCCGAGCACGACCAGAAAGGTCGAGACCGCCGCCAGTGCGAGCGGCAGCGACCGGTCCGGCGCCCCGGTCGGAGCGTCGTCGACCCGGGGACGCAGGCCACGGCTGAACAACAACACCCAGCCGGCGAGCAGTCCGGCCACGGCGATCAGGCCGGCGTACTCGCCACCCTCTCCCAGAACGGTCTGGTCACCGAGGTGCGCGAAGGGCGCGAGCCGGTGGTCGGCCCCGGGCAGAACGAGCTTCACCAGTCGGAGGGCGTACTGGTCGTTCTCGATCAGCAACCGGTGGGCGACCTGGTCGTCGACCCCGTGGCGCACCCGCCAGATCAGCTCGGGAATCAGGTTCAGCGCGAGCACCACTCCCACGCCGGCGGCGGTGACGACTCCGGTGACCAGATTGCGCCACGAGCGCCGGTGCACCTGGGCCAGCACGCCGGCGGCAGCGACGGTCAGCATCGCGAACACCGCGTAGTAGCCGCCGTTGCCGCCGAGCACCACGATCGACGCGGCGGCGATCAGCCCGCGGCGACGCTGCTGGCGTGTCCAGGACCCCAGGTGCCGGTGCACCAGCGGCACCCGGAGTTCGTCGCGCACAACCCACACGGCCAACAGCACCATCAGGGGCTGGCCGGCGTAGTTGGCCAGCCACACGTGCATCTCCCCGCGCCAGAAGTGGTACGGCAGGAACGCCGCGAGCAGCGCGACCACCGAGGAGGTCGTGACGGCGAGGCGCAGCTCCCGGGCGACCAGGTAGGTGCACGCGGCGATGAGTCCGAAACCCACGATGTAGAAGATGTTGAGCACGACGAAGGGGTCGTCGGACATCGTGCCGATCGCCCGGACGATGAGGTACGACCACCGGTCGCCTCCCACCGGGAAGTCCTGCAGGTGCTGGCCGAAGGGGGCACCGAGGCGCTCGGTGGAATACACGGTGCCGGTGAGCACGTTCTTGATGAAGATGGCGTTGAGCTGCGTGTCGAACGCGGTCGACACGGGCACTCGGAGCCGCCAGCCCCATGGCCGGTAGAGCACCAAGGCACCGACCATGGCGGCGGACCCGAGCGCGCCGGCCGCGGCCAACCGGCGGATGATCGCCTGGAGGACCCCGCCCCGGGCTCGACCGTCCTCGGGTGTCATCGGGATCCAAGCTAGTGCTCGGCGCCTCCGGGGCCTTGGCCCGCACCGGTGCCGTCGCAAGCGGTTCTCGGCGGAGTCCAGCCGGCTGGGACGGTTCCGAGCCCATCACCTCCGCCGTGCCTACATCCGGCGACCCGCGGTGTCGGTGTGGCAGCCCCAACGGGATTCGAACCCGTGTCTCCACCTTGAGAGGGTGGTGTCCTAGGCCTCTAGACGATGGGGCCGTGTGCACGTCCGCCCTGGGTCGGACGCGAGCATCGATCCTATCTGGTGGACCCTCCCCCACCCCAGGTCGGACCGGATCCGTCGACCGGGCCCGCCGGGTGCAAAGGTGGCGACATGACCGACGCACCAGTCGACGTGCCCGATCTGTCGGCGGTTCGGCGCATCCACCGGATCCTCGAGCCGTTCCACGCCGGTGTGTACTTCGCGCCCGAACGCACCGAGTTCTACGAGCCACTCGGGCTCAACAGCGCGTCGGGCTACTTCGCGTCCCGTTCGGCGGCCCTCGGCGAGGTGCCCGCCCAGGTGGTCACCGCCACGTTCTTCAACTTCGCGCCCGAGCTGGTCACCCGCGCCATGGACGAGGTCTGGACCACCACGACCGTCGGAGAGGTGCTCGACGCCCGGCTCCGGGTCGCCGAAGCGGCGCTGCGGACCCACCTGGACGCCGATTTCCTCGCCTCGAAGGATCTGGCACGGGCAGCCGACCTGGCCCGCCAGACCGCCGTGGAAGCCACCCGGTACCTGGAGGGCCGTCCGCTGTTCGCCGCGCACGCCGCGCTCGACTGGCCCACCGAGCCCCACCTGGTGCTGTGGCACGCCGCGACCCTGCTGCGTGAATTCCGTGGCGACGGCCATGTGGCGACCCTGGTCACCTCGGGCCTCGACGGTTTGGAAGCGCTGGTGATCCACGCTGCGTCCCGTCAGATCCCCGAGACCTTCCTGCGCATCACGCGGGGCTGGACCAACGAAGCCTGGGCCGCGGCGATCGACCTGCACCGTCAGACCGGCTGGCTCGCGCCCGGCGACCCCGACGAGCCGCTCGCGCTGTCTCCGGACGGCCAGGCCCAACGCGAAGCCATCGAGGCTGCCACCGACCGCGCATCGACGCTGCCCTGGCTGGCCATCGGCGACGCCGGAATCGCCGAACTCACAGCCCTGCTCGAACCCTGGACCGGCGCCATGGAGGACGGCATGTTCGGCCAGTTCAGTCTCTGATCGACACCCGGTCCACCAGGCCGGGTGATCCGCCTACGAGGCGCGCGTTCCAAGCTCGGGGGGGAGGACTCGAACCCCCAATAACTGGACCAGAACCAGTCGTGTTGCCAATTACACCACCCCCGATCGGGTGAACGTTCGAGTGTAGTGGTGCCCGATCGGGTCGGCGAACCCCGCCCTCAGCGGTGATCCAGCACCCGGTAGCCGACCAGTCGGCCGAGACCCACGGCCACCGTCTCCCGAAGCTGGGCCCGCAGCCGGGAACCCGTGGACATCGACATCTGCGACGGTGACACCCGTGCCTGCAGGCCCACCTCGTCCGCGATGCCCAGGGCACGTTTTGAGTGGTAGCCGTCGGAGACGATGAACACGTCGTTGATCCCCTCGTCGTGCAGGAACGTCGAGGTCGCCCGGAGCGATTCGAAGGTGGTGCGCCCCTGCACCTCCAGCCGGATCGCCTCGTCGGGCACGCCGTGGCCGCGCAGGTAGTCGTAGCCGGCGGTGGCCTCGGTGAAGCGGTCCCCTTCCTGACGTCCGCCGGTCACCACGATGATCGGCGCCAGGTCCCGCTCGTAGAGGGCGAGTGCCTGGTCGAGGCGCCCCTGCAACACCGGGGAGGGCACCCCGTCGTACTGCGCAGCACCCAGCACCACGATCGCCTCGGCGGGGGCCACGTTCTGGCCCTCGGCGTGGTCGACCCGCGAGGTCGACACGACCTGGCCGAAGGTGAACGCGAAGTACGCCACCACCACGCTGACCACCCCCAGGATCGACCACAGCACGATGCGTCGTCGACGGCGCGGTCGGCCGGAGGCGCCGCTGGCCACCGCGCCTCACCCCACCCGGTCGAGCGCCGCGTCCAGACGGGCCAGCGTGCGTTCCCTCCCCAGATACGCGACCGCCTCCCACAGCGGTGGGCCGACCGCCCGCCCGGTGAGCGCCACCCGCACCGGGCCCTGGGTCTTGGCCAGCCGGGGGCGGCCCTCGTCGTTGACGAACCCGAGTGCGACGGTCGCGTCGACGACGGCCTGTTGGATGTGCTCGGGGGTCCAGTCGGCCTCGGCCAGGTCACCCAGGCGTTTGCGGGTCTCGGTGATCATGGACGCCCCGGCCGCACCGCGCACCACGTGCTTGTCCCAGTCGGCCTCCACCAGGTCGGGTTCGCGCCACAGAAAGTCGATCATGGCCGGCACCTCGTCGAGCCGCCGGACCCGCTCCTGGACCAGCGGCGCCAATGCGATCAGCGCGGCGCGTTCGGCGTCACCGCCGGTGAGGAACGGCTCGGATCGACGGCAGAACTCCTCCACGTCGAGTGCCCGCAGATATTCGCCGTTGAAGTTGGTGAGCTTCGCGACGTCGAAGAACGCTGGCGACGGGTTGACATCGGCCAGATCGAACTGTTCGACGATCTCGGCCAGCGGCCGGATCTCCACGCCGTCCGCGGGTCCCCATCCCAGCAACGCCAGGTAGTTCACCATCGCCTCGGGCAGGAACCCCTGGGCCCGGAAGTCACCCACGGCAACGTCGTCACGCCGCTTGGACAGCTTGCGACGCCGCTCGTCCACCAGCAGCGGCAGGTGCGCGAACACCGGTCGGTAGTCCAGTCCGAGCGCCGCGGCGATGCACAGGTACTTGGGGGTGCCGTTCACGTGCTCCTCGCCCCGGATCACGTGCGAGATGCCCATGTCGGCGTCGTCGGTGACGTTCGCCAGCAGGAACGTCGGGGTGCCATTGGAACGCAGCAACACGAAGTCCTCGATCGTGTCGTTCCGGACCGACACCTCGCCCCGGATCAGGTCCTCGAACGCGGTGGTGCCGTCGTCGGGAGCCCGGAACCGCAGCGCACGCCCTTGTCCCGGGCCCAGATCCCGGTCCCGGCAGTGCCCGTCGTAGCCGGGAGGCCCGCCACGTTCGGCGGCCCGGGCGGCCACGTCGGCGGCGGTGCAATCGCAGTGGTAGGCGTGACCCGAGGCACGCAACTGCTCCGCGGCCCGGTGGTAGTTGTCGAGCCGTTGGGACTGGTACACCACCTCGCCGTCCCACCCCAGATCCAGCCACTCCAGTGCCTCGAAGATGGCCTCGGTCAACTCGGGGCGGTTGCGTTCGGTGTCGGTGTCCTCGATCCGCAGCAGGAACTCGCCGCCGTGCCGGCGGGCGTGCAACCAGTTGAACAGCACCGTGCGGGCCCCACCGACGTGCAGAAAACCGGTGGGAGACGGGGCGAAGCGAACGCGTACGTCAGTCACGCTCGCAAGGGTACCGGGTCACCTTCAGCGATCGATGAACAGCCCGGCCCAGTCCTGGTTGTAGGCGGCCGTCACCGCCGCGGGGGTCATGCGCAGCGCATGTTCGGACACCGCGTTGGCGATCTCCCGGCGCATTTCGTAGCCGTGGATCGCCGCCCGGGCCCCCTCGAACATCTCGGCGCGCAGCACCCGCAGCCCGCTGGGGGGCTGCGGGTCGTAGAACCCCCAGATCGTGAAGGCCACATCCAGGTCGGCAAGGATCGGCGCCCGGCCGTTCAACGCCGCACGGCGCATCGCGACGGCCACGCCGCCGGACTCCGCGTCGTCACGCCGTTCCCCGGTACCGACGTGCAGCTTGTCCGACACCAGGCGGACCAGGCGGTAGGCGTAGCCGATGTCGGGGCCGTGGTTGCCATAGAGACCGCCCTGGGGCATCTCGTCGGGCACGATCTCGCCGGGCCGGTCCAGCCACCAGCTTCGGGGCCGCCGCGGCGAGGATTCGTAATCGCGGGGATGGTGGCGCGGATCGGCCGGAACGTAGGAGGGGGCTGCCATGGACCGCGAGCCTACCGGTCGTCGTGGTGGTGGGCGAGTTGCCACACGAAGGCGTCCGACAGGGCCTGCCACGACGCCTCGATGACGTTCTCGGACACCCCGATGGTCGACCAGGTCCGTTCGCCGTCGGTGGAATCGATCAGCACCCGGGTGACCGCACCGGTGCCCGAGGACGAGTCCAGTACCCGCACCTTGAAGTCGATCAGCAACAGCTCGTCGACGACCGGGTAGCGGTGGCGGATCGCGGAGCGCAACGCGTTGTCGAGCGCGTTCACCGGCCCGTTGCCCTCGCCCACGGCGGCGAAACGGTCCTCGCCGATCCACACCTTCACGGTTGCTTCACACTCCACCGAGGTGTCCAGGTCGGCGTCGCCGGGGTGGATGCCCGCCGCGGACAGCAGCCGGTGGTAGGTGGTGACCCGGTAGCCCTCCATCCGGAAGTAGTCCTGGCGCCACCCGGTCGCCTCGCGCATCAACAGCTCCAGGGAGGCGTCCGCGGCTTCGTACACGTACCCGGCCGCTTCGCGGAGCTTGAGCTCGTCGCTCAAGGCAGCCGCGGCGCGTTCGTCCAGGTGCACGCCCAGCTCCTCGGCCTTCATCGCCATGCCGGCCTTGCCGCCCAGGTCCGAGACCAGCACCCGGGTGACGTTGCCCACCTGTTCGGGTTCGATGTGTTCATAGGCGACGCTGCCGGCCCGGCCCAACGCCGAGGTGTGCAGTCCCGCCTTGTGCGCGAAGGCCGACGCACCCACATAGGGGTCGGCGGGGTGCGGCGGCAGGTTGACCAGTTCGGCGACGTGTCGGGACACCGAGGTGAGCCGCTCGAGGTGGCCTTCGGGCAGGCAGCGCACCCCGAGTTTCAGGGTGAGGTTGGGGATGACGGTCATCAGGTTGGCGTTGCCGGTGCGTTCGCCGTAGCCGTTGACCGTGCCCTGCACCTGGGTCGCGCCCGACACGACCGCGGCCACCGAGTTGGCCACGGCGTTGCCGGTGTCGTTCTGGGTGTGCACCCCGATCTGCACGTCGTCGCCGAACGCGGCGACCACCTCGGCGGTGGCCGCCTGGACCTGGTGGGGCAACGACCCGCCATTGGTGTCGCACAGCACCAGACAGTCCGCGCCCGCCATGGCCGCGGCCTCCAGGATCCGCAGGGTGAATTCGGGGTTCTGGCGGAGCCCGTCGTAGCAGTGTTCGGCGTCGAAGAACACCCGCAGACCCTGATTCTTGAGGAACCGGACCGAATCGGAGACCATCGCCACGCCTTCCTCCGCCGAAGTGCGCAACACCTCGGTGACGTGGAACAACGACGACTTGCCCACGATGCACACGGTTCCGGTGCCGGCTTCGACCAGAGAACGCAGCGTGGGGTCGTCGTCGACCCTGCCGCGAGGTCGCCGGGTGGAACCGAAGGCCACCAGCTCCGCGTGGGACAGCGACAGTTCGGAGGGGGCCCGGCGGAAGAACTCGGCGTCGCGGGGATTCGCCTGGGGGTAGCCGCCCTCGATCCAGCGCACCCCCAACCATTCGAGTTGTTCGGCGACCCGCAACTTGTCGTCGACCGACAACGAGATGCCTTCGAACTGGGAGCCGTCGCGCAGGGTGGTGTCGAAGATGTCGACCGCGTCGGGCAGATTCACCGGCTCATCGGACATGTTCCGCCCAGTGCGCGTACTTGTCGACCTTGCCGGCGACGGCCGCGGCGTACTCGTGGGCGATGGCCAGGGTCATCTCGCCCGGGCAGGGAATGGCACGGTCGTCCACCGAGTTCACCGCGGCGATCTCGGCGGCCGAGCCGCACAGGAACATCTCGTCGGCCAGGTACAGATCGCTGCGCGACAGCTCGCCGACGACGACCTCATAACCCAGGTCCGCCGCGATCTGCATCACCGAATCCTGGGTGATCCCCTCGAGCGCCCCGGCCGACAGCGGCGGGGTGATCAACTTGCCGTGGCGGGCGACGAAGACGTTCTCGCCGGTGCACTCGGACACCATTCCCGCACGGTTCAGCAGCAGCGCCTCGTCGTAGCCGGCGTGGATCGCCTGGATCTTGGCCAGCGACGAATTCACGTAGTTGCCGGTGACCTTCGCCGCCGGCGGCATGGTGTTGTGGTCGTGACGCTGCCACGACGAGATCTGCAGTCTGATCCCCTCGGTGAGGCCGTCGTCACCCAGGTAGGCGCCCCAGGGCCAGCAGGCGATGGCGACGTCGATCGAACAGGGAATGGTGTTGAGACCCATCTCGCCGTAGCCGTAATAGGCGATGGGCCGCACATAGGCGCTGTCCAGCCCCGAGGCCGCCACGACCGCCTTGGAGGCCTCGACGAGTTCGTCCACCGAATAGGGCAGGTCCATCATCACGATCCGGGCCGAACGCTCCAGGCGTTCGATGTGCTCGGTGAGCCGGAAGATCGCCGGACCCTCGGCGGTGGCGTACGCCCGCATCCCCTCGAACACGCCCATCCCGTAGTGCAGCGAATGGGTGAGCACGTGGATCCGGGCGGCGTCCCAGTCGACGAGCTCGCCGTTCATCCAGATCTTCGAGGTGGGCGTGATGGGCATGGTGGGATCTCCAGAAAGAGGCGTGGAAACCAGTAGATCAGAGTCGCGAAATGATCGCGTCGGTGATTTCGGTTGTCGAACCGGTGAGGGTGTCGGGTTCTGCGCACGCCGCGCGGATCCGCGCCGCGGCGTCGTGGGCACCAAGGAACTCGAGCATCATCGCCGCCGACAGGATCGCTGCGACCGGGTTGGCCTTGCCCTGGCCGGCGATGTCGGGCGCGGAGCCGTGGACCGGCTCGAACATCGACGCGCCCGAGCGGTCCGGGTTCAGACAGCCCGACGAGGCCAGACCGATACCACCGGACACCGCACCGGCGAGATCGGTGAGGATGTCGCCGAACAGGTTGTCGGTCACGATGACGTCGTAGCGGCCCGGGTCGTTCACCAGGTGGATGCAGGCGGCGTCGACGTGGTCATAGGCGGTGGCCACGCCCGGATACTCCGCGGCGACCTCGTCGAAGGTGCGCTGCCACAGGTCTCCGGCGAAGGTGAGCACGTTGGTCTTGTTCACCAGAGTCAGGTGCCGGTCGGGGCGCGAGGCGGCCAGTTCGAAGGCGTAGCGCACGCAACGCTCCACGCCCATGCGGGTGTTCACCGATCCCTGCGTGGCGATCTCGTGGGGCGTTCCCTGCCGCAGAAAACCGCCTTCGCCGGCGTAGGTGCCCTCGGTGTTCTCGCGGATCACGACGAGGTCGACCGAGCCGTCGGGCGACAGGAAGGGACGCTGGTTGATGTACTGGTCGAGCGCGAAGCGCATCTTCAGCAGCAGCCCCCGTTCGATCACCCCGGGAGGCACCTCGGGGGTGCCCACCGCGCCCAGCAGGATCGCGTCGTACCCGGCGAGCTCGTCGAGCACCTCGTCGGGCAGGATCACCCCGTCGCGCAGGTAGCGTTCGCCGCCCAGGTCGAACTCGGTGGTCTCCAGTTCCACGCCGGTGGCCGCGATCACCCGGAGCGCTGCGGGGACGACCTCCCGGCCGATGCCGTCACCGGGAACGACTGCGATGCGATGGGCCACTCGGGACTCCTTGGTCGGTGTGCGTGCAGGGGCCACTCAACGGTACGCCCACAGGCGAGGTCGCCACGAAGGCCCACCCCGACCCCCCGCCGAACCCGCCCGGGCCCCCAGGCCACCCCCACCCCCGGATTCAGGCCACCCCCACCCCGCCACCCCCACCCGAAATTCGGAGCGAAAAGGTCGATATTCGACCTTTTCGCTCCGAGTTTCGAGGAAGGGCGGACCGCGGGCGGGATTCTGGCACGATGGGACGATGTCGTCTGCGCCCACGGTCTCCGACCTGACCGAGCTGGTGCCCTGGGCACCCGAGGGGCGCATGGTCGATCTGGGCGGCGGGCGTGAACTGTTCGTACGCGACTCGGGGGGCGCTCCCGGCGCGCCCGTGGTGGTGCTGCTGCACGGCTGGATGGCCACCGCCGATCTCAACTTCGGCTTCTCCTACGCGGCGCTTTCCCAGCAGTTCCGGGTCGTCGCCTTCGACCAACGTGGCCACGGTCGCGGACTCCGCAACGGCGCCCGGTTCAGCTTCGCCCGGTGCGCCGCCGACGTGGTCGAGGTGCTCGACGCGCTCGGCATCGACCGGGCGATCGCGGTGGGATACTCGATGGGCGGGCCCGTGGCCCTGCACCTGGCCCGGCGTCACCGCGATCGGACCCGCGGGTTGGTGCTGTGCGCGACGGCGGGACGCTTCAACCGCTCACCGTCGGTGCGGGCCGCATTGGGGCCGATCGGGGTGCTGGTCGGGGCGACCAGCTTCATTCCGGATTCACCATTGCGCAGCGCGGCGCGCCGACGGTTCATCTCGCGGCGGGCGACCGGGGTCCATTCCGAGTGGATCGCCGATCAGCTCACGCCCAGCGACCCGGCCACGATCGCCCAGGCCGGGGTGGCCCTGGGCCGTTTCGACGCCTCGACCTGGGTCGACCAGATCGCCGTGCCGACCGCGTCGGTGGTGACCACCGACGACACCCTGGTACGTCCGGGCAACCAGCGGCGCCTGGCCGGCAGTATCGCCGGTTCGGTGGAGTTCACCGTGTCGGGCGGACACACCACCTGTTTCGACCACCCGGATCGCTTCACGCCGGTACTGGTGGAAGCCTGCGCCGCGGTCGGGGGCGACCGGGGCCGGACGGTACGATGACGGGCGTATGGCTGACGACGTGGAACTCTCCCAGGGGGCGTACGACCGGCTTCGGGCCGAGTACGTGGACCTGACCACCCGGGGTCGCATCGACATCGCGCGCAAGATCGAGACGGCTCGGGAGCTGGGCGACCTCTCCGAGAACGGCGACTACCACGCCGCCAAGGAGGAGCAGGGCAAGATGGAGGGGCGGATCGCGCACCTCGCCCAGACCCTGGAGAACGCCCGGATCGTGGCGTCCGACGGTAGCGGGACGGTGCTGCCCGGTTGTGTGGTGACGATCCGCTACGAAGGCGACGCCGAGGACGAGACCGAGCGCTATCTGCTCGGATCGATCGAGGAACGCCACTCCGACTACGACGTGATGTCGACTTCGTCGCCGTTGGGCGCGGCCCTGCGGGGCCACCGGGCGGGCGAGACCGTGTCGTATCTGACACCCACCGGGGCGACCATGCAGGTCCAGATCGTCGCGGTGGACTGAACCACTCGTTCAGGCGTCGGGCAGGTCCGACAACAGCCGGGTGAGGTCCTCGGCGGCATCGAGGACCGCCGACCCGTAACGATCCCCCGGGCGCCGCGAGATCCGTTCGATGGGTCCCGACACCCCGATGGCGGCGACCACCTCGCCGTCGTCGTTGCGCACCGGCGCGCTCACCGAGGCCACCCCGACTTCGCGTTCGGCCACGCTTGCCACCCACCCGTCGGGGCCCACGGTGCCGGTGAGGGCGTGGCCGGCCGACCCCTGGGACAGGGGCAGCACCGCGCCCACCCCGACGATCGTGCGCAGCTCGTGAGGAGATTCCAGCGCGGCCACGCACACCCGCTGATCACCGTCACGCACATAGAGCTGCGCGGATTCTCCCGTGCGTTCCCGCAATCGGGCCAGCACGTCCTCCGCGTATTCGACCAGCCCGTGGTCCGATTCGGCCGCCCGGCCCAACACCACCAGGCGCCAGCCGAGCCCGAAGCCACCGCGTCCGGTACGGCGCAGCAGCCCGTGGGTGGTCAGGGCCGCGGCCAGCCGATGCGCGGTGGGGCGGGGCAGTCCGGTCGCCTCGACCAGTTCGCTGAGGCTGTGAGCACCGCTCAGGACCGCGTCCACCACGGTCATCGACTTGTCGAGCACCCCCACACCGCTTACGCTGTGATCCATATGCCGAGATTAGCATCTCAATATATGAGACGCACCCCGGACCACCGGAGGATGACATGACCCGACCCAAGACCCTCAGCGAGAAGGTGTGGGACGCCCACGTGGTGGGCCAGACCGACGGCGCGGACCTGCTCTACATCGACCTGCACCTCATCCACGAGGTAACCAGTCCTCAGGCCTTCGACGGGTTGCGCCTGGCGGGGCGCGGGGTACGCCGCCCGGACCTGACCGTGGCGACCATGGACCACAACGTGCCGACCACCGATCTGTCGGTGCCGGTGGCCGACCCGATCTCGGCCAAGCAGATGGACACCCTGTCGGCCAACTGCGCCGAGTTCGGCATCAAGCTCTACCCCATGGGCGACCCGGGCCAGGGCATCGTGCACATCATCGGGCCCGAACAGGGCCTCACCCAGCCGGGCATGACCGTGGTCTGCGGCGATTCGCACACCTCCACCCACGGTGCCTTCGGCGCGCTGGCGTTCGGGATCGGCACCAGCGAGGTCGAGCACGTGCTGGCCACCCAGACCCTGCCGCAGGCGCGCCCGAAGACCATGGCGGTCACCGTCGACGGCACACTTCCCGAAGGCGTGACGGCTAAGGATCTCGTTCTGACGTTGATCGCCACCGTCGGCACCG